>NZ_POUC01000446.1 GCF_002891435.1 Streptomyces cahuitamycinicus
CAGGGGTGGGGTTACCGGCGGGTGCCGGCGGGGTTCCACCGGATCCGCCTTCGCCCTCGCCGTTGCCACCCGCGATGGCGTAGATGGGCGAGCCGTTGCGGCGCCTGCCGAGGACGGTTCCCGCTGCGTGGGTTGCCAGCGGGTGCTTGAAAGGGTGCTGCATGGTGATCTCCCGTGCGGGATCGTCCGGCGGTCGCCGTGCGGCGGGTGCCGGGAAGCATGAAGGGCCTGTAGCGGGGCCACTCACTCCGTCGTACCTTCGAGCTATGTCTGTTTCGATCTCTTTGGTGACGAAGGTCAGCAGCAAATTCGAGGACAACGAACAGGAGGGCCGCTTCTCCTACCTCATCCACCCCAGCGGCGCGCTCTGCGTGATGGTCAGCAAGGGCAGTGAACAGGCGAAGATCCATAAGGCGTACGGACCAGCTGCCTGGCTGAGCGCAGAGGGCGAAAGTAGTCAGTAGTCAGCGGGCGGTACCGATCTGCTCGCGCTGAGGCTTGCGGCGCAGGTCCGGGTGCGCGGCCACGTGCTCGCGTGCCGCCTTCTGCCACTTGCGGACGTACGCGCCCGCCCGCCGACGCTGGGCGTCGTCCATGGCGGCGACCTGGCGGCGCTTCCACGCCCGGATGGTCCGCTCGATCGCCCGCTGCCGCTGCGTGTCCTCGTACGTCGTGCCCGGCGTCGGATGATGCGGCGGCCTCGTGGTCACACCCGGCAGGTACGCGCTCAAGCTGTGCCGGCAGTTCGGGTGGAACAGCCCAGCGGCCCGGGCCTCGATCAGCGATCCGGCGACGTGCACGACCACGGTGCGGGTGGGCGCGAACAGCCGCTCGGGCTGGACTGCGTGGTCCACGCGCAGCGACTGCGGGCCGGGCGGACCGGACAGGGTGAGAACCTCGCCCTCCCACGGTGCGCACAGCTCGCACTCCAGCGGCGCATCGCTCACGATGACCAGGCCCACGCCGATCTCAGCCAGGGCGTCGATGTGCCCCTCGACCGCCGCGCGGGCGGTCACGCTGCGCACGGCCATCTCGGCATACGCGGCCAGCTCCCAGTTCCGGCCGGACCGGTCGGTGAAGCCCGTGACGCCGCGGCGCGCGAACTTGTCCAAGGCCCGCTGTGATGCCTGGCGGCGGGTCTCGATACCAAGCAGCGGCCCGGCCGCCACCCGCGAGACGACGCCCCGGAACACGTCCAGTACGGCCCGGGTGATCCGGGCGTACAGGGGGCGGGTGTCGCTGACGTAGGAGGCGGCGAGCCGATCGACGGCCGGGGCGTTCGGCAGGACCCGGCGCGCCTGCAACTCGCGGCCGATGTCCAGCGCGCCGAGTTCGGCGACGGCGGCCTGGCGCCCGCGGCCGTACGCGGTCGCGAGCGCCTGCGCGACGGCCCCGTTCGCGTCGGTTTGGAGGGCGTCCGTGATCTCCTCCACGGCCTGGCGCAGGTCGCCGATGGAGCGGAGCTTGATCTCCGCCCACAGCGGCGACTCGATCCCCTCGGCGAGGGCCTTGCGGAGCCGGTCGATGATGGCCAGCTCGGCGTCCTCGTACAGGCGGGTGATCGCTGCGGCGAGGTCTTCGGCCATCGCGGGAGACACCGTCATCGGCTACTCCCCTTCCGGTGCGCCCCCAGGAGCGGGGAAGCCTTCGCCACCGGTCAGCGCCGGATCGGCCATTGCGGACTCTTCCGCGATGCGCGCGACCTCGGCCTTGACCCACGTGTCGCCCTTGCCAGGGTTGACCAGGCGCACGAGCGTCTCTCGGGACGCGGCCCTGGCCCGCTCCAGCAGCTCCGCCGTGGTCGCCAGTTCCCCGAGCCCCTCACTGATGGAGTCCTGGAACTCGACCTCCGGCGGCTCCACATCCAGGCCGCGGACCCCGAACAGCGGCCCGGCCTCCACCGCCAGCTGCGCGGCGAGCGCATCAGCGATCGCGGGCTGCCAGTACAAGGCCTTCCGCGCGCGGGTGATCAGCGACCGGCGTTCCCGGGCCTTGATCTCCGTCGCGGTCACCGCCTGGCCCTCACCGTGCTCCCCGAACGTCGAGGCCGAGTAGCCGGCCTGCCGGGCGGCCTCGGCGACGAGCGCGGAGCAGGTGTCCATGTGCTGCTGCACGCGGATCTCGAACTGGACGACCTCCAGCGGGTTGGGGTCGCCGGGACGCTGGAGCATGTTGAGGCCGGAGTAGACCCGCCGTTCCTCGTTCCAGGCCGCGCCCTGCCCGGGGCCGAGGGAGTCGAGCATCGAGTTCGGGACGACGATGCGGCCCTTGCCGTTGATGATGTCCCGCATCCAGCTGGACCACGTCTCGTCCAGGGCGTCCATGATGGGCTCGATGCCCTGGAAGTCGGACTGACCCCAGTAGGCGGCGGCCGGGATGTTCCTCCAAGCCCGTGCGGGGCGGACGTTGGGGGCGTACGAGGCGGTCAGGTGCTTCGGGGCGCCCGTCTCGATCCAGTCCTCTTGCGTGATCTCCTGGGCGATCGGCTCGGTGGACGGGTGGTCTTGGAGGGCTGCGCGGCGGCCGAGCATGCCCGGGGTGCCGACATACAGGGCGTGGAGGATCCGGCCGCGCTCGTGGCGCTCCAGGTGCCTCCACACCGTGTTCCCGTCGACCTCCACCACCCGCCAGAACGTGGCCGCGCGCAGCCGCCCGTGCGCGAAGTCCGGCACCGCCTGGTCGGCCGGCACTGCCGTCAGCCACGGCCGGTCCGAGATCTCCTCGTCCCAGACGAGCCGCAGGTACGCGCCGCCCAGGGCCGCGCACACCTCGCCACCCTCCAGCAGCGTGGGGTGCAGCTGCTCCGACAGCTTCTCCAGCCGCTTCTTCGTGGCGTCGTTGGAGCCGGACAGGGTCGGGGGCTCGGAGAACAGCAGCATCGAGCTGGTGCGCGCGATGTCCCCGGCGAGGGGGATGTGGAGCTTCTCGCGCTTCTGGCCGTCCTCGGTGGGCTGGCCCCAGAACCAGCGGGCGATGCTGCCGATGACGCCCCCGCGGTACTGCGAGGGCCGGTTCTCGGGGAGTTCGCGGATGCCGCGGTTGAGGTAGCGATCGCCGAGCCGGTCCGGGTCGGAGGAGTACCAGGCGTCCCAGTCGGCGAGCGCGGTCTGGACGGTGGGGTCGGTGGGCGGCCACGCGATGTCCCGGTCAGGGAGCGGCATCCTGGGCCTCCTCGTCGTCCTCGTCCAGGTCCGCCCGCTCCAGGCTGTCGGCTGCCTCACGCAGCGCCTCGGCGAGCGCGGGCCGGAAGTCCTCGACCTGCCCCCTGCGGACTTCGAGGGTCAGAGATCCGACGGTGCTGAGTACGCCCCCGACGCCGATGGTGATGGGGAGTTCGATCTCCGTGTTGATGGCCGATGTCGGGACTTCCACGCGCATGGCCATCAGGCCGCCACCTCCAGGAGCGTCGGGATGTGCGGCCGCCACAGGGCCTCAGTCGTACGGACGCCGTACCGGAGCGCGTCACAGGAGTGGTCGTCGACCTTGATGGGCTTGTCCTCACCCTTCTCCGCCGCCTCGTCATCCCAGGAGTAGCCGGGGAGTTCCTCGATCAGGCCGACGGCCGAGGGGTGGATGCGCAGCCGGTCAGCCGCGAGCAGGGAGCCGACAGTGCGGATGCCGTCCAGCACGGTGTTCTCCGCCGGGGTCACACCCGAGACACCGTCGCGGTGCAGCTGCTCGATGTACGAGGCGGCCGACGGGTCGACAACCGTCCACTCCGGGCGCACACCGAGCACGTTGGTCTGCGGCTGCGCCACGGAGGCGAGCCAGCGCCGGCGGGCCGCGGAGTACTCGGCGTCGGTCTTCTTCCGGCGCTCCGTGCGGGAGTCCCACCGGTACTCCGAGACGACGTACAGCCGCTGATCTGCGCCGAGCCCGATGAGCAGGTCGGAGTAGGGGTTGGTCGTGCCGTAGTCGATCGCATCGCACAGCCACCGCTGAATGTGCGGGATGTCGGAGACGACGTGCCGCTGCTCGTCGAAGGCCTCGTAGATGGCGCCCTCGGCCTGGACCCAGTGCCCGAGGATGTTCCGCCGGTAGAACAGGCCCACGTACGTCGACTTGAGCGAGGCGACGTACTCCGGGTCCAAGTAGGGGTTGTCGTCGAGGGTGAAGTGCCACGAACGGAGCCGGGTTTCGGCCGGCCGCTTCAGGTAGTCCTTGCGGAACCAGTGGGCCGGGTTGTCCGGGTTGGTCGTCGTGAAGATCTTCGCGCCCTTGACGGAGCAGCGCGCGACGAGCTGGTCGAAGAACGTCTTGGGCAGCGTCGTCGCCTCGTCGACGTACGCCCCGGCGCAGGTCATGCCGCGCACTTTGGGCTCGGCCTTGGCGTCGTTGGCGCCCATCATGTGCACGACGCGGCCCATGATGATCGCGACCGGCGCGCCGTTGTTGTAGCTGATCTGCTTCGTGAGCGGCCCGAAGATCTCAGGGTTGGTCAGCGGGGCGATGACGTTCCGGTACAGCGAGTCCCGGGTGCGGCCGACCATGACCAGCTCGCCGCCGGTCGGCGCGGACGCCACGAACGCCAGCCAGGCGAGCAGCGACGCGATCGTCTTGCCCGACCGAACCGAGCCCTCCCACGCGTTGATCCGGGCCTCGGCCTCCACGATCGAGACGACCTGCTTACGAGACAGCGGCAGCGCGTCAAGGAGACTCACCCTCCGCCTCCTCGCCGCCGGCCTCCTCGTATGCCGCCTTGAGGCCGCGCATGAGCTGGCCGAGCATCGAGCGGGCGTCCTCGGCTCCGGCGTCGTCGGAGGGCGGGACGAGCTTGAGGGACTTCTCCAGGGCGATCCCGGCCGCCGTCATCAAGGCCTTCTTGTCGGCGGCCGGCGGCTCCTCGACCTCGCGGGAGGCGAAGGTGTTGTCCTTGCCGCCGAAGTTGAAGACCTTCGCGGGCTCCCACATGGACTGGGTGAGCTTGAGCGCGTCGAGGTGGAGGTCGAGGGCGGTGTCGGCGCGCAGGGCGGCGAGCTGGGCGATGCGGGCGCGGGTGGCGTCCTCGGTCATCGACGTGTCGAAGGTGAGGCCGAGTTCGGCGGCGATGACGGAGACGGTGCGCTGGGCGCGGCCGATCTCGCGGGCGATGGCGTTGCGGCCCATACCGAGGGCGTGCAGCTCGGCGATGCGCTGGTAGTCCTCGTCGGTGATTGGCCGGTTGTACTGGTTCGGCATGGTCACCTCCGGACATGGCGAAGGCCCGACCGCACGGGGTGGCGGCCGGGCCAGTCTGCGGGGCGGCTACTGCCCGAGGAGCCGCGCCTTCTGCTCCTCGAACTCCTCTGGGCTGAGGACACCTTGGTCGCGGAGCTGCACCAGCTTGCCCAGCTCGTCAGCGAGCGAGGTCGGCGCGGCGGCGGCCGGGGCCTGCGGGGCGTGCTGCGCGGCGATCGCCTGCTCCAGGGCCGCACGGAGCTTCTCGAAGTCGGGCGCCTGCTTCTTGGTGAAGATGACGCTGTTCTCGTCCTTGGTGGCGTCGAGGGTGCGCGAGCCCTTCGCGGCCTGCCGGTCGGCGCCGCCGATGGACAGCTGGATGAATCCGTTGGTCATCATGCCCGGGGGCTTCCACTGCACGGCGCTGATCGAGGTGATGTGCAGCTTCTTCTCGCCGCGGCCGTGGGTGGCGCGCCCGAGGAAGCCTTCGCGGGTGATGGTGACGTACTGGCCGTCGAAGGCGATCTGTCCGCCTTGGCCCTTTGCCTGGATCATGCGATCCCCCCTGGTGTGCTGCTGGTTGGGGAATCGTGGCATGGGCCGTGGGGCTTTGGGGGGTGTTGTGCCTGTCCTGTGACGGAAGGGGGCCGCGCAGGGCGTGCGCCAGCAGCAACCCGAGTCGTGTGAGCGATCGGAGGGTTGGCCCTGCGCGGAGTCTGTGGGTACGACGAAGGCCCACCCTCTTCGCCTAGGCGCGTGACTGCCTCGCGGGCACGTGAAGGGCGGGCCGTTCGTGTCCGGGCACGCCGGACGTGGGGCCAGAATGCGGCATGACCGCGCGGAATGCAACTACAGGCGTAGTCGCTCAGCAGGCCGCGGCTTTCTCCAGCTTCTCCAACTCCTCCTCGACGACTTCAGCCTGCTTCGCCTCGCGCTTGGCCTTCTCGTAGGCCTTCTTGTGCCACGGGAACGGCTTGTTCGTCCGCTTGTCGAACCAAATCCACTCGGTCCCTACTGCGCGCATATCCCCGTGCTCGGCTTCAGCCGTGGCACGCATGTCCGGGGTCACGTCTTCCGGATCCATCCCCGGCTCGTAGTCGGGCACGTCCACATCGCCCAGTCCGCCCCCGCCGCTGCTCGTCGAGGTGCCACCGCTGGAGCC
>NZ_POUC01000447.1 GCF_002891435.1 Streptomyces cahuitamycinicus
CCATCATCCTCCGCCAACGCGAACTCGGCGGCTCCCTCACCCGCTTCGCCCAGGCCCGGACACTTCAGGCTCCCGAAGGCACGGCATACGCCGACGCCGTACGCGCCGCGAACGCCGTGGTCGCCGCACACCCGTCCCTCCGGATGCGCCTCGACACCGCACACGGCGTATGGACCCTCCGCACCGACCCCGCACGCGATGTCACCGTCGTACGCCAGGACACGACCGACGCGACAGCCGTCGCGAACGAGGCCGCCGGACAACTCGACCCCGAGTCGGGCGAAGTGATCGCGTTCGCGTGGCTGGAGCCGAGCAGGACCCTCGTCGTCACCGTGCACCACCTCGCCGTCGACGCGGTCTCCTGGCTGATCCTGCTCGACGACCTGGCAACGGCCCTGCGTGGCGAGCCCCTCGCCCCGCCGACCACCTCGTACGCCGAGTACGCCGAAGGCATGACGCTCCGGGCAACCCACGACCTCGACGACCTCGGCCGCTGGGTCACCACCCTCCAGGCTCCCGAACTGCTCCCGCTCACGGGGACGTTGCGCAATACGACGGTGGTAGTCGCCCCGGACGTGAGCGACAGCGTCACCCGCACCGCGCCCGCAGCACTCGGCCTCGGCCTCACCGAGCTGCTGTGCGGCGCCCTGCGCACCGCGCTGACCCGGATCCAGCCGTCACCCACCGACCTCGCGATCGACCTGGAGCGCCACGGCCGGGTCCCGGTCCTCGAACAGCACGACTACACCCGTACGGTCGGCTGGTTCACCTCCATCGCACCCGTACGGCTCACCCCGCACACCGACCCCGTCGCGGCCGCGCGCGAGGTCGTGGAGCGTCAGCCGGACGAGGACGGGCACGTCGCCTACGGCCGGCTCAGGTACCTCAACCCGCAGACGGCCCCGCTGCTGACCGCCCGTCCGCAGGTGCTGTTCAACTACCTCGGCCGGGGCAGCGAGTCACAGGCGCTGCACCTCACCGGCGGAGACCAGGGCAGCCCCTACGCCGTCGAGGTCAACGCGTGGACCGACGAGGCCACCGGCAGCCTGCTCGCCGAGTTCATCCTGGCCGAGGGCGTGCCCGACGAGCTCACCGAGCACTGGCGCGCCGCCCTCCAGCACATCGCCGACGCCGCCGCGACGGCCGAACGCACCGCACCCGTCACCCCGCTCCAGCGCGGCCTGTACTTCCAGGCCCAGATGGCGGGTTCGGCCGGACACTACGTCGCGCAGAACTGGTTCACCTTCGACCGGCGCCTGGACACCGGCGCGCTGGCCGAAGCCATGGCCCACGTGATCGCACGGCACCCGGTCGTCGGCGCCGGCTTCGGCACCGACGGCGACGGAAACCCGGTGCAGCTCCTCAAGGCCGGCCGCAAGGTCGACGTCCCTACGATCGCCCTGGCGACGGACGCGGAGGTCGACGCCCTGCGCGCCCGGGACCGCGACACGGGCTTCGACCCGGGCGAGCCGCCGCTCATCCGGCTGACCGTCGTGCACCTGCCCGCCGACCGGGACGGCCTCCTGCTCAGCTACCACCTGCTCCTGTGGGACGGCTGGTCCCGGGAGATCGTGCTGCGGGACCTCTTCGACGCCTACCGTGCCGTTCTGGCGGGTGAGCCCCTCGATCCGGCACCGGCCGCGCCGAGCTTCGAAGAGCACGCCCGAGCGCTCGCCGCCAAGGACCCGGCGGTGTCGGAGCGCTTCTGGGCGGACCACCTGGCCGGTCTCCCCGGACCCACCCTGCTCGCCGGACCGGCTCCGTCGTTCTCGGACGACCTGCCGAAGGCCCTCGTGCACACCCTGTCCGCCGAGCAGTCCGCGCTCGTCCGGGAAGCGGCCCGGACGCACGGCGTCACCCTGAACTCGGTGCTGACCGGCGCGTTCGGCCTGCTGCTCGGCGCACACACCGGCCGTAGCGACGCCGTTTTCGGTGTGACCGTCTCCGGCCGCGACGGCGAGGGGCTGGACGGCATCGTCGGTGTGCTGCTCAACACCGTGCCGATGTGGACCCGGGCCCGTCCGGACGACACGGTCCGCGCCTACCTGTCGGCCGTCCAGGCGGCCCGGGTCGAGGCGATGGAGCACGAGCACCTCGGGCTCGGCGAGATCCAGCGGGCCAGCGGGCACGACACCCTGTTCGACAACCTCTTCGTGCTCCAGAACTTCCTGGACATGGACGCGTTCGCCGAGATGAACGCCCGGCACGGCATCACCTCGGTCAAGGCGGACGATTCCACGCACTACCCCTTCACCTGGGTCGTCACCCCCGGCGACCGGCTCACGGTCAAGCTGGAGTACCGCGACGGTGACACGGGCAACGCCCGCCGTCTCCTGGACGACTACCTGAGCGTGCTGGAGGACGTGGCCCGGGCGACCGGTCCGGTCGGTGCGCTGCGGGGCCTCGGACCGGTGCCGGAGCCGGGCGAGCGCACCGAGGTCGGCACGGACACCGTCGTCGACCGGTTCGACCGGGCGGCGGACCGCGACCCGCAGCGGGTGGCGCTCGTCGCCCACGGCGCGACAATGACGTTCGCCGAACTCCGGGACCGCAGCCGGAGGGTGGCCGGTGTGCTCGCCGCGCGCGGCATCGGCCCCGAGACGACCGTCGGGCTGGCGATCCCGCGCTCCCCCGACTGGATCGTGGCCCTGTTCGCCGTCCTGCGGGTCGGCGCCGCGTACGTGCCGCTGGAACTGGACCACCCGGACGAGCGGATCGCCGCCATCGTCGAGGACGCCGGGCCGGAGGTGACCCTCACCGTGAGCAGTGTGTCGCCCCGGCTGACCGGCGAGCTGATCGAACTCGACCGGCCGCTTCCCGAGGCCGAGCCGTATCCGACGTTCGCGCCGGACGACCCCGACCGGCTGCGGCACCCCGCGTACACGATCTACACCTCCGGTTCCACCGGCAAGCCCAAGGGCGTCGTGACGGAGTACGCCGGGCTCACCAACATGCTGATCAACCATCAGCGCCGCATCTTCGAGCCGGTGCTGGCCGAGCACGGCGACCGGGTCTTCCGGATCGCACACACCGTGTCGTTCGCGTTCGACATGTCGTGGGAGGAGCTGCTGTGGCTCGCCGACGGCCACGAAGTACACATCTGCGACGAGGAGTTGCGCCGCGACGCACCCCGGCTGGTCGACTACTGCCTGGAGCACGGCATCGACGTGATCAACGTGACGCCGACCTACGCGCAGCAGCTGGTGGCCGAGGGCCTGCTCGACAACCCGGCACGGCGTCCGGCGCTGGTGCTGCTCGGCGGTGAGGCCGTCACACCGACGCTGTGGCAGCGGCTCGCCGACACCGAGGGCACGGTCGGCTACAACCTGTACGGTCCCACCGAGTACACCATCAACACCCTCGGCGTCGGTACGTTCGAGTGCCCGGACCCGGTGGTGGGCGTGCCCATCGACAACACGGACGTGTACGTCCTGGACCCGTGGCTGCGGCCCCTGCCGGACGGCGTCCCCGGTGAGCTGTACGTGTCGGGCATCGGCATCGCGCGCGGCTACCTCGGGCAGCCCGCCCAGAGCGCGCACCGATTCGTCGCCTGCCCGTTCGGCGCGCCCGGCGAGCGCATGTACCGCACCGGCGACCTGGTGGTCCGCCGGCCGGACGGCAACCTGATGTACCTGGGCCGCACCGATCAGCAGGTCAAGATCCGCGGCCACCGGGTCGAACTCGGCGAGGTCGAGGCCGTGTTCGCCGCGCACCCGGCGGTACGGTTCGCCGCCGCGGTCGCCCAGCCCGACCCGCAGGTCGACGGCGCCTACCGGCTGGCCGCGTATCTCGTCCTGGACGGGGCCGATCTGGCCGCGGTCGCCGTCGAAGTGGGCGCCGGACTGCCGGACTTCCTGCGGCCCACGCACTACGCCCAGGTCGACGGCATCCCGCTGACGGTGAACGGGAAGGCTGACACCAAGGCGCTGCCCGAGGCCAAGCCGCTGGGCGCGCTGACCACGGCGGGGGAGCGGGGCCCGCAGACCGAGACCGAGACCGTGGTGTGCGAGTACTTCGCCGAGGCACTGGATCTTGACGACGACGAGGTGAGCGCGGTGAGCGACTTCGTGTCCCTCGGGGGACACTCCATGCTGGCGGTACGGCTCGTCGGGCTGCTCCGCCGCGAGTACGGTCCCGTGATCACGATCCGCGATCTGTTCACCCTGCGAACCCCGGAAGCGATTGCCCGCCACCTCGATGACAACTGACACGCAGCGACCCCGCGAAGGGGCCGCCATCCTCCGCACCGCCCTGCGCCGCAACATCGGCGCCATGGTCTGGGGCACCCTCCTCATGGGCCTCTACCAGGCCGGTGAGACGGCCTTCCCCATCGCCCTCGGCCTGATCGTCGAGCACACGATGCGGGACGGCCGCAGCCTCCAGGCGCTCGCCCTGTCGATCGGCGCGCTGGCCGTGATCATCACGACCGTGTCGCTGTCGTGGCGGTTCGGCATGCGGATCCTGCAGAAGGCCAACACGACCGAGGCGCACCGCTGGCGGGTGAAGGTCGCGGCCTGCGGCCTGCAGCCCGTGGCCCGGGACGTCGACCTCAAGTCCGGCGAGGTGCTGACCATCGCCACCGAGGACGCGGACCAGACCGCCGACATCATCGAGGTGGTTCCGCTGCTGATCAGCTCGCTCGTCGCGGTGCTGGTCGCGGCGGTCGCGCTGGGCCTGGCCGACATCCGACTCGGTCTGCTGGTGATCGTGGGCACCGTCGCGATCCTGTCGATCCTCAGCGTGATGTCGAAGCGGATCGGCAGCAGCACCCAGGAGCAGCAGGCCCGGGTGGCGCGGGCGGGTGCGAAGGTCGCCGACCTGATCACCGGCCTGCGCCCGCTGCACGGCTTCGGCGGCAACCACGCGGCGTTCCGGTCCTACCGGAAGGTCAGCGCGGAGGCGAAGCACCAGTCGATCACCGTGGCCAAGGTGAACGGCGCCTACGCGGGTACCGCGCTGGCCCTCAACGCCGTCCTCGCCGGCGCCGTGACCCTGACAGCGGGCTGGCTGGCGTTCGAGGGCCGGATCACCATCGGGGAACTGGTCATGGCCGTGGGTCTGGCGCAGTTCATCATGGAGCCGCTCAAGCTGTTCTCGGAGATGCCCAAGTACGTGATGATCGCGCGTGCCTCGGCCGAGCGGATGGCGCTGGTGCTGTCGGCCCCGCCGGTCATGACCCCGGGCACCGGACACCCCTCACCCGGCGGCGACCTGGAGATCGACGGCGTCCGCCACGGCACCCTGACCGACCTGACGTTCCGGGTGAAGGCGGGGGAGTTTGTCGCCATCGCCCCCTACCAGCCCCAAGCGGCGGCCGACCTGGCCGCCGTCCTGGCGGTGCGCGTACCGCCCGCCGCGTACGGGGGGACGGTGCGGGTCGGCGGCCGGGAGCTGGCGGACCTCTCGGTGGAGGCGGTCCGTGAGCACCTGCTGGTCAACCCGTACGACGGGGAGATCTTCGCGGGCACGCTCCGCACGAACATCGACCCGTCGGGCACCAGCCGGACGGTCCCCGACGCCGTCGAGGCCTCCATGCTGACCGATGTCGTGGCCCTGCACCGCGAGGGCCTCGACTACGGCGTCCGCGACCGGGGCGCCAACCTCTCCGGAGGCCAGCGCCAACGCCTGTCCCTGGCCCGTGCCCTGGCCGCCGACACCGACGTCCTCGTCCTGCACGACCCGACGACGGCGGTGGACGCGGTCACCGAGCAGCTCATCGCCCGCAACGTGGCGAAACTGCGCCGGGGCCGCACGACGATCGTCATCACCAGCAGCCCGGCGTTCCTGGACGCGGCGGACCGGGTCCTGGTCCTGGACGACGGCACGATCACGGCGGAAGACACCCACCGCAACCTCCTGACCAACGACGAGGCGTACTGCCTGGCGGTCGCACGGTGAGTTCCAGGGGTGGCTGGGGGATACGCCCCCAGGGGCGCGGGGAACTGCGCGATCGGCCCTCACGGGCCGGCAGACGAGGACTCACCGAGGGCCCCTGTTGGGGGGCGCGGGGAACTGCGCGATCAGCCCCCACGGGCCGGCACAGGACTACTCACGAGGGCCCAGCCGACGCTGTTTCGGGGGCGCGGGGAACTGCGCGACCAGCCCCCACGCACCCGCACCCGACTACGACCCGAGGGCCCAGCCGACATCCCTGAGCAGCGCATGACGCCACCCGGCGCGGTCATGCCCGGACGCGGACCGGGAAACCCGAACGGTCGCCCCTGCCCGCTCCACCAAGCCCTCGGTCACCTCACAGTGGGGCAGCATCCGGTCCTCGTGCTCCCCGACATCGAACGCGACCCGCAGCCCCGGC
>NZ_POUC01000448.1 GCF_002891435.1 Streptomyces cahuitamycinicus
CGGCGGGGAGTGACGGCGGGCACGGGAGTGCTTACCGGGGCGTCGGGCACTCCCCGACGGCCTGGTGATCGAGCCGGCGGGGACTCCCCGACGGCCCGGTGATCGAGCCGGCGGGCACTCCGGACGCCCCGGTGATCGAGCCGGCGAGCTCCTGTGCGGCGCTGCCTCGTGGCGGTGGGCGGCGTGTCCGAGAGAGCGGGAAACGGGTCGCGCGGTGGCCCTGCGGCCACCGCTACCCCGCCGGCCGGCGGACCGGCGCCCCGCTGCGTCGTTCGACGCTTCCCGTGGGTGTGGTGGATCCGCCGCCCGGATGAAGCGGGTGAGCACGGAGGGGCCGGGTGAGCACGGCTGAACCGGGCCGCGTGACACGGAAGGACCGGGTGCGCACGGAGGGACCCGGGCCGCGTGACACGGAGGGACCGGTGCGCACGGAGAGACCCGGGCCGCGTGACACGGAGGGACCGGTGCGCACGGAGGGACCCGGGCCGCGTGACACGGAGGGACCGGTGCGCACGGAGGGACCCGGGCCGCGTGAGCCCGGAGGGACCCGGGCCGGGGCTCAGCTGGTCATCGAGCGGACTGCCGAGTACACGTCGAACACCGCCAGGGTCAGCGGCAGCAGGGTCAGCAGCACGAAGCCCTCGGCGATCTCCAGGAAGCGTCCCCAGAACGGGGTGAGGCCGCCGCGCGAGACGATCAAACCGATCGCCGTGACGAGCGTGGCCGCCGCCGCGATCGCCGCGACGAGCCAGATGGTCCGGAGGTCGAGGTCACTGCGGTCGCCCGTGAGGGCCTCGCGGACGATCGAGTGCGGCGGATTGAGTGCCAGCCCCAGGCCGAGCAGTACGAGGGATGCGAGACCGGCGGCCAGGACGGGGGCCACCTGGCCGGTGTACCGGAAGAGATGGGCCCGCATCAGCATGGCCAGGCCGGTCGCCAAGGCCAGGAGCTGGGCCCAGACGTTCTCGGAGAACCCGAGGACCGCCGAGGAACCGACGGCGAGCAGCGCGCAGCCGCCCACCAGACCGACCAGGAGTTCGTGTCCACGCCGCGCCTGGGCGGCGACCCGCTCGGCGTCGACCGGCTCCTGGGGGGCGGGGTCCGTGTCGTACGCGCTGCGCGGGGCCGTGTTCGGGGTGTCGAAGCCGATCGGGAGCCGGGCGAAGCGCATCGACAGCCCCGGCAGGAAGGCCAGGCCTCCGACGGCGATCGGGGCACACAGGGCGGCGATCTCGGAGGGCGTCCAGTCGGCGAGGATCGCCGCGAACACGGCGAGCAGGCCGATGGCGGAGGCGACGACGAAGCCGACGAACGGGCCGTCCCCACTCGGCGAACACAGGGTGAGCAGGACCGAGGCCAGCAGCACCGCCGCGCAGGCGAGGAGGAACTGGAGCCTGCCGATGCCCTGTCCGTCGGCGAGCGGCAGGAGACCCGAGCCGGCCACGCCGACGTTGGGGAGGGCGCCGAGCCCCAGGGCGATGGCCGAGGCCCGGTCGTCGTAGACCCGGGCACGCACGCAGGCCAGGACGACCAGGAGGACACCCGCGACGCCGGCGAGAACGCCGGGCAGGCTGTTCATGTCGTGCCGCGGGTCGCCCATCCAGGCGACGAAGGCCAGCAGGAACGGCAGTACGCCTCCCCCGACGAGACCCGCCGCGCGTGTCAGGTCGCCGCTCCACAGGGTGCGCTCGCTGGTCACGGCGGAGGCGACCGCCTCGGAGACGTCGTCGAAGACGGCGGGCGGCAGCGACTCGGAGAACGGGCGCAGCGCGAGGAGTTCACCGTCGAGGATGCGCTGGGCGGCGAAGGAACGGGCACTGTCGAGGACAGTGCCGTTGCGGCGGACCAGGTGGTAGCCGACGGGCGCGCCCTCGGCGGGGCTTTGCCGGGTGAGGGTGAGGATCTCCGGATAGAGGTCGGCGACCGGGATGTCGTCGGGCAGCGCCACGTCGATCCGGCTGTCGGGCGCGACGATGGTGACGCGGCAGAAACCGAGACCCGTGCCCGCCCCGGCGGGAGTTCCCGTACCGGGTCCCCTTCCGGTGGCTGCCGCGGAGGCCGTCATGCTCACCTGCTGCTCCCCCTCAGTGATGAATCTTTACCTTCGGTACGGAAGCCCTGCGACGGTTTCCCGTCCCCGGTGACCGATCGCGCGACCGATCGTGCGACGAGGTCGCGGGAACAGCCCTTCGTGCCGTCGCCGGGCTTCCGGCAGTCGGCGGGATCTGCCGCAATGCCCCGTTTATTCCGGCTCAACTCGCGTGTGCCGACGCGAACTTACGGCACCCTATCGCCCCTTGCGTCCAGGGGAGTCAGTAGGATCGCGCGGCGGCCTGCGTCCGCCTGACACGGGGCGGCGGACGGACTCTCGGGCTGGTCGAGGGAATGGATGCCAGTGAGCCACATCGTCGTGAAGCGCCCGCCTCGGGTGCTGCCGTCCGAAGTGTCCACGCAGGACATCATCCTGCAGCCTCCACCGGAACTTCCGCGGGGCCATCGGGAGAGCGTGCTGATGCAACTCCTGCCGACGTTGGGCATGGGTGGCTCGGTGGTCTTCTTCTTCACGAGCGGGCAGCCGTTCATGAGGATCATGGGCATGGTCATGATCGCCTCGACCATCGCCATGTCCGTCGCGATGGTGATCCGCTTCCGCCGCGGCTCCCAGGGGGAGCTGGCGGACATGCGCCGCGACTACCTGAGCCATCTGGCGCAGACCAGGCGCACGGCCGTCGGCACGGCGAAGGCACAGCGGGACGCGCAGTACTTCCTCCACCCCTCCCCCGAACAGCTGTGGGCCCTGGTCGCCGAGGGCAGCCGGGTGTGGGAACGACGCTCCGGCGACGAGGACTTCGCCCAGGTCCGCGTCGGCCTCGGCGCGCAGTCCCTCGCCAGGCCCCTCGTCGCCCCCGAAACCGCCCCCGTGGAGCAGTTGGAACCGCTGACCGCGGGTGCGATGCAGCGCTTCCTCGCCGTCCACGGCTCCCTGGACGACCTGCCGATGGCGGTCTCGTTGCGGGCGTTCTACCACGTCACGATCAGCGGCGATGCGCAGTCCGTACGGTCCTCCGCCCGGGCCGTCACCGGCTCGCTGGCCGCGCTGCACTCCCCGGAGGACCTGCTCATCGTGGTGGCGGCGGGACGTGAGGCCCTGCCCCACTGGGAGTGGGCCAAGTGGCTGCCGCACGTCCAGGCGCCCGGCGCCGTGGACGGAGCGGGCAGCCGCAGGCTGATCGACAGCGACAGCCGCGAACTCGAGAACCTCCTGGCCACCCGGCTGACCGGCCGCCCGCGCTTCCACCCGAACGCGGCGCCCCTGCCGGAGGAGCCCCATATCGTCGTCGTACTCGACGGCCTCACCCTGCCGCCGGACTCGGTCCTGGCCAATCCCGAAGGGCTCCAGGGCGTCACCGTCCTCGAGGTGGTCCCCGGCGAGCTCATCACGGGCGGCGGCGAGCTCTCCATCGTCGTACGGCCCGACGCGCTGCACCTGGAGTCGGGACACGGTGTCGTCTACGAAGGCACCCCCGACGTCCTCTCCTACGAGTCCGCCGAAGCCCTCGCCCGGCAGCTGGCCCCGCTGCGGATGGCCTCGGGCGGTGACGACGACGAACCCCTGCTCGCCAACCTGGAGTTCACCGATCTGCTGAACCTCGGTGACGCGGCGTCCGTCGACCCCCAGCGCACCTGGCGGCCGCGGTCGCTGGCGGAGCGGCTGCGGGTGCCGATCGGTGTCGGCGAGGACGGACGCCCCGTGATGCTGGACCTCAAGGAGGCCGCGCAGGAGGGCATGGGCCCGCACGGCCTGTGCGTCGGCGCCACCGGCTCCGGCAAGTCGGAACTGCTGCGCACCCTGGTGCTGGGCCTCGCGGTCACCCATTCGTCGGAGACGCTGAACTTCGTCCTCGCGGACTTCAAGGGCGGCGCGACCTTCGCCGGCATGGCGCAGATGCCGCACGTCGCGGCCGTCATCACCAACCTCGCCGACGACCTCACCCTCGTCGACCGCATGGGCGACTCCATCCGCGGCGAGCTCAACCGCCGCCAGGAGATGCTGCGCGACGCGGGCAACTACGCCAACATCCACGACTACGAGAAGGCCCGCGCGGCCGGTGCCGCCCTGCGGCCCATTCCCTCACTGGTACTGGTCATCGACGAGTTCAGTGAGCTGCTGACGGCGAAGCCCGACTTCATCGAGATGTTCGTGCAGATCGGCCGCATCGGCCGATCTCTCGGTGTGCATCTGCTGCTGGCGTCGCAGCGCCTGGAGGAAGGCCGGCTACGCGGTCTGGAGACCTACCTGTCGTACCGAGTCGGTCTGCGCACCTTCTCCGCCGCCGAGTCCCGCGCCGCGATCGGCGTACCGGACGCCTACGAGCTGCCGAACGTCCCCGGCTCCGGCCTTCTGAAGTTCGGTACGGACGAGATGGTGCGCTTCAAGGCCGCCTACGTCTCCGGCGTGTACCGCTCGGGCACGCAGCGCACCGCTCTGAGCGGCGGTCCGCTGCCGATGAACCGGCGGCCCGTGCTGTTCACGGCGGCCGAGGTGCCGGTGCAGTACATGGCCGTGCCACAGCAGCGCCCTTCGGCTTCGGACGGTCCGGAGTCGGGCGGTCCGGAGGTCGACGACGCGCTCGCCGACACCGTGCTCGACGTGATCGTGCGCCGGCTGGAGGCCCAGGGCCCGGCCGCACACCAGGTGTGGCTGCCGCCGCTGGACAGTCCGCCGCCGCTCGACGCACTCCTGCCCGGCCTCACGGCGGTACAGGGCCGCGGCCTCACGCAACCGGGCTACGAGGGCGCCGGCCGCCTGGTCGTACCGGCGGGCCTGGTGGACAAGCCCTACGAGCAGCGCCGCGACCCGCTCTGGGTGGACTTCTCCGGCGCGGCCGGCCACATGCAGATCATCGGCGGTCCGCAGTCCGGCAAGTCGACGCTGCTGCGCACCCTGATCTCGGCGTTCGCGCTCACGCACACGCCGTACGAAGTGCAGTTCTACGGCCTCGACTTCGGCGGCGGCGGCATGGCGGCGGTGGCCGGCCTGCCGCACGTGGGCGGCGTCGCCTCACGCCTGGATCCGGAGCGGGTGCGGCGCACGGTGGCCGAGGTGTACGGCGTGCTGAACCGTCGCGAGGAGTACTTCCGCTCCGCGGGCATCGCCTCGATCGCGGACTTCCGGGCCAGGCGGGCCCGGGGCGAGATCCCGGTCACGGACCAGCCCTGGGGCGACGTGTTCCTGGTCATCGACGGCTGGGGCAACTTCCGGGCCGACTACGAGGCGATGGACCAGGTGATCCACGACATCGCGGCGCGCGGTCTCGGCTACGGCGTCCACCTGATCCTTACGGCCTCACGCTCGATGGAGGTCAGGGCCAACCTCAAGGACCACCTCATGAACCGCCTGGAGCTGCGGCTCGGCGACACGATGGACTCCGAACTGGACCGCAAGGTGGCCGCGAACGTCCCGGCGGGGGTGCCCGGCCGCGGCCAGGCGCCGCAGAAGCTGCACTTCATGGCGGCGGTGCCGCGCATAGACGGTCTCACCTCCGACACCGACCTGGCGGACGCCACGGCCGCCCTCGCAACCGAGGTCTCCCGGCACTGGCAGGCCCCCGGCGCCCCCGAAGTCCGTCTGCTGCCGCGCGAGTTCCCGGCCGACCAGCTCCCTCCGGGCGATCGCTTCCCACGCCGCGGCGTCGCCTTCGCCCTCGACGAGGACAACCTCGAACCGGTCTTCGTGGACTTCGAGCAGGACCCGTTCTTCCTCGTCTTCGGCGAGAGCGAGTCGGGCAAGTCGAACCTGCTGCGGCTGCTGATCCAGCAGCTGACGCAGCGGTACTCCGGCGACGAGGCCAAGCTGTTCGTCATCGACAACCGGCGCTCACTGCTGGACGCGACGCCGTCGTCGCACCTCGCCGAATACATCCCCATGTCCAACTCCATGGACCACCACATGGCCGCCCTGGCCGACCTGATGAAGCGCCGCACACCGACAGCCGACGTCACCGCCCAGCAGCTGCGGGACCGGAGCTGGTGGCGCGGACCCACGGTGTACGTCGTCATCGACGACTACGACCTCGTGGCCACGTCGAGCGGGAATCCGCTGGCTGGATTGACGGAGCTGTTGCCGTTCGCGCGGGATGTGGGGGTGCGGTTCATCATCGCGCGGTCGACGGCGGGTGCGGGGCGGGCGGCTTACGAGGCGTTCATGCAGCGCGTGAAGGAACTGGGCGCGCAGGGCGTGGTACTGGCCGGCGACCCGGGCGAGGGGGACCTGCTCGGCGGGGTCCGGCCGCGGCC
>NZ_POUC01000449.1 GCF_002891435.1 Streptomyces cahuitamycinicus
ACCCGGGCCCCGCCGCCCCGCCAGGTCTCGGCCCGCGTGCACACCCACGCCGCCGAACCGCTCGCGTCGGGCAGCGGCTGCGTGTTGAACGCCCAGGCGTTGACGCTGCGCACCCCCGCCGAGCGCACCGTGCCCAGCGAGCAGGCGAACGGTTGCCAGGTGCGCAGCGCCGCGGCGCCGGACACCTCCCGCGGGGAGCCCGGCCGTCCGGTGGTGAGCCGGGCCGGGACGAGTTCGCCGAGGTCGGTCAGCAGCCGCGTCCTGGTGCCGTCGGCCAGCTGCAGGACGTTCCACGAGGTGCAAGGGCCGGACCGCAGGGCCGGGCTGGCCAGGGGCGCGGTCACACCGTCGGTGAGCGGGAGGGCCAGCGCGCCGGAGTCCGGCTTCATCAGGTCCCGCTCGCCGGCCCTTTTCACCCAAGGAGCCGTCAGATAGCGGACGTTGCCGTCGGACCGGCCCAGCACCACCGCGCCCGCCTCGGCCCGGCCGGCCCCGTCGACCCGGGCGAAGTCGAGGGCGGCGCCCTGCGTGCCGTCCTTCGGCTCGGCGTACCGGGCGATGCGCAGGCCGTCGTAGAGGATCACCACGCGCGCCGCGTCGACCGTCCCCGCGTACAGCAGCTGGGGCGGTCCGGCCGGGCCGCCGGAGAGGGTGCCGGGGGTGGCCGACACCTGGACCGTCCCGCCGGGGCGGGCCCACACCGCCAGGGAGCGGCGCAGCAGGGCCTTGTCGCCGGTGCTCTCGCCGCGGGCCGGCCACACGGAGAAGTCGGTGCGCGCCGAGCTGCGCCAGGCGCCCGGCGGGATGCGGGTCAGCTTCGCCGGGTCCAGGGCGGCCTGCGCGGCCGGGTTGCGCGCGTACGGGGGTGCCGCGGCGCCCTCGGGGCCCCAGCCCTCACCGGGCAGACCGAGCAGCGCCCCGCACACCAGCAGGGCGGCACCGGCGGCCAGCGCGGCCCTCAGGTGCTGGCGGCGGCGCATCAGGTCGGTGGGGCGGGCCTGGAGCGAGCAGGGGTCGAACTCGGGGGAGTCGAGCAGCCCGTACTGGGCGGGGACCCCGCCGGCCTCCAGCACGGCGCCCTCCGGATCGGTGACGCCCGCCGCGGCGAGGACCTCGCACACCCCGTCGTCCGTGAGCCGCTCCAGACCGCGCAGCGCGTAGGCGGCCCGGGCCGGACCCGACAGGGTGGACAGCCGCTGGTCCAGGGTGAGTTCTTCGGCACCACCGGAGCGGGGGAACAGTTTCAGGCCCCATACGTGCGGCAGCAGCGGCGGCAGCTGGGACCTCTTGGGCCACGCCTTCGCCGTCAGCGGCAGCCCCGCCTCCAGCGCCGTGCGCAGCACCTGGAGACGGACCAGGGCGTAGCCGGGGTCACCGTCCCGGCCGTCCCCATTCTGGGCCGGGGTCACCGGGGCCGGTGTGCGTGTGCGGGGGAGGGCCCGCTGGGTGAGGGCGTGTGCGGTCAGGACGCGGCGGCTGCGGCCCAGCCGGGGCGGCAGCACCAGGTAGGCCAGCCGGACGAGCCGCGGGTAGTGCTCGACGAGCGCGGCCTCGGCCTGCTCGACGTCCACGACCAAACCGGTGGGGGAGGGGGGTGCGGGGCGCTGGGCGACATCCTGTGACTGCACGTTCAGCAGAACGAGCGAATCGGTGGATGGTCACCTGGCTGCGCGGCGTCACGCCCCCGGGTGCTCCCCAGGCTCCACCAGCAGCCGGGCGTAGTTCGCCATGGACCGCTGGTAGCGCGGCAGGTGCGGGGCCAGGGCGCCCAGGGCCAACGCCAGGGCCTCCCGGTCACGGCCGAGGCTCGACAGGCACAGGGCGAGACAGGCGCGTACGGCGTCGTCCAGCTCGTCGGAGGGAGCGACCAGTTCGGGCGTCAGCAGGGCGACGCCCTCCTCGGCCCGGCCGATGTTCCGCAGCGAGCTGGCCAGCTGGATCTTCGTCCGGCGGGCCTTGTAGTGGCTGACGTCGGCGAGGCCACGCCGCAGCGCCTCCTGGTAGAGGGGGACCGCCTTGTCGGAGCGGCCCGTGGAGTCCCAGGCGCAGGCCTGCTCGAACGGGGCGTGCGGACTGCCCTCGGGCAGCTCGGCGACGAGGGCGTCGACGTCGGCGCGGAAGCGGGCCTCGTCCTCCTCCGTCTCGGCGTAGTCGTCGGAATGGTCCCAGAGGGCGGCCACACGGTCTTCCCAGTCCTGATCCACCGGGACACCCTCGCACAGGAGTGCACACCGGGGCAGCGGGATTTTGAGCACGGCGGGCGCCGCAGCCGTATCGAAGGCGAGAGCCTCTTGCCGGGGCTCCGTGCGGCATGCGTCCGGATCGTGCCGACAAGAACCGGAGGAACAGATGAGGGTGACCCGACCGATGCTCGCGCTGAGCGGCGCGGTGGCGATACTGGCGCTGACCGGCTGCGGCGGATCCGGCGGCAAGGACGAGGCGGCCGTTCCGAAGGAGGTGAGCGGCAGCCTGGAGCACATCGCGGCCGAGGCCAAGTGCAAGCCGAACATGCAGACCGACGCGGACACCATCCGCCAGGCCCTGTGCAAGAAGGGCAAGGAGAAATACGTCCTCGCGACCTTCGCCACCGACCGCGGACAGCGCGAGTGGCTGAACGAGGCGAAGGACTACGGCGGCTACTACCTGGTCGGCCGCAAGTGGGTCGCAGTCGGCCAGGAGAAGACGGTCACGGCGCTCCAGGGCACCATCGGCGGGACCATGGAGGAGGGCTCCGAGCACATGAACCCCGGCGGCAGCCACAACAAGGGCGGTCACGACGGCGGCAGCAGCCATCACGGCTGACGGCGCGGACGGGGACGGCAAGCGGAAGCCGGCGGTGGGAAATCCCACCGCCGGCTTTCTGCTGTTCTTACCGGGTGAGGACTACTGGCAGTCCTCACCGTTGTTGATGCACTGGACCATCTCGTTCATAACGTTCTCGTCGAAGAAGTTGATGAAGTCGTTGTGGTCCGTGATCGGCTTGTGCAGCTGCTCCGGGAAGCCGTCGAGCGCGTAAGCGTTCTGCACCTGCCCGTTCTCGATCTGCGGGGCCGGGATGTCGTAGACCAGCTTGGCCTGCAGCTGGGGGATCGCCTGGAACCCCTGGGGACAGCTGCCGTCCGCCTGGACGAAGGCCACGTGGTCACGGTGGTTGGCGCTGTCGATGTTCTGACCGTCCCAGCAGCTCTGGAAGTTGGACGTCCGCACCACGGAGCTGCCCTCGGGGCAGAGCGGGTACTTGTCCGTCACCTGCCGGTCCTCGAAGCCGGTGCAGCTCCAGGAGGTGTTGGCGTTCTTGAGGCCGTTGGTGAAGGCCTTGGCGTCACCGGTGATGATGCGCAGGGCCGTCGGCATCGCGACAACGTCGCTCTTCTTGTTGCCGACGAACTTCAGCTCGGCCTCGGCGACCTGCTGGATCGTGCCGACGTTGCCGTCCTGACCGCCGCCGGGAGCGTTCGCGTCGACTTCGTTCTGTCCGTCCTGGACACGGAGGACCGGCCAGTAGTACGTCGACTTGTCGCCCTGGTTCTGGCAGCTGGTGTCGGCCTGGAGGAACTGCTCGTCGCTGGTGAACGCGTCGTTGTCCTGGTTGCCGACGTAGTCGTGCGCGTGCTGTGCACCGTTGCTGACGCCGGGCGCCACGATCACGTTGTCCGAGTTGCGGTTCTCGTTCTCATTGGTGCCACAGTTCGTGGTGAACGAGCCCGTGGAACCACCGTCGCCGTTCGCGGCGAGACCGTTCGGCAGGTTGCGGGAGTTGGGCTGGACGTCCTCGATGTTGATGAAGTCGTCGGCCACGGGGCCGTTGTTGCCCACCTGCCCGCCGTTGTCCTGGCCCTGGTCCTGACCGCCCTGGTCCTGACCGCCCTGGTCCTGACCACCTTGGTCCTGGCCGTCGTTGTTCTGACCACCGCCGGCCTGACCGTCGTTGGTGTTGCCCTCGGCGGCCATGCCCTTGCATGCGGCAAGCTGCTCAAGGTTGCCCGGGGCCTGTCCGCCCACCCGCCGGATGTTGATACCGATCCGGTCGATGACCGCGACGCGCTTCGACTTCAGCGGGCCGAGGATGGCGTTGTCGACGAAGCCCGAGTCACCGGCCTGGGCCTGACGCGTGGAGGCGAGGCGGGTGTAGGCCTCGCTGATCTGCTTGTCGAGGTTGGCCAGCTCCTTGTCCACCCCCTGGCGAGCACCGTCCGGCACATCGGTCAGCTTCTGTCCTACGTCCGGGCATTGGATCGTGGCGATCTGTGCGCCCGCGGACTTCGTCTGATTCGCCGAGTTCTCCTCATGCGCCGAGGCATAGAAGTTCGCCCAGATCAGCCCGCCCCCACCGAGCGCTAGGGCCGCCGATGCGGCAATGGCCTTGGTGGCCAGCGGCGTGCGGCGTTTTCTTGTGTTGCGTCCCATGGAACTCCTCTGACTTCCTTTTTCGGGGGCATCGAGGCGCCCGACAGGAGTGAAGCGGCTCCCTTCCATACGGAGGGCGTCCCACGGGTGTTCAGAGGTCTCGGAAATTGATGCGAGATTCGTGCGGACTCTGTGCTCTCAACAGCCCATTTCGCAGCGGAAGTTGCGAATCGTCCACGGCGAGTGAAGCGGCTCGTCCGGTTTCACCGGCCGTGGTCGAGATACGCGAGAACCGCCAGCACGCGCCGGTTGTCGTCGTCCGAGACCTCAAGCCCCAGCTTGGCGAAGATGTTGGCGGTGTGCTTGGCGATCGCCCGTTCCGTCACGACCAGCCTGCCCGCGATCGCCGCGTTGGTCCGGCCCTGCGCCATCAGCTCCAGCACCTCCCGCTCCCGGGGCGTCAGCCGCGCCAGCGGCCGGTCGTCGCCCGAACGGCGGGCCAGCAGCTGCTGGATGACCTGCGGGTCCATCGCCGTGCCCCCCGCGGCGACCCGCCGTACGGCGTCCACGAACTGCTCGGCGTCGAACACCCGGTCCTTCAGCAGATAGCCGACCCCGCCCCTGCCGTCGGCGAGCAGCTCACGCGCGTACAACTGCTCCACGTGCTGGGAGAGCACCAGCACCGGCAGCCCGGGCCGCTTCCGGCGGGCGTCGAGCGCGCACTGCAGGCCCTCGTCGGTGTGCGTGGGCGGCAGGCGTACGTCGACCACGGCGACGTCCGGGTCCAGCTCGGCCAGCGCGGCGGCCAGTTCGGGCCCGGACTCGACGGCCGCCGCGATCTCGAAACCGTGCGCCTGCAGCAGCCGGACGAGTCCGTCGCGCAGCAGGAAGAGGTCTTCGGCCAGGACTACGCGCAAGGGATCTCCACGGTGACCATGGTGGGGCCGCCCGCGGGACTGCTGACGGCCAGGACGCCGTCGAATGTACCCAGTCGCCGCTCGACCCCGGCCAGTCCCGAACCGGCCCCGATCACCGCGCCGCCCTTGCCGTTGTCGGTGACAGACGCCCGCAGCATGCCGTCCGCCTGATGCAGGTCGATCCAGATCCGGTCGGCGCCCGAGTGCTTCACGGCGTTGGTGAGCACCTCGCTCACGGCGAAGTACGCGGCCGACTCCACCGGTGCCTGAGCCCGCCCGGGCAGGTCGACGCTCACCTCGGTCGTCACCGGCAGCCGCAGCGCCAGCGCCCGTACCGCGTCGCCCAGGCCGCGCTCGGCGAGGACCGGCGGATGGATGCCGCGCACCAGCTCGCGCAGCTCGGACAGCGCCTCCACCGAGGACTTCCGCGCCTGCGCGATCAACACCTTGGCCTGAGCGGGGTCCTTGTCCAGGAGCGCCTCGATGGTGCCCAGATCCATACCGACGGCGACCAGCCGGGCCTGGGCCCCGTCGTGCAGGTCCCGTTCGATGCGCCGCAGTTCGGCGGCGGAGGCGTCGACCGCGTCCCGCCGGGTCTCGGTCAGGACCCGTACCCGCTCGGCCAGTTCCCGCTGGTTGCCGCCGAGCACGGCCCGGGTGAGCCGGAAGTGGACGCCCAGCAGGCGCGGGTTGAGGAAGTGGGCGAGGAACAGCAACACCAGGCCCAGGGCCGCCGCACCGAACGCGGACGCCTGCCCGGTGACCGGCACGAACCCGTACCAATACGTGTCGGGGAAGACCCGCCACAGCCCGATCGCCAGCGCGAACCCCTCCAGCGGATAGAGGAGCAGCACCGCCGGCAGCAGCGCCGTCACGAACCCGGCGGTCATGTCGACCGGCAGCCACCGCAGGTCCCGCCAGGTCGCCGGGTCACGCAGCAGCGCGACGGTGCGGGTCCAGGGATTGGCGCCCCGCGGCAGCGGCCGGTACGCCACAGG
>NZ_POUC01000044.1 GCF_002891435.1 Streptomyces cahuitamycinicus
CCGCGACGAGGCGGTGGCCGCCCGCCCGGGCCGGGTCGGCAAGGGAGCGTTCGGTGATCCGCACGGCTCCCATTACACCGATGCGCAGGGGCTCCCGGCCCGTCCCGCTCATGCCTGCCGTACCTCCTCGATCGTCACGGGACGGTGCTCGTGCAGCGACAGGGTGCACGCGTCGGCGATCCAGCCCGCCTCCAGCGCGTCCTCGATGGTGCAGGGGGAGGGGCGGGTGCCGGCCACGACCTCGGTGAACGCGGTCAGTTCGGCACGGTAGGCGTCGGTGAAGCGGTCCATGAAGAAGTCGTGCGGGGTGCCCGCCGGGAAGGTCACCCCGGGCTCGACGGAGCGCAGCGGCAGCTTGTCCTCGAGGCCGACGGCGACGGAGTCCAGGAAGCCGTGGATCTCCATGCGGACATCGTAACCGCGGGCGTTGTGACGGGAGTTGGACACGACCGCGATGGTGCCGTCGTCGAGGGTGAGGATCGCGCCGGTGGTGTCGGCGTCGCCGGCCTCCTTGATGAAGTCCGCGCCCCGGTTGCCGCCCACGGCGTACACCTCGGTCACCTCGCGGCCGGTCACCCAGCGGATGATGTCGAAGTCGTGCACCGAGCAGTCGCGGAAGATGCCGCCGGAGGCGGCGATGTACGCGGCCGGCGGGGGCGCGGGGTCCAGCGTGGTCGAGCGGACCGTGTGCAGCGTGCCGAGCTCACCGCTCCGCACGGCGGCGCGGGCGTTGACGAACCCGGTGTCGAAGCGGCGGTTGTAACCGATCTGGATCGGCACGTCCCGGCCGCGTACGGCCTTGAGCACCTCGACGCCCTCGGCCATGGTTTTGGCGACGGGCTTCTCGCAGAAGACGGGGACGCCGGCCTCGACGCCGGCCAGGATCAGCGCGGGGTGGGCGTCCGTCGCGGCGGCGACGACGATGCCGTCCACACCGGCGGCCAGCAGTGCCTCCGGGGAGTCCACGACATCGGCCCCGAACCGCTCGGCGGCGGCCTTGGCGGCGTCCGCGAACGGGTCGGTCACCACGAGGGAGTCGACGGCGTCGAGTCCGGAGAGGGTCTCGGCGTGGAAGGCGCCGATGCGGCCGAGGCCGAGGATTCCGATACGCATGGGGTGTTGCTCCTAGGGAGGGGGGAGGGTTTCTTGCGGAGAGTTGTCAGTCCAGGCCGCCGAGGACGTTCTGGTCCCAGTCGATGACCGACCCCGTGACCACCCCGGACCGATCCGACAGCAGGAACACGACAAAGTCGGCGATCTCGTCCGGCTGGCCCAGCTTGCCCATGGGCAGCTTCGCGGCGGCTTCGTCACGCCAGTCGTCCCCGGCCCCGTGGAAGGCCCGCTGCGTGGCGTCCTCGCCCTCCGTCGCCGTCCAGCCGATGTTGAGGCCGTTGATCCGGACCCGGTCCCAGCGGTGGGCGTGCGCGGCGTTGCGGGTCAGGCCGATCAGCCCCGCCTTGGCGGCGACGTACGGCGCCAGGAACGGCTGCCCGCCGTGGGCCGACGAGGTGATGATGTTGACGACCGTGCCGGGCGCCTCGCGCCCCACCATGTCCGCCACCGCCGCCTGCATCGCGAAGAACGGGCCCTTGAGGTTGATCCCGATGTGCAGGTCGAACAGCTCGGGCGTGGTGTCGAGCAGCGTGCCGCGGGAGGTCAGTCCGGCCGAGTTCACGAGGCAGTCGACCCGGCCGTACGTTTCCACGACCCGGGCCACGGAGGCCTTCGCCTGCTCGGCGTCGGACAGGTCGGCCCGCACGTACAGGGCCTTGCCGCCCGCGGCGGTCAGTTCCTCCACCAGGGCCTCGCCGGGCTCGGGGCGCCGCCCGGTGACGGCCACGACCGCCCCTTCGCGCACCGCGGCCCGCGCGATGGCCGCGCCGACCCCCTGGCTTCCGCCGTTGACCAGGACGACCTTGTCGTCGAGTAGTCCCATCGGGTTCCTCAGCTCTCTCGCCGTTCGGCACCGGCCCGCAGCTCCGCCCGGAGCGCCTCCGGCGTCCATTCCTCGCGCAGCGCCCGCCGCATCAGATCCGCCTGCGAGGGCGGGGCCAGCCCGTCGACCGGCGGGTCGCTGTCGAGGTTGGTGGGGAAGGGGTAGCCCTCGGCGCTCGCCGCGACCACATGGTCCAGCCACGCCTGGTCGGCACCCTCGGCCTTGCGCCTGAGGAGGGCCGGGTACACCGCGTTGGACACCGCCTCCCGGTCCACCGTCTCCATGGCACGGCCGAACGGGGACGACACCTGGAGCAGGTTGGCCATGCGCCGGATGTCCGCGGAGCGGTTGGTGCCGGCCGCGTGGAACAGGGCCGGGTTGAAGAACACCGCGTCGCCCTTCGCGAGCGGCAGCTGCACCTGGTGCGCCTCGAAGTACGCCCGGAACTCCGGAAGCCGCCAGGCGAGATAGCCCGGCTCGTACTTCTGCGAGTGCGGCAGGTACATCGTCGGCCCGGACTCCACCGGCATGTCGCAGTGCGCGACCGCGCCCTGCAGCGTCAGCGCGGGGGAGAGGCGGTGCACGTGCGCCGGGTAGGCGGCGGCGGCCTCGTTCGTCAGGAAGCCCAGGTGGTAGTCGCGGTGCACGTCCTGCGCGGCGCCGCCCGGGTTGACCACGTTGAGCTGGGAGGTGACCTGGTAGCCGGGGCCCAGCCAGGCGGCGGCCACCAGGGCCAGGATCTCGTTCGCGTAGTAGTCGGCGAACGCCTCCGGGTCGTGGAGGGCCGCCTTCTCCAGCGCGTTCCACACCCGGTCGTTGGCGCCCGGCTTGGCGAAGTGGTCACCGGCGGCCGCGCCCGAGGCGCGCTGCTCGGCGATCAGCGCCTCGAACACGTCGGTGGCCCGGTCCACGACCCGGGGGTCGGGAAAGGCGCCGCGGAAGACCGCTATGCCGGGCCCGTCGGCGAGCGCCCGCACCAGCTCGGCCTGGACCACCCGGTCGCCTTCGAGCAGGCCGCAGTCGTAGACGGGCACGTTGCGCTCCACGGCGGACGCGTGCGGGTAGTCGGCGGGGTCGGTGGCCTGCTCGACCAGCGCACGGAACGCGCCGAGATCGCAGTCCTGCTCGGACAGCCAGGCACGGTGGTGGACGGAAGTGAAGGACATCGTCGTCCTTTCGAGGTCACGGAGCGACGCAGTCCTGCCATTCTTGTCAGTACAAACACCTCGAACAACCAGCAGCGAGCCATCAAAAACCCCTCAAGGAGCCGGCGCATGGGTCACCCGTTCCCGATCCGGGAGATCGCACGTCAGGCGGGCCTGAGCGAGGCGACCGTCGACCGGGTGCTGAACGGCAGGGGAGGCGTGCGCGAGAGCACCGCACGGGAGGTCCGCCAGGCCATCGCCGACCTCGACCGGCAGCGCACCCAGGTCCGCCTCGTCGGCCGGACGTTCATGGTCGACATCGTGATGCAGGCGCCCGAACGGTTCACGACGGCCGTCCGCGCCGCCCTGGAGGCCGAACTGCCGTCCCTGCGTCCGGCGGTGCTGCGCTCCCGCTTCCACTTCCGCGAGACCGGCCCGGCCGGGGAGCTGGTGCGGATCCTGGACCGCATCGCCCGGCGCGGCTCGCAGGGCGTGATCCTCAAGGCCCCGGACGTCCCCGAGGTCACCGCCGCGGTCGGCCGGCTCGAAGCCGCCGGCGTCCCGGTCGTGACGCTGGTGACCGACCTGCCCGCCAGCGCCCGCCGCGCCTACGTCGGCATAGACGACCGGGCGGCGGGAGCGACGGCCGCCTACCTGATGGGCCAGTGGCTGGGCCGGCGCCCGGGCAACATCCTCACCAGCCTCAGCAGCGGGTTCTTCCGCAACGAGGAAGAGCGCGAGATGGGCTTCCGCAGCGCGATGCGCGCCCGGCACCCCGAGCGCACACTGGTCGAGATCGCCGAGGGGCAGGGCCTGGACGCCACCCAGTACGACCTCGTCCGGGCCGCACTGGAACGCGACCCGGACATTCGCGCGGTGTACTCGATCGGCGGCGGCAACATCGCGACGCTGCGGGCCTTCGACGACCTCGGCCGCGACTGCGCGGTCTTCGTCGCGCACGACCTCGACCACGACAACACCCGGCTGCTGCGCGAGCACCGCCTGTCCGCCGTGCTCCACCACGACCTCCGCCAGGACGTCCGCGAGGCCTGCCACACCGTCATGCGCGCCCACGACGCGCTGCCGCCGGCGGGACCGACCCTGCCGTCGGCGATCCAGGTGGTGACGCCGTACAACATGCCACCGCAGGCGGCCGTGTGATCCGGACGGCACGGCCGGGCGTGGATCCGGAAGCGGGGCCCGCACTGCGCCTACCGTCGGGCCCATGTGGACATCACGCCCGGACGGCGGGCCCGACCGGTTGCTGGCGCTCGCCGACGGCGTGTTCGCCATCGCCATCACCCTGCTCGTCCTGGATCTCTACGTGCCCCGGGACCTGGAGCCCGACGAGTACCGGGAGGCCCTGCGCCGGGTGCTTCCCGACCTCGGGGCCTACGCGCTCAGCGTCGCGGTGCTCGGCAGCTACTGGCGCGACCACCGCAGAATCTTCCGCGGGGTGCGGGAGGTCGACGCTCAGGTGGTCGGTCTGTCCGTCGTCGGGTTCGGCGTCGCGGCCCTCGTGCCCTTCCCCACCCGGCTGCTCGCCGAGTACGGCGACCAGTCCCTGACGGTCGCCGTCTACGCCGGGGCGGTGGCCGCGCTCGGCGCCTGCCATGTGGCGGTGGCGGCCGTCCTGGCCAGGCGTCCCTGGCTGCGCCATGGCACGCCCACCGACGCGACGACGCCGCTGTACCTCCTCGACAGCGCCACGATCGTGGTGGTCTTCCTCGTCACCGTGCCGCTGGTCTTCGTGACCGGCCCCGCCATCATGTGGCTGTGGCTCGTCCTCGTCCCGGTGAAGGTCTACCTGGGCCGGCGCCTCCAGCCCCGGGGCTGACGGAGCGCTTCAGGCCCGCCGGGTCATCTGCGCCCTCGGACCGCTTCAGGCTCGCCCGGCCCCTGCGACCACGGACCGCTTCAGCCCGCCCGGCTACCTCCGCCCACGGACCGTTCAGCCCGCCCGGCCACCTGCGCCCACGGACCGCCTCAGGCCCGCCCGGCCACCTCCGCCCACGTACCGCTGCGCGCCGACCGTGCCATCGCGTCCAGAGCGGCCGCGCTGTACACGGCGTCCGTGAGCGTCGCTCCGTGCGCGGTGCCCTCGGCGACCGACGTGAGGAAGCGGTACGCCTCGATGACCTTCAGGTCGTCGTACCCCATCGCGTTGGCCGCGCCCGGCTGGAACGCGGCGAACTCCCCGTCGCCCGGGCCGACGTAAACCGTGGTGACGGACTGGTCCTGGTACGTCGTGCCGCGGCTGACGCCCAGCTCGTTCATGCGGCGGAAGTCCCAGAACACGGCTCCCTTCGTGCCGTGCACCTCGAAGCCGTAGTTGTTCTGCTCACCGACCGAGACCCGGCAGGCCTCCAGGACGCCGCGCGCCCCGGAGGCGAAGCGCAGCAGGCAGCTGACGTAGTCCTCGTTCTCCACCGGGCCCAGTTCACCTCCGGCGGCGCGGCTGTGCCCCGCCGTGGCGCCGGCCGGGCGGGCCCGCTCCGGGAGGAAGACCGCCGTGTCGGCCGCGAGGGACGTGATGTCACCCAGCAGGAACCGGGCCAGGTCAACGCCGTGCGAGGCCAGGTCGCCCAGCACCCCGCTGCCGCCCCGCTCCCGCTCGTACCGCCAGGTCAGCGCGGACTCGGGGTGGGCAGCGTAGTCGCTGAAAAGCCGGACGCGGACGTGTGTGACCGTGCCGATCTCCCCGGAGGCGATCAGCTCGCGGGCTGCCTCGACGGCGGGTGCGTTGCGGTAGTTGAAGCCCACCGTGCCCTGCACACCCGCCGTGGCCACCGCGTCCGCCACCGCACGGGCGTCCTCGGCGGACAGACCCACCGGCTTCTCGATCCAGATGTGCTTGCCGGCCTCGGCCATGGCGACACCGATCTCGCGGTGCAGGAAGTTCGGCGCGGTGATGCTGACCGCCTTGACCCGCGGGTCGGCGGCCACCTCGCGCCAGTCGCGGGCCGTGGAGGCGAACCCGAACTGTGCGGCGGCCTCCTCCGCCCGGCCCGGCACCTCCTCCGCGACCGTCACCAGCTCCGGAACGAGGGGCAGCTGCGGATAGTGGTGACGCACACGCGCGTACGCCTGGGTGTGCACCCGCCCCATCCAGCCGAATCCGACGACGGCTACGCCGAGCGTGTCCACCATGAGCACCCCTCTTTGGACCGTTCCAGAACTTGTCCAGGCCACCCTGGGCGGGGTTTGCCGACGCTGTCAACCCTTTGACAAGCCCCTGCGCCACATGGAACGGTCCATCTCATGAGACAGCCGACGATCCGGGACGTGGCCGAACGAGCCGGTGTCTCCAAGTCGCTGGTCTCCCTCGTGCTTCGCGGCTCCGGCCAGGTACGGCCCGAGAAGCGGGACGCCGTGCTCCGGGCCGCCCAGGAGCTCGGCTACCGGCCCAACGCCGCCGCCCGGAGCCTCAGCGAGCAGCGCGCCCTCCCCCCAGCACTCGACGTCGATCGAGCAGGGGGGACCCTCATGGTCGGCGTCCTCCTCAACGACCTGCGCAACCCCTGGTTCGTCGACCTCCTCGAAGGGCTGAACTCCCTGCTGCACGCCAACGGCCTGCACATGCTGCTGGCCGACGCCCGTCTCAACCGCCGCACCGGCCAGGACCCGGCCGACCCGCTGCTGGATTTGCGCGTCGACGGCCTGGTCGTGGTCGGCACGCTGCCCGACCCGGCGGCCCTCGGTGCGGTGGCCGAGCGGATCCCGGTCGTGCTGGCCGGCTCCCGCGAACCGGCACCGCCGGGCGTCGACGTCGTGGCGGGCGACGACGAGCGGGGCGCCCGGCTGGTCGCCGAGCACCTGATCGGCCTCGGGCACCGCCGTATCGCGCACATCGCGGGCTACGGCGTGGTGGGCGAGCTGCGGCGCGGCAGCTTCGAGGCGGCCATGCGACGGCACGGCCTCGCGGAGCAGGCGGTGGTCGAGCCGAGCGACATGACCGAGGAGGGCGGCTACCGCACGACCGTCCGGCTGCTCAGCGGCCCCGAACGGCCCACGGCCGTCTTCGCCGTCAACGACATGGCCGCCATCGGCGTGCTCTCGGCCGCCGAGGAGATGGGGCTGCGGGTCCCGCGCGACCTGTCCGTCGTCGGCTACGACAACACGAGCATCGCCCGGCTGCGGCACGTATGGCTCACGACGGTCGACAACTCGAGCCACGAGGTCGGCCGCCGCGCGGCCCGCTGCCTCCTGGAGCGCTTCGTGGGCCCCGGCGGAGCCGGCCGCGTCCAACTCGCCACGCCCACCCTGGAGATCAGGGGGACGACGGTGCCGGCGCCCTGATCGCCCATCTCGCTCAGAGGTTGATCGCGTACGCCTTGCGCAGGGTCTCGTGCACCGTCCACGTCGTACGGTCGCCCTCGCGCAGGACGGCCAGGTCGCCGGGTCCGACCGTGAGCGTCGGCCCGCCCTCGACCTCGATCGTCGCCGAACCGCTGATCACGACGAACAGTTCGTCGGCCTCGGTGTCGGTGACCACGCCGGGCGTGATCTGCCAGACGCCCCGCATCTGACGGCCGTCCTCCGACTCCCAGACCACCTTGCCGGTCACCTCGGGCGTCCCGGAGACGATCTGCCCGGGCGCGAGGGGCTCGGGTTCGAGCTCGGCGTCGGGGATGTGCAGTACGAAGCTGTGCGTCATGCGGCGACCCTATCTCCGGTGAGCGCAGGAGCGGCCTGGACAGAGTGTGGGGTGCCGGGCGGGCCCGCCGGACACACCGTCGTCCCTGCCGCTGAGGTCGCGAGCCCGGTTGGGACGGGAGCCCCCCGGCCCACCGCCTTTGTCCGTCTCAACCCCTATGCCCTGGTCGGGAGTTCCCGCGAACTCGCGTATTGTTTGCGGCATATGCCCGGGAGTTGAGATGTCCAGGGGCATGCGAATGCGTGGCTGAAGGGGGAGCAGGACGTGGACGAGACGGGGCGACGACCCGCCCGGCGGACCGGGCTGTCGGGGGGAGCCGTCACGGCACTCCTGGCCGTGGCGGCCTGCGCCGGCCATGCGACCAAGGCGGACCTCCCCTGGTGGGCCGTCCTCGCCGTCGCGGTCTCGACGGTGGGGCTCGCGGGCTGGACCCGGCGCCCGGACCGGCCGTCGGCGCGGGCCGGGGGAGGACTCCCCATGCGGTAGGGTTGACCTGCGTGATCGCGCGGTTGACCGCGCGATGCGCAACGGGACGTGGCGCAGCTTGGTAGCGCACTTGACTGGGGGTCAAGGGGTCGCAGGTTCAAATCCTGTCGTCCCGACTTTACGAAGTCGCAGGACAGGGGTCGCTTCAGAGGAGATCTGAAGCGACCCCTTGATCATTTTCGGGGGGACCGGTTGGATACCAGAGCTCTTGACTGAGCTGGTCCCCGTGCGTCAGCCCTTTTCTTCGTAGGGGCAGCGCCGTCCCCGGGCGGTCCCCTCTCAATGGCCCGGCGCTGTGCAGCCGGAGTGGGCCCGTTCACGACTGCCGACTGGGCCCCGAGTACGCGGGAAGCTGTCGGTGGCCGCCCAGCCGAGTACGAGCGAACGTCCTCGGAGCGAGGTGAGCTGAGTGGTGTGGGCCGATCTGGGCCGCTCGGGGTTGGAAACCGGGTGCAGTCCGCCCGCTGTCCGCCGGTGACGACCAGAGGTGGCGGGCGGCAGCGGCCGTCCGCGCTCAGGTGAATCTTGCTGTGCACCCGCCCCGCGAGCGGCCGAGGCCCTCACCTCGCCGCGTCTGCCTCAAATCTGACTGATGAGTCGTTTCTGCCATATGTCCTTGATGTCGCCTCGAGTGATCTTTAGTGTTCTCCGGGAGGTAAACACTGCGAGGCCCGAGCCCGTGCCACTGTCCGGAAGCGAGGTGTGGAGCGCGTGCACGCGAGAGGACATCCCAGAGGGACACGATGGCTGCGGGCGTTCGCCGTATTGCCGTTGCTGGCGTCGGCGCTCGCGGCCTGTGGCGGTGACGAAGGCTCCGGCAGACCCACCCTCAACTGGTACAACTTCCCCGACGACTCCGGTGCGCTCCAGAAAGCTGCCGACCGGTGCAGCCAGGCGTCGGGCGGCCGCTACAGGATCAGCTACAACAAGCTCCCGCGCGCCGCCGATGGTCAGCGTCAGCAGATGGTCCGCAGGCTCGCCGCCGAGGACGACTCGCTCGACATCCTGGGCCTGGACGTCACCTGGGCGGCGGAGTTCGCCGAGGCGCGCTGGATCCGGGAATGGACAGGAGCGGCGAAGCGGCAGGCCGTCGAGGGCACTCTGCGCGTACCGCTGCAGACCTCGACCTGGAAGGGCAAGCTGTACGCCGTCCCGTACAACACCAACACCCAGCTCCTGTGGTACCGCAAGGACCTGGTGCCCACACCGCCCAGGACCTGGGCCGAGATGCTGGACATGGCCGGCGCCCTCGCCCGGCAGGGCAAACCGCACTTCGTCGAGATCCAGGGCGCCCAGTACGAGGGTCTGACCGCCTGGTTCAACACCCTGATCAACAGTGCGGGCGGCTCCATCCTCAACGCGAGCGCGACCGAGCCGTCCCTCGGTCCTCCCGCTGTGCGAGCTGCGGGGATCATGCGTGAGCTGGCGACGTCCCCGGCCGCGGACCCCTCCCTGCCCAACCAGATGGAGGACCAGAACCGCCTCGCCATGGAGTCGGGGGTGGCGGCGTTCGAGCTCAACTACCCCTTCGTCTATCCGTCGATGAAGGCGAACAACCCCGAGCTGTTCAAGAACTTCCGCTGGGCGCCGTACCCCCGGGTCGACGCGAACCGCCCGGCGCGGCCCACCATCGGCGGCATCGACCTGGCGGTGAGCGCCTACTCGCGCCACCCCGACCTGGCCTTCGAGGCGGCACTGTGCCTGCGCAACCGGGAGAACCAGCTCACCGCCGCGCTCGAGGGCGGCCTGCCGCCCACCCTGCGCGCCCTGTACGACGAGCCGGCGTTCATGAAGGAATACCCCTTCTCCGCGGAGGTGCTGGCCGCGCTGGAGTCGGCGAGCGTGCGCCCGATCACTCCCGTCTACCAGAACGTGTCGATCGCGGTCTCCCACACGCTGTCTCCGCCGTCCGGGATCGAACCGGAGAGCTCCGTCAACACCATCAGGGAGCAGATCGACGATGCCCTGCGATCCGAGGGTGTGATCCCGTGAACCACCACCACCCGCACCACGTCGTCGCCCGGCGCAGCAGCGCGCGGGCCTCGTCCCCGGGCGGCCCGAGATGAGCACGCGGGAGCAACCCGCCGGAACCCCACCGCCCCCCGAAGCGCAGACGGAGCAGAAGGGGCCGGACCAGGCGGCACTGTCGGCGGGCGCCCGGCAGGAGCGGCGGCTCGGCTGGCTGCTCTGCGCGCCCGCCGTCGTCGTCATGATCGCCGTGACCGCCTACCCCATCGGGTACGCCGTCTATCTGTCCCTCCAGCGGTACGACCTGCGCTTTCCCGGACGGGCGGAGTTCGTGGGCCTGAGCAACTACGGAGCCGTGCTGTCCTCCCCGTTCTGGTGGGACGCGTTCTGGGTGACGCTGTTCATCACCGCGGTGTCCGTGGCGATCGAACTGGTCCTCGGAATGGGGCTCGCCCTGGTGATGCATCGCACGATCTTCTGGCGCGGTGTCGTCCGCACGTCGGTCCTCGTTCCCTATGGGATCGTCACCGTGGTCGCCGCCTTCTCCTGGCAGTACGCCTGGACCCCGGACCTCGGATACCTCGCCGAGTTGCTGCCCAGTGGGGAGGCTCCGCTGACCGAGCAATGGCCCGCGCTCTGGCTGATCATCCTCGCCGAGGTGTGGAAGACGACGCCGTTCATGGCCCTGCTGCTGCTCGCGGGCCTCGCGCTGGTCCCCGAGGAGACCCTGAGGGCGGCCATGGTGGACGGTGCCACCGCCTGGCAGCGCTTCACCAAGGTCATGCTGCCGCTGATGAAGCCGGCCATCCTGGTGGCCCTGCTCTTCCGCACACTGGACGCGTTCCGGATCTTCGACAACATCTACATCCTGACCGCGGGCGCCCAGGGGACCGGCTCTCTGTCGATCCTCGGGTACGACAACCTGTTCACCGCGCTGAACCTGGGCATCGGGTCGGCGATCTCGGTCCTGATCTTCATCTGCGTCGGGATCATCGCCTTCACCTTCGTAAAACTGTTCGGCGCCGCCGCACCCGGCGCGGAGGTGAAGCGCTGATGGCCGCCGTGGGAAAGACACATGCCGCCCGATGGGGCGTGCTGAACGTGGTGGTGGTGCTGTACGCCCTGTTCCCGGTGTGGTGGATCGCCGCGCTGTCGTTCAAGGACCCTGCCACCCTGACGGACGGCAACTACATCCCCACGGACTGGACCTGGGAGAACTACCGGGGCATCTTCGAGACCGCGGAGTTCACCCGTGCGCTGATCAACTCGATCGGCATCGCCCTGATCGCCACGGTGATCGCGGTGGCACTGGGCACCATGGCCGCCTACGCGGTGGCCCGGCTGCGGTTCCCCGGCAAGCGCGTACTCATCGGCATGTCACTGCTGATCGCCATGTTCCCGCCGATCTCGCTGGTGTCACCGCTGTTCAACATCGAGCGGATCATCGGGATCTTCGACACCTGGATCGGGCTGATCATCCCGTACATGACCTTCTCCCTGCCGCTCGCGATCTACACTCTGTCGGCGTTCTTCCGGGAGATCCCCTGGGATCTGGAGAAGGCCGCCAAGGTCGACGGGGCGACGCCCGCGCAGGCCTTTCGGCTGGTCATCGCGCCGCTGGCCGCGCCGGGCGTGTTCACCACGGCCATTCTCGTATTCATCTTCTGCTGGAACGACTTCCTGTTCGCGATCTCGCTGACATCCACCGAGTCCGCGCGCACCGTGCCCGCCGCGATCGCGTTCTTCACCGGGAGCTCCCAGTTCCAGCAGCCCACAGGGTCGATCGCCGCCGCCGCTGTGGTCATCACCATCCCGATCATCGTTTTCGTCCTGCTCTTCCAGCGGCGGATCGTCGCCGGACTGACCTCCGGGGCAGTCAAGGGCTGAACGGGGAAGGCAAGGAGGCACCATCCATGGCCGAGATCATCCTTGAGGGAGTCACCAAGCGCTTTCCCGACGGGTCCCTCGCCGTGAAGGACGTGGACCTCGCGATCGCCGACGGCGAGTTCGTGATCCTGGTCGGTCCGTCGGGATGTGGCAAGTCCACCACCCTGAACATGATCGCCGGACTCGAGGACATCACGGAGGGCACCCTGCGCATCGGCGACCGAGTCGTCAACGACCTGGCTCCTAAGGAACGCGACGTAGCCATGGTGTTCCAGAGCTACGCCCTGTATCCGCACATGAGCGTCCGGGAGAACATGGGCTTCCCGCTGCGCCTGGCCAAGGTGGACAAGGACACCATCGACGCCAAGGTGACGCACGCCGCCCGGATCCTCGACCTCACCGAGCACCTGGACCGCAAGCCCGCCAACCTCTCGGGCGGTCAGCGCCAGCGGGTGGCCATGGGGCGGGCGATCGTACGGGATCCCAAGGCGTTCCTGATGGACGAGCCCCTTTCCAACCTGGACGCCAAACTCCGGGTCCAGATGCGCACCCAGATCTCCCGACTGCAGCGGAGCCTCGGCACGACCACCGTGTACGTCACCCACGACCAGACCGAGGCGATGACGCTGGGCGACCGCGTCGTGGTCATGAGACAGGGCCTGGTCCAGCAGCTCGGCACACCTGCCGAGCTGTACGACCTGCCGCGCAACATCTTCGTCGCGGGCTTCATCGGCTCCCCGGCGATGAACTTCCTGAACGCCACTCTCGAGGGCGGGGCCCTGCGCTCTCCCCTGGGCGATCTGCCCCTCGACGACCGTACGAGGCAGGCGCTGGAACGCCAGAACGCACCCCGCGAGGTCATCGTCGGGCTGAGGCCGGAGGCATTCGAGGACGTGGCCCTGTCGCATGACCGGGACCGGACGGGCCCGGTCTTCACCGCCACCGTGGAGGTACTGGAGTCCCTGGGCTCCGACGCGTATGTCTACTTCGCCGCGGAGGGCGGGCCCGCGACGACCACCGAACTGGAGGAGCTCGCCAAGGACTCGGGCCTGCGCGACACCGGCGCCGACACCAGTCACCTCGTGGCCCGCCTGGACGCCGCCACGCGTGCCCGCGAGGGAGAACCGCTGGAGCTGCGGGTCGACATGGCCAAGGCCCACGTGTTCGACCCGGCGACCGGAGCGAACCTCACGCATCCGGTGCGGGCGGACTGACGAGGCACCCCGCGGCCGAGCCGGGCCACCACCGTGACGTAGGCCACCCATGTGCATCAGCATCGTGTGTGTTTGCTGTCGCGTCGGCTGGAAAGTGGCTCTGTAGCCACCGGACGCGACAAACCAGTGGATGACCGAAAGCCGGAAAGAGGAGGTTCGATGTCCTCGAAGCGACGTCGCAAGAAGAAGGCCCGCCGCAAGAACGGCGCGAACCACGGCAGCCGTCCGCAGTCCTGAGAAGCCTTGCGGGCGCGCCGACGCAAACGGGTGGGTGGCAGGTGCCACCCACCCGTTTGCGTTCGCAGGCAGAGGTCCGCCACGCCCCGGTGTGCGTACGCCCGGTGGAAGAGACCGAGCTGGGGACGGGGATCGGGACGCCACGGCGCGCAGGAGCGCCCCTCACCGCCCGGCTCGAACAGGTGCGTCACGGCGACAGCTGCCAACGCGCGTGCGCCGAGATCCGCTCTGTCATCTGCCCGATCAGCGTGACGGCCGCGAGCAGGTACACCCCGTCGGGGATCCCCTGGCCCGCCGGAGCCGCCCTTGTCCGCCAGCGCCCCCGGCGGGTCGCCCGCGGCGGCCATGACCGCGTCGCAGTCCTGCTCGGCGTCGCCCCTGTGCTTGTCGCCCCAAGCGTCGAGCGACATCACGCAACCCCTTCGGTCCGGGTACCCGAACGGCTTCCTGACCGTCGGCGGGCTCCCATGGCGCAGAGAAGCAGCACGGCGCCGAGCAGGACGGGCTCCAGCGCGGACGAGCTGTCGGCGAGGGCCGGGGGATCCGCGGGCCGTCGTGGTGACGAAACGCCGCACACCCTTCGGTCACGCGGAGGACCGCAGCCCGTCGGCCGTGGGCGGCACTTCGCCCCGTCTGCCCTCGCCGGCCGCCTGATGCCGGGGGAGAGACTGCTCCGGGGCAGCGGGCCGACGGTTCTTCCCGGCGCGGTGGCGCGACCAGCAGCCGAACGCCGTCTGCGCCCCGTAGTGGCGCAGATTGATCGTCACCACGGCCGGGGCGACGATGCCGACCGTCCTCGGGAAGTCGCGTTCGAGGGTGAGAGCGAGCAGCACGGCCGTGAGCCCGTTCTGCTGGCCGATCCCCAGCAGGACGCGGTCCCGCCCGGACAGGCCGCGGACGAAGAGCGGCATGAGCAGCGCGGCCACCACCGCCTGCGCCAGGAACGCCGAGGCGCCGAGCAGCAGCCCCGGCCCCAGCGACACCCCCTGGGCCACGAACGGGCCCAGCAGGGCCGTGGCGAGCAGGAAGGCACTGATGACCGCCCGCGCGAGAGGGCGGGCGAACGCCGGCGTACGCAGGAACAGTCCGGCCACCGCCACGGCCAGCATGAGCATGTTCGAGGCTGCGAGCAGCAGCATGACCACGACCAGGACGACGGCCAGCGGCGTCGCCGGGCGCCGGGGCCGCACGGGCACCCTCCCGGACCGCCGCGCCGGCCACAGCCTGCCGCCCGCCCACCACGCCAGCAGGGCACCGGCCGGCAGCAGCGCGTTCGCGCCAGTCCGAGGACGTAACCCGTGGTACCGCCGCCCACCACCGAGGGCGTGCCCGTGTGGCCAGCCGCCGTGTAGGCGTAGCCGGCGACGTACAGCGTCAGCAGGGCCGTCATCGGATCGTCGAAGGACGCCCACGCCGTGAGCAGGGACCGGGCGCGCTGCGACATGTGCGCGTCCTTGCTGAGGGCGGTCACCGACAGCGGGTCGATCTGCGCGACGACGATGCCCAGGATCAAATACTCCGGGCGGTCGAAGGCCAGGACCATGACGCCCGAGATCAGCCCACCTTGAGGACGACCCCCAGCGTGACGGCGGCCACCACGCCCCGCAGGTCACGGCGTAGATCGGCGAGGTCGATGCCGTACGTGCTGCCGTACAGCCCCACGGCGAGCAGCAGCCCGGTGGCGACGACGTACCCGGTGGTGCCGACGAGGTGCGCCGGGTCCGCGGCCAGGCCGGTCAGAGTCCCCGCGAGCAGCGTGGCCAGTCGCGCGCCCCTGCCCCGGCGGGAATGGGCCTGAACGAGCGGGTGGCGGCGCATGCGCCTGCAGGCCGCACGCGGCCCGCAGGCGCCGGTGGGCCCGGCACATGGCGTGGTCGGGGACGTCACCCACCCCCATGGGCGACGTCCCCGACCGCTCCCCCGGTGCCGGACTGTGGCTCAGGTGCCCGCGCGGCGGATCCATGCCGTCACCAGCACATCACCGCCGCCCCGCCGCTCCCCCAGGCGGAGTACAGGCGTACGCGGACGACGTAGCGGCGGCCCTTGACGAGCCGGACGCCGATCGTGGCGTTGTGCGGAGTTCCCCCGTCGTCCCGGCCGGCGAGGTAGCGGGGCTCCCCGTCCCGCTCCTCGAAGAGCACCATGACGGCGTCGCAGTCGCCGAAGGTGCCCAGCGTGTACGTGCGGGTCTCCGGCGGGTCGATCTCGAAGTCCGCCTGCTCGCCGGAGCCGACGCCGAGCGGTGCCGAACGGAACGGCACCAGCGCGGGCGAACCCTGCGGATGCGCCGGCGGATACCAGCGCAGTACGGCCTCCTTGTCGGCGGCCGACAGGGTGCCGGGCGGGTTCAGGCCACCGCGGTACTCCTCCGGCTCCAGGATCAGACCCGGCGCGAACGGGAACTCCATGATCGACTGCGGGTCCCAGACGGAGCCGTTGGTCTCGTCCGGGCCGAGCTTGCGCAGAACGTTGCAGTGCGTCCGCTCCCGGCTCCAGTGGTGCGGCGGGCCCGCCAGTTCGGCGTAGACGGCCTCGTCGTCCCAGTGGATGCCCGCGAACGGGTTCTGGTGCTCGTGCTGCAGGCCGAGCGCGTGCCCGATCTCGTGCAGGGCCGTCCCGCGCTCCCCGGGCGCGGTCAGGTCCCAGCCGAAGTTCATGGTGCGGTCCTGCCCGCCGGCCGACAGCGCGTCCCGGCCCACCCTCGACCAGGAGCCGTCGCCGGCCTGGAACCCGATGCGCAGTTCGGCCTCCGAGCGGTCGCCGACCTCGGTGAAGGTGATCCCGATGCCGAGGTCCTGCCACTCCCGGAAACACGCGCGCACCACGTCGCGCTGCTCCTCGGCGCCGGCCCACGCCACCCGTCGCGTCATCCCCCTCCCCGGCACGGGGATGACGGACGCGTCGGCGTCACCGTCGAAGAACCAGTAGTGCACGACGGTGCCGTTGACCCACATCCGCCGCCCGCTCACGAGCGCGCTCAGCCGCTCGGCCGCCAGCCCCGGTGCGAAGGCGGGCGCCGGCGACTGTGCCAGCGAGCAGTAGCGTGCGGTCATGGGCCACAGCCTGCCCTGCGGCCCGCCCCGGCGCCTGAGTCGGGGGCTACTCAAGTCGCCCTGTATCAAAGGTGAGTAGCCGCGCTCATGTCTGTGTGATGACTTACGAGAGGGACGCGACGACGCTGGAGCTGCCCTGGCCGTTCGCCGGGCGGGAGGACGAACGGGAGCTGGTCCGCCGGTCGTTGACCGGTGTGCGGCGCGGCATCGTGGTGACGGGCCCGGCGGGCTGCGGGAAGACCCGCCTCGTCACCGAGGCGATCCGCGGCACCGACTGCGCCCGGGCGGCCGGCACGCCCGAGAGCCGGACCGTCCCGTTCGCCGCGTTCGCCCATCTGCTGCCCGAGTCGGTCACGCTGCACCGCGCGGTCCGGCTGCTGTCCGGTGTCCGCGCGCTGCTGGTGGACGACGCGCACCTCCTCGACGACGCCTCAGCCGCCCTGGTCCATCAACTCGCCGTGCACGGGCGCACCCGGCTGCTGGTCGTCGCCACCGACGGCACGCCCGTGCCCGCCGCGGTCTCCCGGCTGTGGACCGGTGAACTCCTGCCGCGCCTCGCACTGGAGCCACTGCCCGAGGAGGAGACCGGCCGGCTGCTCACGGCCGGTGCAGGGCCTCTCGACGCGCTCACCCTCAACCGGATGCTCCGCCTGAGCCGGGGCGACCTGCGGCTGCTGCGCGACCTGCTGGGGGCGGTGCGCGGGCAGCTGACCCCGGTCCCGGACACCGGCGAACGGGCGTGGCGGGGCCCGGTCCCGCTGACCGGGGCCGTACGAGAACGCACCGCCCCCGTCCTCCGCCGGACTTGCCCCCTCGAACGCGAGACCCTCGACCGCCTCGCCTTCGCCGAGCCCCTGCCCCCGGACCTGGACACCCTGGACCTCGGGGTGCTCGAAGGGCTGGAGTCGGACGGCCTGATCGAGGTCGACGACCACGGTGCCGTCCGGCTCGCCCACCCCCTGTACGGGCCGGTGCTCCGGGCCGCGGCCGGCCGGCTCCGGGCCCGCCGGCTGGCCCGGGCACCGCAGGAGTACGCCGCCGCCCTCGACGCCGAGTGCGCGGCCCTGACCCGCCGGATCGACCGGGCCGACGTACGGGTGACGGCCACACCGGTGGGGGAGTGGCTGGTCGCCGAGGGCATCCCGGTGCCGGGCGGGTACGCCGCGGTGCGCGCCCACTACGCGCGGCTGCGCGGGGAAGTGCGGGAGGCCGCGGCCTGGGCCCGGGAAGGCCTGCGGAGCAACCCCGGCGACGCCTCCTGCCGGGCGGAGCTCCACCGCGCGGCAGCGGTGGACAGCCCGGGCGACCTCGGCCCGGAGACGCTCACCGACCCCTACGACGCCGTCCGCCTCGGCGCCCCCGAGAAGGCCATCGGCCGGCTCGACGGCGTCTTCGCCCGGCACGCCGACGCGCTCACCCGCGCCGACGGCCCGGACCTGGACGAGGTGGCCGGGGAACTGGAGCGGCGCGGATTCCTGCTGTTCGCCGCCGAAGCGCATGCCCAGGCCGTACGCGCCCACCGCGATCCGCGCGCCGCCCGGCACTCCCGCACCCGGGCCGTCGCCCTGGCCCGGCGCTGCCAGGGTGCCGGCACCCCCGCACTGTCCGGACTGGTCCTCGGCGAACTCACCGCCCGGCAGCGGCAGATCGTCACACTCGCCGCGGCCGGCCTGACCAACCGGCAGATCGCCGAACGCCTCACCCTGTCGATCCGCACCGTCGGCAACCACCTGTACAGCGCCTACGCCCGGCTCGGCGCGAGCGATCGCGGCGCCCTGCCGTGGCCGGCCCACGTGCCGCAGGCGCAGTCGGCCTGAGCCGGGCCCCAGGACCGGCGGCCTGACCCGAACAGGGGACGGGTCAGGCCGCCCCCAACAGAGGACGGGTCAGGCCGCCCCGAACGCCGAGAACGCCCACCCCGTGGCCTGGTGCAGGGCGTCGCCCGGCTGGGAGGCCCGGGCATCGCGCAGCGCCTCCGCCAGGGACAGCCCGGCGTCGAGGCCCTTGTGCAGCGCCAGCATCAGCGGCACCACCGCGGCGTCGTTCACGGGTGCGCTGCACGCCACCACCCCGGCCGTGCCGAGCGGCAGCAACGCCGTGACCAGGCCGAGCAGTTCGTCGGCGCCGACCGAGGCGAGGCGGGCGGTGTCGCAGCAGGACAGGATGATCCGGTAGGGGCTGCGGTCCAGCCGCTCGAAGTCGTGCACGACGATCGGCCCGTCGGCCATCCGCAGGGAGGAGAACAGCGGGCTGTCCGCACGGAACGTGCCGTGCGCGGCGATGTGCGCCAGCGCCGCCCCGTCCAGCTCCTCCAGCACCCGTGGTACCCGCGCCTCGTCCTCCTCCAGGACCGTCGCACAGCCGTATCGGCCGGCCAGCTCGGGCACCTCGGCGCCACCGGTCGCCAGGCCCGGGCCGCGCACCAGCACATGGCAGCCGTCCGGCGGCGGGGCGGTCTCCCTGGCCCGCAGCCAGCTGCCCGCCGACGGCGACACGCTGAGCACCCGCTCCCGCAGCGACGGCAGCAGGGCCCACGGCACCCGGTGCAGCCGCCCCGGCGGCACGATCACCACCGGGCCGCCGCCCAGGTGGGCCGCGGCCGGTCCGAGGAGCAGTTCCTCCAGCCGCCGCCCAGCCGCCTCCACCACCGGAAGCCGGGCCTCCGCCCCGGGGTGGGCCAGCCGTCGCAGCCCGGCCTGTACGTGCTCGGCCTCGGTCTCCGCCTCGGCGAGCCACCCGGCCTCGAACCGGCGTACCCGTCCCCGTCCGCACAGCAGTACCTGCACCCGTCCGTCGAGCACGGCGAGTTCCACCAGCAGGACCCCGTCGCCCAGCCGCTGCAGCAGCCGGCCGACGTCGAACCGGTCCCCGTCGCCGAGCGCCTCGCCCCGTATGTGCATGGTCCGGGAGCGGATCTCCCGCTCCAGGCGCCGCTGTTCGCGCTCCAGCGCCGGGACCGGCCTGCCCTCCATCCGGGCGGCCTCCGCACGCGAGGCGATCTCACGGAAGGCGGTCATGCCGCTGAGCAGCTCCGGGTCGGCGGGCGGCCTCGTCGGCGGGGTGGACAGCACGGTGGCCCGCCAGCGCTCGCTCCACACCAGCAGCCGCCGCGGCCCGCCGGAGACCAGACTGGCCCGCTGCGCCAGCGCCGCCAGCTCCGCGCCCTGTTCGGTGGCACGGGCCCGGAGCTCCGAAGCGCCCAGCGTCATCCGGTGGTCGTCCAGCACGTCCAGACCGCGCCGGCAGGCCTCCAGCACCCCCCGGGCCGACCCGGCGGCCTGCGCCCGCAGCGCCTGTGCCGCCCAGCCCGTCATCCGGGCCAGCGGCGGACCGCTGCGCCGGCTGCGCGCCGCCACGGCCAAGTGCCGCTCCGCGTCCGCCGTCCAGCCCAGGTCCAGCGCGATCCGGCCCGCGAGCAGCGACGCCTCCGGCGCGGCCGGGGCGCCGAAGGAGGCCAGCTTCCCGGCCACCGCGGCGGCGTCGGCGACCAGCCGCCCCGAGCCGCGCCCTGCCGCGTGCCGCGCCTCGATCAGCACCAGCCGGGCGTGCGTCTCCCACCAGGTGCGCCGCTGCCCGGCGAACAGCCGTACCGCGAGGGCCGCGCGGGCGATCGCGGTGTGCGCGTCGCCGGTCAGTCTCGCGGCCCGTGCGGCGGCCAGCAGCAGCTCCGCCTTGCGGGTGGACTGCCCGCCGATCCCGTCCAGCTTGCCGGTCGCCGCGTCCGCCTCGGCCAGCGCCTCCGGTGCGAGACCCGCCGCCATCAGCACCTCGCAGCGCCGGATGTTCAGCATGAACGTCGGCGTGCCGAGCCGGGCGTACCGCTCCTCCGCCTCGTCCAGCAGCCGCAGCGCCACCGGCACGTCCCCGGACCGGAACGCGGCCAGGCCCCGGCTCTCCACCGCGTCGGCCTTGTCGTGCTCCTGGCCGGTGGTGTCCCACAGTGCCTCGGCCGCGGTGAAGTCCGCCTCCGCCCGTTCCACCGACCCCAGCGCCAGATGCACGGTGGCCCGCAGGGTCAGCGCCCGCGCCGTCCAGATCACGTCCTCCGCCTGCCGCAGCACCGGCACCGCCCGGCGCACGTCCTCCAGCGCCTCGCGATGGCGACCGAGCACCCACCAGACGTACGCCCGCCGGTACAGCACCCGCGCCCTGGTGTGCCCGCCACCGCGCGCGACACCCCGCTCGAACGCCGCCAGCCCCTCCCGGGTGCGGCCCGCGTGCACCAGCGCCACGCCCAGCGTGGCCAGCACGTCCGCCTCCCGGTCGGCCGAGTCCGCGCGCGCCGCGCACTCCCGGGCCCGCCGCAGATGGTGCAGCGCGAGCCGCAGATCGCCGAAGTCACGCTGCCAGATGCCGATCACCTGGTGGGCGACGGAGGCGGCCGGCGGGGACGGATCGGCGTCGAGCAGCGCCCGGGCCCTCGCGAGAGCCTCGCCCGGGTCGGCGAACACCATGGGCAGCAGTTCCGTAACCGAGTCGCTTCCCGCTGTCACGCCTCGGATGGTAGTGGTCCAGGAGCGCACCCCACAGGTGCCGCGTGTATCAAGGGACGGCGTCGCGGCTCTGGATGACGACCGCTCAGCGGCACCGACCGACGCCGTCGCACCCACGGGAGGACCCGCCATGGCACCTCAGCGATTCCACGAGCAGTTCGACCAGATCCAGCGCTCGATGCCGGACGTCCCCCTGGCGATGGGCCCGGACGACTCGGCGGAGTTCATGTACGAGAAGGGTGTGGTCCTCGTCCGCGACGGCGAGGAGGCGCGGATCGTCGAGGACACGGTACGGGCGCACTTCACGGCGGCCCCCGACCTCGATCAGGAGCAGATCCGCCGCGCGGGCCCGCAGGCCAACCGCAGCGGCATCACCCGCATCCGCGTCGGCGACCCGGGGGAGGGCGGCCGGGACACCGACCGCGCCGTCGCCCACGCCCTGCGCTCCGTCCGGGAACACGAGTCCCGGGCCGGACAACGGATGGTCGCCCGCAACCACGTCGTGCACATCGCGGTCAACGCCTGCCCCGGCGACGAACCCGTCCCCGCCCCGCTCAGCGAGCCACCCAATCCGGCCGCCGCCGGCACACCCCACGACCCGGACACGGCCGTCGGCGTCCTCGTCGTCGACACCGGCCTCGTGCACGACTACCGCGCCTGCGGCCTGCTCTCCCACACCGGCGGCGACGCCCAGGTCCTGGAGTGCGACGACCAGGGCGTCCTCCAGCAGTACGTCGGACACGGCACGTTCATCGCCGGGCTCGTCGCCGCCGTCGCGCCCAACACCGACATCACCGTGCGCGGCAGCCTCAACGACGCGGGCGCCATCCTGGAGTCGGAGTTCGGCGAGAGGCTCTTCGAGGCCGTCGACGCCGGGGGCTGGCCCGACGTGCTCAGCCTCTCCGCCGGAACCTCCAACGGCCGCACCGACGGCCTGCTCGGCGTCGAGAACTTCATGCGGGAACTGCGCGAACAGCGCACCCTGCTGATCGCCGCCGCGGGCAACAACGCCAGTGCCGCGCCGTTCTGGCCCGCCGCCTACGCCGATCTGCCCGGCTGGGAGGACTCCGTGCTGTCCGTCGGCGCCCTGCGCAGCGACGGCGAGTCCGGCGCCTGCTTCACCAACCACGGCCCCTGGGTGAAGGTCTACGCCCCCGGAGAGCGCCTCACCAGCGCCCTCACCGGCTTCGACGCACCCGTCCCGTACGTGTACCAGCACTCCACGTACGAGGCCTGCCGCTACGGCTTCTCCTACGGCTGCACCTGCCGTCACCCCCGCCACAGCGGCGTGCTGAGCGACGAGGGCAACGCCGCCAAGCCGGACCAGGTGATGTTCGAGGGCTACGCGCAGTGGAGCGGCACCTCCTTCGCCACCCCCGTGACCGCCGGCCTGGTCGCCGCCCACATGACGGCGCACAAGGAGACCGACCCGCGCGCGGCCCGGCGGCAACTCCTAGCCGCCGACGCGGAGGTCGCGCAGGTGCGCGGCGCGCGGGTTCCGGCGCTGCGTCCGCCCACCTGGCGCCCGGTGCCGGTGGTGCGCCTCGGCCCCGGGCTGTGAGGGCCGGAGCCGCCCCCTCCACGGCGTACGATGACGTGCCGTATCCGAGGGGTGGAACCGCCGTGGACCGTACTGATGCCGCCGCGCTCGTCCAGGCAGCCGCCGACGGTGACGCGGCGGCCTGGAAAGCGCTCGTGGAAGGGCTGAGCCCGCTGGTCTGGTCCGTCGTCCGGGCCCACCGGCTCTCCGACGCCGACGCCCACGAGGTCTACCAGACGGCCTGGTTCCGCTTCGCCCAGCACCTCGGGCGGATCCGCGAGCCCGGCAAGGCGGGCGCGTGGCTGGCCAGCACCGCGCGTCACGAGTGCCTGAAGGTCATCCGCAGTGCGCAGCGGCTGACCCTCACGGACGATCCGCGGCTGCTGGACCGGGTCAGCGAGGAGGGCACGCCCGAACAGTCGCTGCTCGACGCGGAGGAGGCCGCCGCGCAGAGCGAACGCGTCCGGCGGCTGTGGCAGGAGTTCGAGGAACTCGGCGAGCGGTGCAGGCAGTTGCTGCGCGTGCTGATGGCCACGCCGCCGCCCAGCTACCAGGACGTGTCCGCCGCGCTCGGGATCGCGGTGGGCAGCATCGGGCCGCTGCGCCAACGCTGTCTGCGGCGTCTGCGGGCCCGGCTAGAGGCACGGGGGGCGATGTGAACGACATGAACGGCGACAGGTACGACGACGACCCGCACGACCACGACCCGCACGACCCGTACGACGACGACCTGTCCGGCGAAGAGGACCGGGGCGAAGAGGACCGGGGCGACGAGGAGTTCGACGCCGGGATCCTGGAGGAGGAGCTGCGGCAGGCCGCCGCCGTCCTCGACCCGGTGCCGGCGGAGCTCCAGCAGATCGCCGTCGACGCCTATGCGCTGCACGACCTCGACGCGCGCGTGGCCGAGCTGACCTTCGACTCGCTGGTCGACGCCCTCCCGGTCCGGGGCCTCACCGATGTGCCCCGGATGCTGACCTTCCGGGCGGGCGAGGTGACCGTCGACGTCGAGGTGACCGCTCAGGGGCTGATGGGCCAGGTGCTGCCGCCGCAGCCGGCCCGCATCGAGGTCCTCGGCGGGCCGCGGCCCGGATCCCCGCTCATGGCCGACGACCTGGGCCGCTTCACCGGCGACGCGCCGCCGACCGGGCCGTTCGCCCTGCGGTTGCGCACCGGCGAGGCCGTGGTGGTGACGGAGTGGCTGCGGGCCTAGCTCGATTCCGCTTCGAGCCCGTTCAGCGGGAGACGGCGTCGACCAGCCCGGCCAGCGCCTCGCCGAGCCGTTCCAGCCCGGTGCCGGCCGGGCCGCCCGGCTCGGTCATGTAGGTGTCCCGGCGGATCTCCACCATGAGCGCGCTCACCTCGGGCCGCTTCCCGTAGAACTCCAACGGCACGTAGGTCCCGCCGAAGGGGGTGTCGGGCTCCGTCTCCCCGAACGCCTCCCGGGCCGCGTCCAGCAGCGCGGGAGGCGTGTGGAAGGAGTCGGTACCGAGGCAGACCGGCGGGCGCGGCCCCTCCCCGTGCAGTTCGTACGGCAGCCTCCGGCTCGGGTAGGAGTGCACGTCGATGATCACGGCCCGCCCGGTCGTGTCCAGCCGGTCCGCCACGGCCCGCGCCATCGCCCGCGCGTACGGCTCGAAGTACCGCTCGACCAGGGGCGTTGCGTCGACGTCGTCGCGCCGCAGCACCCCGCCGTGCGTGGTCCGCGTGTAGACCGCTCCCATCCCGACGGCCAGCATCTCCTCCCGCTCGTCCGGAAACCGCTCCGGATCGACGACCAGCCGCGACAGCCGGTTGACGAACCGCCACGGGGTGATGCCGGCCCACCCGGCCGCCCGCTCGGCGATCTCCGCCGTGTGCGCGTCTGTGATGTGGTCCAGCTCCCGCGCCAGCTCCTCGTCGCCGAGCACGATCCCCGCCCGCACGGCGATGGGTATCTCCCGCGCGGAGTGCGGCACATGGAGGATCACCGGGGAGTCCGCGGCTCCCGGGAGCAGCTCGAAGGGTGGCGCATCGGTCACGGGGCGGCTCCGGGCGTTGTCAGTGGTGTCCGGCAGGATCAAGGTGCCACATCACCGAGACCACGAGGCCGAGGACGCCATGCCGATCAGCAACGAGCGGGCGAGCACTCATCCGTTCCTCCGAGGGCTGTACGAGGACGACTACTACCCGGACCACGTCGTGGACCGAGGCCGCGCCATCCTGCTCGCCCTGTGCGAGCGCATCGAGCGGGAGCGCCCCGACGGCCTCGCCGTGCTCTACGCGCTGACCCGGGCGGCCACGGAGGAGTTCAACGATCTCCAGACCGCGTTCGAGGCGGCGGGCAGCGAGATCGAGACGGTGGCACGGGAGGAGATAGCCGAGGACTTCGGCTTCGTCGCGTGTGCGTACGGCTTCCCGGACGCGGACGTGGAGGAGCTGATCGCCACCCGGAAGTGGTGAAGGCGCGCGGAAGGGCGAACACGGCTCCGCCCCGGCCGGGCGTGGTGCCGGCCGGGGCGGAGCGGGTGGGCCGCCGGGGCCCGGGGCGTCAGCTCAGGGACGCCAGGACCTCGTTCCACGTGGTGGACGGGCGCATGGCCGCCGCGGCCTTCGCCGGGTCGGGCTGGTAGTAGCCGCCGATGTCGACCGGCTTGCCCTGGACGCCGACCAGCTCGTCGACGATCTTCTGCTCGTTCGCGGCGAGCGTCTCGGCGAGCGGGGCGAAGGCCTTCGCCAGGTCCGCGTCGTCGGTCTGCCCGGCCAGCTCCTGCGCCCAGTACAGGGACAGGTAGAAGTGGCTGCCGCGGTTGTCGATGCCGCCGACGCGCCGGGTCGGGGACTTGTCCTCGTTGAGGAAGGTCGCCGTGGCGCGGTCGAGGGTGTCGGCCAGGACCTGGGCGCGGGCGTTGCCCGCCACCTTCGCGAGCTGCTCGAAGGACGGAACCAGGGCGAAGAACTCACCCAGGGAGTCCCAGCGCAGGTAGTTCTCCTTGACCAGCTGCTGCACGTGCTTCGGCGCCGAGCCGCCCGCACCCGTCTCGAACAGGCCGCCGCCCGCCATCAGCGGGACGACCGACAGCATCTTGGCGCTGGTGCCCAGCTCCAGGATCGGGAACAGGTCGGTCAGGTAGTCACGCAGGACGTTGCCGGTGACCGAGATCGTGTTCTCACCGCGGCGGATGCGCTCCACCGACAGCTTCGTCGCCTCGACCGGGTTGAGGATCCGGATGTCCAGGCCCTCGGTGTCGTGCTCGGCGAGGTACGCGTTGACCTTGGCGATCAGGTTGGCGTCGTGCGCGCGGGTCTCGTCCAGCCAGAACACCGCCGGGTCGCCGGTGGCGCGGGCGCGGGTGACGGCCAGCTTCACCCAGTCCTTGATCGGCGCGTCCTTGGTCTGGCAGGCGCGGAAGATGTCGCCGGCCGAGACGGCCTGCTCGATGAGCGCGGTGCCGTTGCCGTCGACCAGGCGGACGGTGCCCGTGGTGGGGACCTCGAAGGTCTTGTCGTGGCTGCCGTACTCCTCGGCCTTCTGCGCCATCAGACCGACGTTCGGCACCGAGCCCATGGTGGACGGGTCGAAGGCGCCGTTGGCCCGGCAGTCCTCGATCACGGCCTGGTAGACGCCCGCGTAGGAGGAGTCCGGCAGGACCGCGAGGGTGTCGTGCTCCTGGCCGTCCGGGCCCCACATGTGACCGGAGGTGCGGATCATGGCCGGCATGGAGGCGTCGACGATGACGTCCGAGGGGACGTGCAGGTTCGTGATGCCCTTGTCGGAGTCGACCATCGCCAGCTCCGGGCCCTCGGCGAGCTCGGCGTCGAAGGAGGCCTTGATCTCCGCGCCCTCCGGCAGGGCGTCGAGGCCCTTCCAGATGCCGCCCAGACCGTCGTTCGGGGTGAGGCCGGCCGCGGCGAGCTTGTCGCCGTACTGCGCGAACGTCTTCGGGAAGAAGGCGCGCACCACGTGGCCGAAGACGATCGGGTCGGAGACCTTCATCATCGTCGCCTTCAGGTGCACCGAGAACAGCACACCCTGCGCCTTGGCCTCGGCGACCTGCGCGGTCAGGAACTCGCGCAGCGCGGCGACGCGCATCACGGAGGCGTCGACGACCTCACCGGCGAGCACGGGTACGGACTCGCGCAGCACCGTGGTGGTGCCGTCGTCGCCGACGAGCTCGATGCGCAGCGCGCCGTCCTCGGCGATCACGACGGACTTCTCGGTGGAGCGGAAGTCGTTCTGGCCCATGGTCGCCACGTTGGTCTTGGACTCGGAGGACCAGGCGCCCATGCGGTGCGGGTGGGACTTGGCGTAGTTCTTGACCGAGGCGGGGGCGCGCCGGTCGGAGTTGCCCTCACGCAGGACCGGGTTCACGGCGGAACCCTTGACCTTGTCGTAGCGGGCGCGGATCTCGCGCTCCTCGTCGGTCTTCGGGTCGTCCGGGTAGTCGGGCAGTGCGTAGCCCTGGCCCTGCAGTTCGGCGACGGCGGCCTTGAGCTGCGGGATGGACGCCGAGATGTTCGGCAGTTTGATGATGTTGGCGGCGGGCGTCTTGGCGAGCTCACCGAGCTCCGCGAGGGCGTCCGGGATGCGCTGGTCCTCGGTCAGGTACTCCGGGAACAGGGCGATGATGCGCCCGGCCAGCGAGATGTCGCGGGTCTCCACGGCGACACCCGCCTGCGAGGCGTACGCCCGGACCACCGGCAGGAAGGAATACGTCGCCAGGGCGGGGGCCTCGTCAGTGTGCGTATAGATGATGGTCGAGTCAGTCACCGGGTGCTCCGCTCCACGTCTGCAACATTGCTCGACATCAAGATATCTCGTGACCGGCCTCGGCTCGACAGGGGTCCGCGACCAGTTCTGTGCAACCGATGGCGCCGTTCGCGTGTCCTGGAGAGAGATCACTCACTCCAAGCCACGGCCGGACCTGACCACCCGGCCGTACGAGCGAAAGCGGACCATGAGATATCGCACCAGAGTGACGGCCCCGGCCGTTGCGCTTCTCGGCACGGCGGCGGCACTGACCACGGGGATACCGGCCCAGGCGGCCGGCAGGACCGGCGCCGGCCCGGGCCCCGAGACCCTCGGCGACCCCGTCTACCCTGACCTGGGCAACGACGGATACCGCGTCTCGGCCTACCACCTCGACTTCGCGTACGACGCCACGACCAAGCTCGTCGAGGCCGGCGCGACCCTGACCCTGCGCACCACCCAGGCACTGAGCCGCTTCTCCCTGGACGCGCACGGCCTGGACATACGCTCCGTCCGGGTCGACGGCCGCACGGCCGCCTTCGAGCAGGTGGCCGAGAAGCTGCGGATCACCCCCGCCCGGAAGCTCCCCGCCAAGACCCGGGTCACGGTGCGCGTCGCCTACGGCGCCGACCCGCGCCGGATCCCGCCGCCCGCCGGTGGCTGGGTGGCCACCCCGGACGGGTTCGCGGTGTGCTGCCAGCCGGACCTGGCGCACACCGTCTTCCCCTGCAACGACCACCCCTCCGACAAGGCCGACTTCACCTTCCGGCTCACCGTGCCCTCCGGACTGCGGGGCGTCGCCAGCGGCCGGCTGGTGCGCACCGAGCAGCTGTCCGGCGACCGGACCGCGTACACGTACCGCTCCCGCTCGCCGATCGCCACCGAGGTGGTCCAGATCACCGTCGGCGACTATGTGATCAAGGACCGGCAGGGCCCCCACGGCCTGCCGCTGCGGGACGTCGTCCCCGTCGCCCGGGCCGCCGCCCTGGAACCGGCCCTGGCGCTCACCCCGGCGCTGGTGTCGTGGGTCGAGCAGCGGCTCGGCGCCTACCCCTTCGAGACGTACGGCCTGCTGCCCTGCAACAACGACGCCCCGGACGCCTTCGACTTCACGGGTCTGGAGACCCAGACCCTCACGATCTACAAGCCGAACTACCTCCTCCAGGAGGAGAGCAAGATCGGCTCGCACATGATGCACGAGCTGGTCCACTCCTACTTCGGCAACAGCGTCAGCCCCGCCACCTGGGCCGACCTGTGGCTGAACGAGGGCCACGCCGACTTCTACGGGCTGCTCTACCGCTACGAGCGCGGCTGGCCCGACTCCAAGGGCATGACCACCATGGAAGCCCGGATGAAGGACACCTACGCCCTCGGCGACCAGTGGCGCAGCACCTCCGGGCCGGTCGCCGCACCCAACGCGGCCAACCTGTTCGACAGTCAGCGCTACCTCGGCGGCGTCCTCGTCCTCTACGCGCTGCGGCAGCAGATCGGCGAGGCCGCCTTCAGTGCCGTCGAGCGCGCCTTCCTGGCGCGCCACCGCGACTCCTCGGCCTCCACGCAGGACTACATCGCCGTCGCCTCGGAAGTCTCCGGCCAGGACCTGACCGGCTTCCTGCGGGACTGGCTGTACGGCACGAAGACGCCCCGGATGCCGGGCCACCCGGACTGGACCGTGACGCCGGCGAAGGCGTCCCTCTCGGCACCGCGCGACCGGAGGGACAGCCACCACCACGAGAACTCCGCGACGCTGTGACGAGCGGCTCCGCAGCCTGATCCGAACGACCCCTCAGTCGAGCCGGGCCGGACTCAGTCCGCTCGGCTCGATCGCGCCGGTCCGCTGCTGCGGGATGCCGGCCGAAGCCTGCTGCAACGCCACCGTCCGGGCCGGGGCGGGGATGCGGATGCCCTCCGCGCGGTAGCGCCGGTGCAGACGCTTGATGAACTCGTGCTTGACCCGGTACTGGTCGCTGAACTCGCCGACGCCCAGGACGACGGTGAAGCCGATCCGGGAGTCGCCGAAGGTGTGGAACCGGATGATCGGCTCGTGGTCCGGCACCGCGCCCTCGACCTCGGTCATCGTCTCGGCGATGACCTCGTTGGTCACCCGCTCCACGTGCTCCAGGTCGCTGTCGTAGGCCACCCCGACCTGGACCAGGATGGTCAGCTGTTCCTCGGGGCGCATGAAGTTGGTCATGTTCGCCTGCGCGAGCTGACCGTTGGGGAGCACGACGAGGTTGTTGGACAGGTTGCGGATCGTCGTCTGCCGCCAGTTGATGTCCTCGACGTAGCCCTCCTCGCCGCTGCTGAGCTTGATGTAGTCACCGGGCTGGACGGTCTTGGAGGCGAGGATGTGGATGCCCGCGAAGAGGTTGGCGAGGGTGTCCTGCAGTGCCAGCGCGACCGCCAGGCCGCCGACACCCAGGGCGGTGAGCAGCGGGGCTATGGAGATGCCCAGCGTCTGGAGCACCACCAGGAAGCCGATCGCCAGGACCAGGATCCGGGTGATGTTGACGAAGATCGTGGCCGATCCGGCGACACCGGAACGGGACTGGGTGACGGTGCGCACCAGTCCGGCGACCACCCGCGCCGCGGACACCGTCGCCACGAAGATGAGCAGCACGGTGAGCACCTGGTTGGTGGTGTGCTGCACCGTGCGGGTCAGCGGCAGCACCGCGGCCGCGCCCGCCACACCGCCCACGACCGCGGCCCAGGGCACCACGGCCCGCAGGGCGTGCACGATGACGTCGTCCCCGCTCCAGCGGGTGCGGTCGGCGTGCCTGCCAAGCCAGCGCAACAGGAGGCGCAGCGCGAACGCCGCCAGCAGCCCCGAGGCGAGGGCGATGCCGGCGAACAGCAGATCGTCCACGGTGAGGGCCCGGTTCACCGGCCACCTCCGGGGCGGGGAACCACGGCGAACGCCGTCGCCAACGGCCGGATATGAAGTCTCGTCACGTCGTCACCTGCTCGTTTTCCGGGATGCTCGAAGGTGCCCGACCACCCTGACCTGCGGTCGGCACGATCGTTCATCCTGCCGTATCCCGCACGGGGTTCCGTACCGCGGACGGGGGTGAGCGGAGGGTGAGTCAGCGCACATGAGGCACTGTCACGCGCGCTCCTGCCGCGTGACGAGCCGGCGCGCCACCCGGGTCAGATCACCTTCAGCCGCACCAGCGCCGCCAGCGTCAGCGCGCCCGGCACCAGCGGCAGCCAGACGGTGATGACCCGGAAGGCAAGGACCACGGCGGTGGCCACCGCGGCCGGGCCGCCCGCCGCCACCAGCGCCATGACCAGCGCCGCCTCCACCGAGCCGATGCCGCCCGGCGTGGGCACCAGCGCGACGGCGACCGTCGCCGCCAGGTAGGCCACCGCCATGTGCGCGGGCGGGATGTCCAGCCCCAGCGCCCGCCCCGTCAGCACCAGCACGGACGCCTGCAGTGCCGGGAAGGCGAAGGACCCGCCCCACAGCGCCAGGACCCGCGCCGGGCGGGTGTGCACCGAACGCGCCTCGCCGAGAGCCGTCCGCAGGAAGGACACCAGGGCCGAGCGCAGCCGCCGTACCAGGGCGAGCACGGCCACGGCGATCACGAGCACCACCGCGACACCGGCCAGCAGCGGGCCGAACGCCGTCTCCGGCACCAGCGTGCCGAGCCGCAGCGCGTCGGGGAACGCGATGAGGAGGGCACCCAGCAGCGCCACCCGGCCGATGCTCTCGGCCAGCAGGTACAGGGCGAGGGCGGCCGAGGAGCGGGCGAGCGGCAACCCGCACACCGTCATGAATCGCAGGTTGACCGCGCTCGCGCCAAGACCGGTCGGCAGCAGGTGGTTGGCCGCTCCCGCCGCGAACTGCGTGGCCAGCAGCCGCCGCCGGGGCAGCCGTTCGACCACCGCGCCCTGCCGGGTGCAGGAGGCGGCGACCCAGGTCAGACAGGTCGCCCCGGCCGCGGCCAGCAGCCAGGGCCACTCGGCGGTGCGCAGATGCGCGAAACCCGCGGCCAGTACCGAACGGTGCTGCACCGCGACGACGGTGACGAGCAGGAGCGGGAGCAGACACAGGATCTGCCGCAGGCGGCGCACCGGGACGCGACGGGGGAGTCGTCCCGGGCGGAGCTCGGGGAGTTGTACCGCTGTCACATCCCCGGAGCCTGCCCAGGACGGGCCAACTGCGGGTTGCGGGAGCGGGGACTGGGGATTGCGCGCGGGAAGCGGCTGCGTGGGGAG
>NZ_POUC01000450.1 GCF_002891435.1 Streptomyces cahuitamycinicus
AGATGTGCATAAGAGACAGACCCCGTACGGCCCACCCCGTTCCCGGAGGGACTTCGTGCCCAGAACCAGACCCAGAAGCACAGCCACCCCCAGCCGGCCAAGGCTTCGCACCACCGTCGCCCTGTTCACCGGACTGCTCCTCGCCGTCGGCACCCCGGCCACCGTCGCCGGCGCCCACCCCGGCACCGGGGAGCGCGACGAACCGGCAGCCGCCGAGGGCCAGTTCCAGCAGGTGCCGCTCGCCAAGGGCGAACCCGAGATGGGCGAGCCGATGTCGCTCGCCGTGCTCCCCGACCGCAGCGTCCTGCACACCTCGCGCGACGGCACACTGCGCCTCACCGACCAGGGCGGCGTCACCAAGGTCGCCGGCAAACTCGACGTCTACAGCCACGACGAGGAGGGCCTCCAGGGCGTCGGCATCGACCCGGACTTCAAGAACAACCGGGCGATCTACCTCTACTACGCCCCGCCGCTCGACACCCCCGCGGGCGACGCCCCGGAGACCGGTACCGCCGAGGACTTCAAGAAGTTCGACGGCGTCAACCGCCTGTCCCGCTTCGTGCTCAACGCCAACGGCACGCTGAACATGTCCAGTGAGAAGAAGGTCCTGGACGTCGCGGCCTCCCGGGGCATCTGCTGCCACGTCGGCGGCGACATCGACTTCGACGCGGACGGCAACCTCTACCTGTCGACCGGCGACGACACCAACCCCTTCGCCTCCGACGGCTTCACGCCGATCGACGACCGGCCGAACCGCAACCCGGCCTTCGACGCCCGGCGCAGCTCGGGCAACACCAACGACCTGCGCGGCAAGATCCTCCGCATCAAGGTCGCCGAGGACGGCTCGTACACGATCCCGGAGGGCAACCTCTTCGCCCCGGGTACGGACAAGACCCGCCCCGAAATCTACGCGATGGGCTTCCGCAACCCGTTCCGGATGAGCGTCGACGACAAGACCGGCACCGTCTACGTCGGCGACTACGGCCCCGACGCGGGCGCCGCCGACCCCAAGCGCGGCCCCGGAGGGCAGGTCGAGTTCGCCAAGGTGACCGAGCCCGCCAACTTCGGCTGGCCCTTCTGCACCGGCGACAACGACCCCTACGTCGACTACGACTTCGCCACCAAGGAGTCCGGCGAACCGTTCGACTGCGCCGCCCCGAAGAACACCTCGCCGTACAACACGGGCCTCACCGACCTGCCGCCCGCGCAGGCCGCCTGGATCCCGTACGACGGTGACTCCCTGCCCGAGTTCGGCAGCGGCTCCGAGTCCCCGATGGCCGGCCCGGTCTACCGCTACGACCCCGAACTCGACTCCAGCGTGAAGTTCCCCGAGGCGTACGACGGTGACTTCTTCGCCGGTGAGTTCGGCCGCCGCTGGGTCAAGCGCATCGAGCAGGACGCGGACGGCTCCGTCGCGAAGATCAACGACTTCCCCTGGACCGGCACCCAGATCATGGACATGGAGTTCGGCCCCGACGGCGCCCTCTACGTCCTCGACTACGGCGTCTCCTGGTTCCAGGGCGACGAGAACTCCGCCCTGTACCGGATCGAGAACGCCGAGGACGGCTTCTCACCGATCGCCGAGGTGAGCGCCGACAAGACCTCCGGCGCGGCCGGCCTGAAGGTGAAGTTCACCGGCTCCGCGAAGGACGCCGACTCCCCGGACCTCACCTACAGCTGGGACTTCGGCGACGGCACCAAGGGCGAGGGCCTCAACCCCACCCACAGGTACAGGAAGGCCGGCACCTACACCGCCACCTTCACCGCCAAGGACCCCGAGGGCAACACCGGCAACGCCAGCACCCGGATCGTGGTCGGCAACACCGAACCCAAGGTGAGGATCGACATCCCGGGCAACGGCGCCCTGGCCGAGTTCGGCAAGCCCGTCCCGTTCAAGGTGACCGTCACCGACCCCGAGGAGACGGTCGACTGCTCCAAGGTCAAGGTCGCCTACAGCCTCGGTCACGACTCCCACGCCCACGAGCTGACCAGCGAGATGGGCTGCGAGGGCACCCTGAAGCCGCCCCCGGGTGACGGCGGCCACGACCCCAACGCCAACATCTACGGCGTCGTCGGCGCCGGCTACACCGACGGCGGGGCGAACGGCCAGGAGGCCCTGACCGGCACCGCCCGCACCGTGCTCCAGCCGCTGCACCGCCAGGGCGAGCACTTCGCCACCCAGTCGGGCGTGTCGGTGATCGAGAAGACCGGCGCCAACGGCGGCAAGACCGTCGGCGACATCAACGACGGCGACTGGATCTCCTTCAGCCCCTACCGGTTCGACGGGCAGAAGAAGATGACCGTGCGGGCCTCCTCCGGCGGCGCGGGCGGCTTCGTCGAACTGCGCACCGGCTTGCCCGAGGGTCCGCTGCACGGCTCTGCCTACATCCCGCCGACCGGTGGCTGGGAGACGTTCCAGAACGTCGACGTGCCCCTGCGGTCGCTGCCGAAGAAGACCACCGACATCTACCTGGTCTTCAAGGGCGCCGAGGGCGCGCTGTTCGACGTGGACGACTTCGAGTTCTCCAAAAAGCCGTTCAAGGGCGGCAAGAAGGTCCTGGTCTTCTCCAAGACCGCCGGCTTCCGCCACGACTCCATCCCGGCCGGCATCACCGCGCTGAAGGAACTCGGCGGCCCGGCCGGCATCACGGTCGACGCCACCGAGGAGGCGAAGCAGTTCACCACGGCCAACCTCGCCAAGTACGACGCGGTGGCCTTCCTGTCCACCACAGGCGACGTCCTCAACTCCGAGCAGCAGCAGGCGTTCGAGAACTACGTGAAGAACGGCGGCGGATACATGGGCATCCACGCCGCCGCCGACACCGAGTACGACTGGGAGTTCTACGGCGGCCTCGTCGGCGCCTACTTCCACTCGCACCCGGCCATCCAGAAGGCCACCGTCCGCGTCGAGGAGCACGACCACCCCTCGACCGCGCACCTGGACGAGGCCTGGGAGCGCACCGACGAGTGGTACAACTACCGCACCAACCCCCGTGAGCAGGCCAAGGTCCTCGCCACTCTGGACGAGACCACCTACCAGGGCGGCACCATGAAGGGCGACCACCCGATCGCCTGGTGCCAGAGCTATGGAGGCGGCCGGTCCTTCTACACCGGCGGCGGCCACACCAAGGAGTCCTACGCCGAGGAAGCCTTCCGCGCCCACCTGCTCGGCGGCCTCCAGTACGCCACCGGCCAGGTGAAGGCGGACTGCAAGCCGAGCAAGGACCACCGGAAGATCTTCAACGGCCAGAGCCTGGACGGCTGGAAGCAGGCCGGACCCGGCAAGTTCGTCGTCAAGGACGGCGTGATGGAGTCCGAGGGCGGCATGGGTCTGCTCTGGTACCAGGCCAAGGAACTGAAGTCGTACTCCCTCAAGCTCGACTGGAAGATGCGGGGCGACGACAACTCCGGGATCTTCGTGGGCTTCCCCGCCTCCGACGACCCCTGGTCCGCGGTGAACAAGGGCTACGAGATCCAGATCGACGCCACGGACGCGGCCGACCGCACCACCGGCTCCGTCTACTCGTTCAAGTCGGCCAACATCAAGGCCCGTGACCAGGTTCTGCGGCCGCCCGGCCAGTGGAACAACTACGAGATCAAGGTCCAGGGCGAACGCCTCCAGGTGTTCCTCAACGGAGTCAAGATCAATGACTTCACCAACAAGGACCCCCAGCGGAGCCTGACCGACGGTCACATCGGCCTGCAGAACCACGGCGCCGGCGACCAGGTCTCCTTCCGCAACATCCAGTTGAAGGAACTGCCCGTCACGGGTGGCTGAGAGCGGCGGCGGGCGGGGGACGCCGGACCCCCGCCCGCCGTCTCCGTACCTCCCCCCAGGGCTCGCGCACGATCAGGAGGCTGCCCATGTCCGCGTCCCTCTCCCGACCGCGTGTGGGAGTGTGGCTGATCGGAGCCCGCGGCTCCGTCGCCACCACCGTCGTCACGGGGTGCGCCGCCGTCACCGCGGGACTGCACCCGCCCACCGGCATGGTGACCGAGACCCCCGCCTTCACGGACAGCGGTCTGCCCGCACTGTCCGACCTCGTCTTCGGCGGCCACGACACCCTCGACTGCCCCCTGCCCAAACGCGCCGAGACCCTGACCGCCGGCGGCGTCCTCCCACCGGGCACCGCCACCGCCGTCACCGCCGAACTCGCCGCCGCCGACCGGGAGATCCGGCCCGGCGGCCCCGCCCGGGGGGACACCAGGAGCGAGACCGAACTGATCACGGCCTTCGCCGACGACATCCGCGACTTCGTCGACCGCCAGGCACTGGAGCGGGCCGTGGTGGTGAACGTCGCCTCCACCGAACCCGCGTCCCAGGGCCCCGGCTCCCCGCTCCCTGCCAGCACCCTCTACGCGCTGGCGGCCCTGCGCGCCGGCTGCCCCTACGTCAACTTCACCCCCTCCGAGGGCATGCACCACCCCGCCGCCGCCCGCGAGGCCGAACGGAGCGGCCTGCCGTACGCCGGCCGGGACGGCAAAACCGGACAGACGCTGCTGCGCGCCGTGCTGGGCCCCATGTTCGCTCAACGGGCGCTGACCGTCCGGGCCTGGTCCGGCACCAACCTGCTCGGCGGCGGAGACGGCGCGGCCCTCGCCGACCCGGCCGCCGCGGCGGCGAAGAACGCCGGCAAGGAGCGCGTCCTCGCCGACACCCTCGGCGCCGTCCCCCAGGGAGAGGCGCACATCGACGACGTCCCGGCCCTCGGCGACTGGAAGACCGCCTGGGACCACATCGCCTTCGACGGCTTCCTCGGTACCCGCATGATCCTCCAGACCATCTGGCAGGGCTGCGACTCGGCACTAGCGGCACCCCTGGTGCTGGACCTGGCCCGCCTGACCGCCCGCGCCCACGAGGCGGGCGTGTCCGGCCCGCTCGGCGCCCTCGGCTTCTACTTCAAGGACCCGGTGGGGGAGGGGCCCGCCGGGTTGTCCGAGCAGTACGAGGAACTGGTCCGGTTCGGGCGGAGTCTGGGGCGGGCCGACGGAGAGGACCGTGGCGTGCGGTCGGTGAGGGACACCGAGGAGACGGGGGAAGCGCTGTGACACGGCGGCAGAGTCGGGGAAGCGCTGTCACACTGTGGCGGGGTTCCTGCGGATGCCTCGACGGCGCGGTTGCGGGCGCCGCCACTTCGGGCACCGGCGGTGGACCGGCCGGTGGCATGGCCGGACGCATTGCCGGTGGCACTGCCGGTCGTATCGCCGGTGGTGTCGCCGGTCGCATTGCCGGTGGGGCCGGCGGTCGCATCCCCGGTGCCGCCGCCGGTGGCGCCACCGATGGCACGGCCCCCTGCGCATGCGCCGGCCGCTCGCGGCGTAACCGCGCGTGGGCCGAACTCCTGCGACTGCCCGCCCTGTTCAGCGTCCCCGGGGACGCCCTCGCCGGCGCGGCCGCCACCGGTTCGGCACCCGATTCCCGCACGCTGCTCGCCATCGGTTCCTCCCTCTGCCTCTACGAAGCCGGCATGGCCCTCAACGACTGGGCCGACCGCGACGTCGACGCCGTCGAACGCCCGCACCGCCCCCTGCCCTCCGGCCGCGTCCGGCCCGCCGCGGCACTCACGGCGGCCTGCGCCCTCACCGGCGCCGGACTGGCCCTGGCCGCGCGCGCGGGCCGCCCGGCCCTGGCCGTCGCCGCGCCCCTGGCGGTAACCGTGTGGGCGTACGACCTCGGCCTGAAGCACACGCCGGCCGGCCCCCTGGCCATGGGCGCGGCCCGTGGCCTCGACCTGCTCCTGGGAGCCGCTGCCACGACGGGCCACGCCCGCCCCGCCCTGCCTTCCGCGGCCCTCCTCGGCCCCCACACGCTTGCCGTCACCACGGTCTCCCGCCAGGAGGCCCAAGGCGGCTCATCTCTGGCCCCCCTGGCGGCCCTCGCGACGACAGCCCTGCTGACCCGACAGGTGATGCGTCGCTCCGCCCTGCCGACGAGAGGCCGCCGGCAGGAAACCGCCCACGGGCTGACGGGCCCCCGAGCAGCCCGGCCCCCCGGGCTGGAGTCCGTGGCCGGGAGGCGGGGCCTCCGAGCAGCCCGGCCCCTCGGGAAGGGGCTGCTCACCACCGCTCTCGGAGCCGCCTACGCGGCGACGGCCGCACGTCCCTACTTCCACGCCGCCCTGAACCCCTCACCTCCTCTCACCCAACGCGC
>NZ_POUC01000451.1 GCF_002891435.1 Streptomyces cahuitamycinicus
GGGCCGGCGGGCGGATGGGCGACGGGAGGCAGTACTGGTCGTTCGTCGCGCTGCACGACGAGGTCGCCGCGATCCGGCACCTGATCGACACCGACGGTCTGTCCGGGCCGTTCAACGTCACCGCCCCGAATCCCGTGACGAACCGTGAGATCACGGCGGCGATGGGACGGGTGCTGCACCGCCCCACGCTGTTCCCGGTGCCCGCGGCCGTCCTGCGGACGGTGCTCGGCGAGATGGCCGGGGACGTCCTCGGCAGCGCCCGGGTGCTGCCGACGCGGCTGCTGGAGTCGGGCTTCCGGTTCGCCTTCCCGGAGATCGAGGGAGCGATCCGGGCGGCGCTGTGACGGCTCCCCGACCTGCCGGGGCGGACCTCGGTGGGCGCGGACCGGCCGTCTGACCGGGATCCGACCGGCCTTTCCGAGACAGCTCGTTCGCGCCGCACACCAGCCTCCTGCGACCACTTGATGCCCACCAGGCGTCGGTATGCGACCGCCGTGCGACCGTGCCCTGCCGATGCGCGACTCCCGCTGACCGATCACGGTCCTACCCTCGACCAGAACTCGCGTATCCCTGCGGCCTGTTGAGGGCATGACGTCTCCAGCGCCCGCGCAACCTCGAGGAGGGGCACGTGCTTGAGCCCGCGTACCAGGCGGACGTGGTCGTCGTGGGGGCCGGGGTCGCCGGACTCTCGGCCGCACGCCGGCTGACCAGCGCAGGAGTGACGACCATGGTCCTGGAGGCCGCCCACGGGGTCGGCGGCCGCATGGCGACGGAGAAGGTCGACGGCTTCCGGCTCGACCGGATCGGCCAGTTGCTGTCCACGGCGTATCCGGAACTGCGGCTGACACCCGGTCTCGACGGGCTGGTGCTGCGGCCCTTCGCGCCCGGAGTCCTGCTGCACGGTGACGGACGCCACCACCGCGCCGGTGTCCAGCCGGGCGCAGGGGGCGCACGGGGCGCACTGCACGCGGTACGTGCGCTGGCGAGTGCTCCCCGGCCGCCGTCCGCACCGAGGCCGCCCAGGAGGCCGGTGGCCGTGCCCGGCCGGCAGGTGTCCGTCCCCCGGAGCCGGTCCGGCGCCCCGCTCGGCACGGCCGTCGACCAGGCCCGGCTGGGTGCGGCCCTGTCCCGGCTGGCGGGGACCCCGGCCGAACGGCTGCTGTCCCGCCCGGAGTTGCCGGCCGGTGAGGCCCTGGCGGCGCGCGGGCTGCCCGCCCGTACGATCGACGGTTTCCTGCGTCCGCTGCTCGCCGCGCTGCTGTGCGACCCGGGCCTGACGACGTCCAGCCGGTGCGCGGACCTCGCGCTGCGCGCCTTCGCCCGGGGCCGGCTGTGTCTGCCGGAGGGTGGCGCCGACGCCCTGCCGGAGCTGCTGGCGCGCACCCTTCCGCCGGGCACGGTGCACACCGGCGTCCGCGTCACCTCCGTGTCGACGACCTCGGTGACCACCGCGGAGCACGGTGAGATCCGGTGCCGGGCGGTAGTGGTGGCGACGGGCGCGCGGGCAGCCGCAGAGCTGCTGCCGGGGTTGCGGGTGCCGCAGTTCCATCCGGTGACGGTGGTGCACCACACGACCGACGAGCCGCCGGAGACGGGGGCGTCGCTGCTCCTCGACGCGGATCTCGGCGGGCCGGTCGCGCACACGGCGGTGGTCAGTCACGTCGATCCGTCCCGGGCGCCCGCGGGGCGGGCGCTGGTGTCGTCGACGGTGCCGGGACGGCCGCCGGGCGATGTCGACACCGCGGTGCGGATGCACCTGGCGCGGCTGTACGGGGTGTCGACGGCCCGCTGGGAGACGCTGGCCGTGCACCACACGGCCGAGGCCGTGCCCGCGATGCGGCCGCCGCATGATCTGCGGCGGCCGGTGCGGTTGCTCGCGGGCCTGTACGTGTGCGGGGATCACCGGGACACCAGTACCGTTCAGGGCGCTCTGCACTCCGGGCATCGGGCTTCGGCGGCGATTCTGGCGGACCTGGGGGCCGGGCGGTCTCTGCATGTTGCGGACCCCTTGCCCACGGTGCCGCGGGCCGCGTAGGCGGGTTGCCGGGCGCGGGAGCCCTCTGGTTGCACGCGACCACGCGGCGGAGCCGCACATCGACAGAGCCCCGCGCCCCTGAGGTACCTCACCCAAGGGCCGCTACCTTGTCGCGGTAACTGCGCACCGGCGCCGCGTCCTTGTACGGCTCCAGTCGTCGCTCGAAGTCCCGTACGTACTCCACCGCCCTCACCGAGCGCATCTCAGCGGCCTGGCCGGCGGCCTCCGCGGCCAGCTGGCAGGCCTGGTCGAGTTCGCCGAGGCCCAGGCGCGCGGTGGCGAGGACCACGCGGCAGAAGAGGCGGCTGCGGGCGTAGGAGGGGGCCCGCAGCTGGAGTGAGCGTTCCGCGTGCTGGGCGGCGGCGCGGAACTGCTGGAGGTCGCGGTGGCAGTGGCCGAACTCGTCGGCGAGCTGGGCCTCGTCGAAGAACTTCGCCCAGTGCGGGACGTCGTCCCCGGGCCGGGCCGTCTCCAGCGCGCGTTCGGCACGGACCAGGGCCGCGGTGCAGGCCCGGACCTCGCCGAGCACTCCGTGCCCGCGCGCCTCGGAGGCGTGCAGCAGGGCCTGGACGACGGGCGGTCCCGAGGTGCCGACGCCCTGCTGTGCCACCCGGGCGAGCTGGACGGCTTCCCGCCCGTGCCCGAGGTAGACGGCCTGGCGGCTCATGGTGACCAGCACGTAGGCCCCGTACGTCCGGTCCGCGGCCGCCTGGGCGAGCCGCAGCGCCTGCACGAAGTAGCGCTGGGCGAGTCCGTGCGCGGCGATGTCGTACGACGTCCAGCCGGCGAGCCGGGTCAGGTCCGCGGCGGCCGCGAACAGCCGGCGGCCGGTCTGCTCGCCGTAGGTGCCGCGCAGCATGGGCTCGCACTCGTGCTCCAGGTAGCGCACGAGGGCCTGACGGGCGTGACCGCCGCCGTAGGCGTCGTCGAGGGTGCGGAACAGCTCGCCGACCGAGCGCAGGGCGGCGATGTCACCGGCGGTGACCTTCTGGCCGGGGCCGCGCTCGGCCTGGCCGCGCTGGCGGGGCAGGGACGGCACGCCCTGCTCGGTCGCGGCCGCGGGGCGCAGGGGCGGGCGGCCCTGGACCGGGATGCGGGCGGCGGGCGGCTCACCCCGGGCGACCTTCTCGTCGGCCCGGCCGATCAGCCAGTCGCGGCTGGGCACCACGAGCCCCGCCGGGGTGAAGGCGATCTTGCGGAGCTCGGCGTGGCTGCCGGAGTCCTTGCGCCACAGCCCGCTGACGATGTCGACGGCCTCCTCGGGGCCGGCTGCGAACTCCAGCCCCGCGTAGACGGGGGCGCAGGCGTCCAGGCCGAGGTCCTGGGCGGTGAGACGGCGGCCGAGGCGCCGGGTGAAGACCTCGGCGATCAGGGCGGGCGTGGTGCCCCTGGGCTGCTGACCGCGCAGCCACCGGGTGACGGAGGTCTTGTCGTATCTCAGATCAAGCCCGTGTTCGAGACCGAGCTGGTCCACGCGACGGGCGAGTCCCGCGTTGGAGAACCCCGCTTCTGCGATGAGCGCGGCGAGCTGTCGGTTGGGGGTGCGCTGCGCGGGTCGTTCCGTCATGGTGCGGTGCGGTCTCCTGCCTTCCGGTGCTGGTGATGTGCCGGATTGCCTGTGAGCAGGCCTTTTGGCTTGCTGGACGGCGCGAATGTAGCGGAGAGTAAGCACCCCATCACACATTTTCCCGGACATTCATCCGATCGTGTGAGGATTGACCCCGGGACTGACGTGTCCGGGCCGGACGTACAGTGGCTTGGGCGCGCTACGTGCCTGATACACCCGTCCGAGGGAGGCGCTTGCCGTGAGTGAGTTGCGGTTCGTCCGCATGGGATTCGGTGACGAGGCCGTCGAGTACCAGGAGGCGTGGGACGAGCAGCGCCGGGTGCACGCGGCGCGCTTCGCCGACGAGATCCCCGACACCGTACTGCTCCTGGAGCACCCGCCGGTCTACACGGCCGGACGGCGCACGGCGGACAACGAGCGGCCCCTCGACGGCACGCCCGTCATCGACGTAGACCGCGGCGGCAAGATCACCTGGCACGGCCCCGGCCAGCTGGTGGGCTACCCGATCCAGAAGCTCCCGCGCCCGGTGGACGTCGTGGCGCACGTCCGCCGCCTGGAAGAGGCCCTGATCCGCGCCTGCGCGGAGTTCGGCCTGGAGACCAGCCGGGTCGAGGGCCGCAGCGGCGTGTGGATCCTGGGCGACGCCGTCGAGCAGCGCCCCGCGCTCGGCGGACTGTCGCTGGACTTCGACCCCCGGCTGCACGACGAGGAGTTCGACCCGCGGATGAACGGCCCGGAGTACGCGCCGTCCAACGCCGGCCAGCGCCGGGAGGACCGCAAGATCGCCGCGATCGGCATCCGCGTCGCCAAGGGCGTCACCATGCATGGCTTCGCGCTCAACGTGAACCCCGACAACAAGTGGTTCGACCGCATCATTCCGTGCGGCATCCGGGACGCGGGCGTCGCCTCGCTGGCCGGCGAGCTCGGCCGGGACGTGACGATCGAGGAGGTCCTGCCGGTCGTCGAGCGGCATCTGCGGGAGGTCCTGGAGACCGCGGAGCCGAAGCCCAGGGAGATCGAGACGACCCCGGCGGCATAAATCGGCCCGCGCAGGAGCTACAGGGGTCAGTGCCCACGCAGGCTTTCAAATCAACGGGCGTACGCTTGAGGACGCCGAAGAATCAATCGCTAGGGAGCCGGTCGTGTCCGCAGTCGCACCCGACGGACGCAAGATGCTGCGCCTGGAGGTCCGCAACAGCCAGACCCCCATCGAGCGCAAGCCCGAGTGGATCAAGACCCGGGCGAAAATGGGTCCCGAGTACACCGCGATGCAGAAGCTCGTGAAGAGCGAGGGCCTGCACACGGTCTGCCAGGAAGCCGGCTGCCCGAACATCTACGAATGCTGGGAGGACCGCGAGGCGACCTTCCTGATCGGCGGCGACCAGTGCACCCGGCGCTGTGACTTCTGCCAGATCGACACCGGCAAGCCCGAGGCGCTCGACCGTGACGAGCCCCGCCGGGTCGGCGAGTCCGTGGTCACGATGGACCTCAACTACGCCACCATCACCGGCGTCGCCCGCGACGACCTGGAGGACGGCGGCGCCTGGCTGTACGCCGAGACCGTGCGCCAGATCCACCAGCAGACCGCCGGACGCGAAGCGGGCCGCACCAAGGTCGAGCTGCTCGCCCCGGACTTCAACGCGGTCCCGGAGCAGCTGGAGGAGGTCTTCTCCTCCCGGCCCGAGGTCTTCGCGCACAACGTCGAGACGGTCCCGCGGATCTTCAAGCGCATCCGCCCCGGCTTCCGCTACGAGCGCTCCCTGAAGGTCATCACCGAGGCGCGCGACTACGGCCTGGTCACCAAGTCGAACCTCATCCTCGGCATGGGCGAGACCCGCGAGGAGGTCAGCGACGCGCTGAAGCAGCTGCACGAGGCGGGCTGCGAGCTGGTCACCATCACGCAGTACCTGCGACCCTCGGTGCGTCACCACCCCGTCGAGCGCTGGGTGAAGCCGCACGAGTTCGTGGAGCTGAAGGAGGAGGCCGAGCAGATCGGCTTCTCCGGCGTGATGTCCGGGCCGCTGGTGCGCTCCTCGTACCGCGCCGGACGGCTCTACGGGATGGCCATGGAGCAGCGTGATTCGGCCGCTCCGCGGCGGGAGGACGGGCACGTCGCGGCTCCGGCCGTCTGACGAACCGTCACCACCCCTGCCCGCCAAGGGGCGGGACAAGCGTGTGAATTCGCGCACAAGAGACTACTCGCCGGTAGTGACCGATTCGACGCGGTTCTGACGGTCCTCGCAGATGAGGGCACATGTCAGGACCGCGTCGGTGTTCCACCACTCCCCGCCAGGGCTTCATGGGTGTTTGACCGGCCGGTCACGCCCTGGTAACACCAATCAGTGACGCTGAACTCACAGCACGTACACCCGTACCCGAGGGGGGACCTCACCCATGCAGGCCGCGCCGCCCGTCCGCGCCACCGCCATCCCGTCCTTCACGACCGCACTGCGTGCCGTCGAGTCGCTGCTGATGAGCAGCGGTCAGCGCACCGCCCGCCGCAACGCCTGGACCTCCGTGCTGGAGGACCGCCGTCGCGCCAAGGACCGGGTCGAGACGCAGCGCGTCATCGAGCGGTCCCTTTCGGTCCGCCCCTGACCCGTCCGTCCCAGACCCCCGGC
>NZ_POUC01000452.1 GCF_002891435.1 Streptomyces cahuitamycinicus
GCCTCGAAGTACTTGACGGCCTTCGGGGTCAGCGCGATGCCGAGGGCACGCGACTTCTTGACCTTGGGGCGGGGCTGGTTCGCCACTGTCTTCTTCTCTTTCCTGGTTTCCGGCTTGTCAGGGTTGAGGGAGGTCGCATCCGCAGCCGGGGAAACCCGCCTGGGACCCTTTCGGGCCCGGGTGGGCAGCCGCTCCCCTGGTCTGGGCACATACGTGCAGCACGCGAGTGGCCCACCGACCGGTTCCGTCGTGCGACGGTGGTGGTGGGCTGCCCGCGACACCGTTCGACGGTGCGCGACGCTCCTGGAACCGGTCCGGGGACCGGCTCCGGCCGACTGTCCCGTTCTGACTGCACGGGGCGCGGCACTCCGGACGAGTTTACAGGGTGCTCAGGACCGCTTTCGACCGAGGTTCTTCCGGGTCCACTCCACCGCGTCCGCGTAGCGGGCTTCCGCACCGTGCCGGGTCGGCGCGTAGTACTCGCGGTCCTTCAGTTCGTCGGGGGCGTACTGCTGGGCGGCGATGCCCTCGTGCAGGTCGTGCGGGTAGACGTAGCCCTGGCCGTGGCCGAGCTTGGTGGCGCCCTTGTAGTGGCTGTCGCGCAGGTGCGCCGGGACGGGCCCGGCCAGGCCTTTGCGGACGTCCTCCAGGGCGGCGCCGATCGCGGTGGTCGCGGCGTTGGACTTGGGTGCCAGGGCGAGGGCGATGGTGGCGTGGCTGAGGGTGAGGGCGGCCTCGGGGAAGCCGATCATGGCGACGGCCTGGGCGGCGGCGACGGCCGTCTGCAGGGCGGTCGGGTCGGCCAGGCCGATGTCCTCGCTTGCGGAGATCATCAGGCGGCGGGCGATGAAGCGGGGGTCCTCGCCGGCCTCGATCATGCGGGCCAGGTAGTGCAGGGCCGCGTCGACGTCGGAGCCGCGAATGGACTTGATCAGGGCACTGGCCACGTCGTAGTGCTGGTCGCCGTCCCGGTCGTACTTGACGGCGGCCCGGTCGACCGTCTCCTCCAGGGTGGTCAGGCCGATCTCGGCCTCGCCCTTGTCGAGGGCGGCTCCGGCGGCCGCCTCCAGGGCGGTCAGGGCACGGCGGGCGTCTCCGCCGGCGATACGCAGGAGGTGACTCTCGGTCTCCTCGGGGAGGGTGACGGCGCTCTTGAGTCCCCGCTCGTCGGTGAGGGCGCGACGGATGAGGCTCCTGATGTCCTCGTCCGTGAGCGGTTCCAGGGTGAGAAGCAGGGAGCGGGACAGCAGGGGCGAGATCACCGAGAAGTACGGGTTCTCCGTCGTCGCCGCGATGAGCGTCACCCAGCGGTTCTCGACGGCCGGGAGCAGGGAGTCCTGCTGGGCCTTGCTGAAGCGGTGGATCTCGTCGAGGAAGAGGACGGTCTCCTTGCCGTACCCGCCGGAGGCGCGGCGGGCGCCGTCGATGACCGCGCGGACCTCCTTGACGCCCGCGGTGATCGCCGACAGCTCCACGAAGCGGGCGTCGGTGGCCTTGGAGACGACGTACGCCAGGGTGGTCTTGCCGGTGCCGGGCGGGCCCCACAGGAGCACCGAGGAGGAGCCGGCCGGGCCGGATGCCTCCCCGACCAGTCTGCGCAGGGGTGAGCCCGGCTTCAGCAGATGCTGCTGGCCCACGACCTCGTCGAGGGTGCGCGGGCGCATCCGCACCGCCAGGGGGCTGGAGGACGGATCCTTCTCCTGGCGCTCATCGGCTGCGGCGGTGAACAGGTCGGGTTCCACGTCAGAAACCCTAAATCACGGCACTGACAGTCCGCCCCGGGGCTGGAACGGCCCCGTTCAGCTGAGCCAGAAGTCCCACCAGCGGGTCAGGACCAGCATGCCGATGATGCCGATGTGCAGCACGGGCATGACCCATGTGAACTCGCCGAAGAAGCTCTTGAGCCAGCTCGGGGCGGGCAGGAAGCCCTTGCGGATGTTGAACGACGTCACGTACCAGAACATCAGGATGGTGGCGACCCAGGCCAGGCTGCACCACAGGCAGAGCGCGTTGATCCGGTACAGCGACTGGAACATCAGCCAGGCGCAGAAGCCCACGCCGAAGAGGCAGCCGGCGTTGAAGGTGAGCCAGTACCAGCGCGGGAAGCGGGCGCCGGCGAGCAGGCTGATGCCGACGCCGATGACGACGGCGTAGGCGACGAGGCCGAGCATCGGGTTGGGGAAGCCGAAGACCGCGGCCTGCTTGCTCTCCATGACGCTGCCGCAGGAGACCACGGGGTTGAGGCTGCAGCCGGGCGTGAACGTCGTGCCCGCGACCTTGGCCTCGAGGATCTTGAACTTGTCGAGCGTGATGACCCACGCGGCGAGCAGTCCGGCCCCGCCGGTGATCACCAGCAGCAGGGCCAGGGCCCGGCTGCCGCCCTCCGCGCGGGGCGCGATCTCGGCGCGCTCCGGCTCGGACTCCGTGGAGACGTCCCTGACTGTCGTCTTGCTCATCACGCCGATTCCGTCACTTGAGACCTGAACATCTTCGGGCAGGACCATTGTGCCGCACAGGGGCCCGTGTCCACCGTTCAGTGGACATAAGGATGACCGCCCGGTCGTCCCTGAGGGTTGCGTTCCGGCCGACGCTCGTCGCATGACAGCACAGGGGTACGAACTCGCCGTACACGTAAGGGGACTGCGCAAGCGCTACGGGGGCGTGACCGCCGTGGACGGCATCGATCTCGGCATCCGGCGGGGCGAGGTGTTCGGCCTGCTCGGACCCAACGGCGCGGGTAAGAGCACCACGGTGGAGATCCTTCAGGGCAACCGGGACCGGGACGCGGGCGAGGTGTCCGTCCTCGGGTCGGACCCGGCGACCGGCACGCGCGCGTGGCGCTCGCGCGTCGGGATCGTCTGGCAGGACGAATCGGCGCCCGCCGAGTTGACGGTCCGGGAGACCGTGCGGCACTTCGCCCGCTACTACCCCCGGCCGCGGGACCCGGAGGAGGTCATCGGTCTGGTCGGCCTGGAAGCGAAGGCGGACAGCCGGATCAAGGCGCTGTCGGGCGGCCAGCGCAGGCGTCTGGACGTGGCGCTCGGCGTCATCGGAGGTCCCGACCTGCTGCTCCTGGACGAGCCGACGACCGGCTTCGACCCGGCGGCCCGGCGGCAGTTCTGGTCGCTGATCCGCGCCCTGGCCGACGACGGCACGACCATCGTGCTCACCACGCACTACCTGGAGGAGGCGGAGGCCCTGGTGCACCGGCTGGCCGTCGTCGCCCGTGGCCGGATCGTCGCCGAGGGCGAGCCCGGAGCCCTGCGGGAGCGGTACGGCGACGAGGCCACCGTCGCGTGGACCGAGCCGGACGGCACCCCTCGCGCGGAGCGCACCGGGACACCGACCCGGACCGTCGCGGAGCTCATGCGACGCCCCGGCGGCGAGATCCCCGGGCTGACGGTGAGCCGCCCCACACTGGAGGACGTCTACCTCCGGCTGACCGGACAGTCCGAGGAGGACGCGCGATGACCACGACCGTCGTTCCCAAGCGCGGTGCGGCGGGCGTCGGACGACTGCCCGGGGCATGGGGACTCGGGCTGCGGCGGGGCGCCCTGGAGATCAGGCAGTTCTTCCGGCAGCGCGATCAGGTGGTGTTCACGTTCGCCTTCCCCGTCGTCCTGTTGTTCCTGTTCGCGTCGATCTTCCGGGACGACGTGGAGGGCGCGGGCATCACCGCCTCGCAGCTGTACGTCCCCGCGATGATGGCCGCCGGGATCATGTCGACCAGCTTCCAGGCGCTCGGCATCTCCATCGCGATCGAGCGGCAGGACAAGGTGCTGCGCCGGCTGCGGGGCACACCGATGCCTCCGGCGGCCTACTTCCTCGGCAAGATCTGGCTGGTTCTCTTCACCGGTCTGCTGGAGACGGCGATCCTCCTCCTCGTCGGCACGACCTGCTACGGCGTGGACCTGCCGGCGGACGCGGGACGCTGGTTCGACCTGGCATGGATCTTCGTGCTGGGCATCACGGCCTGCGCTCTGCTCGGCATCGCGATCAGCTCGGTCCCGAACTCCGCCAACAGTGCGAGTTCGGTGGTCGTCCTGCCATTCCTGGTGCTGCAGTTCGTCTCCGGGGTGTACATCGCCATCGGCACCATCCCGGACTGGATGCTGACCGTCGGCGCGCTGTTCCCGCTGAAGTGGATGTGCCAGGGGCTGCGCGGGGTGTTCCTGCCGGAGTCGGCGCAGGTGCTGGAGCAGGCGGGGAGCTGGGAACTCGGGCGCGTGGCTCTGGTGCTGGCCGCGTGGTGCGTCGGAGGATTGGCCCTGTGTCTGCTGACGTTCCGCTGGAAGGACCGGCGCGCCGGATGAGTGATGCCGCGAGCGCCTACCACTGGGAGCGCTCGTTCCGGCTCTGGGACACGTACTTCGCGCTCATCTGGGTGGCGACATCGGTCTCCGTGCTCGCCGCCGATCACTCCGACCCGCCGGTCCGCGCGGTCGCGGCGGCGCTGCTCGTCCCGCTGGTCCCGCTGTACGTGGTGGTCGGTCGTCGGCTGATCCAGGGCGACCCGCCCGACCAGCGGCGGGCGATCGGCTATCTGACGGCTGCGCTGGCGCTTGTCCTGCCGTCGGCGGTCCTGGTGGGCGAGACGCGGCTGCTGGCCTTCGCCCTGATCCCGCAGTGCTTCATGACGCTGCGGTTGCGGTCGGCGCTGGTGGCCGTGGCCGTGGTGAACCTCGTGCCCGTGGCGGGCTGGGCACTGCTGTGGTGGCCCAGTGGCCGGGACGTGGCCTTCAACGTGTTGTTCTCCCTGGTGAGTCTCGTGTTCTCGGTCGCCGTCGGCATCTGGATCATCCGGATCATCGAGCAGAGCCAGGAGAGGGCCGAGCTGATCGCGGAGCTGGACGCGAGCCGGCACGAGATCGGGCGGCTGTCCGAGGCCCACGGGGCGCTGGCCGAGCGGGAGCGGCTGGCCCGGGAGATCCACGACACGCTCGCGCAGGGGTTCACCAGTCTGGTGATGCTGATCCAGGCGGTCGAGGCGGAGCTGGACCACGACCTGCCCGAGGCGCGGCGTCATCTGCGCCTGATGGACGAGACGGCCCGGCAGAACCTGGCCGAGGCCCGGGCCCTGGTCGCCGGGGGTGCGCCCGCCGACCTGGACGGCGCTTCCCTTCCGAACGCGCTGGGACGGCTCGCCGCGCGCCATGACGCGGCGCTGGAGGTGACGGGCCCGGTCCGCATGCTGCCCGCCGGTCCCGAGGTGGTCGCCCTGCGCGCCTGCCAGGAGGCACTGGCCAACGCCCGTAAGCACGCGGGGAGTTCGGCGACGGTCGGGGTCTCGCTGGTGTACGCCGACGCCATGCTGACCGTCTCCGTACGGGACGACGGGCCCGGCTTCGACCCGGCCGCCGTGCGCGGTGGGTACGGTCTGGCGGGGCTGCGGGCCCGGGCCGTCGAGGTGGGCGGAACCGCCGAGGTGCGCAGTGCCCACGGCGACGGCACGGTCGTGACCGTCCGGCTGCCGGTCGTGAGGAGGGAGACGCCGTGATCCGGATCGTCCTGGCCGACGACCATCCCGTCGTGCGGGAGGGGCTGCGGGCGATGCTCAGTGCGGAGTCCGACCTGGAGGTCGTCGCCGACGCGTCCAGCGGGCCGCAGGCGGAGGCGCTGGCGGCCGAGTTTCGGCCCGACATCGTGCTGATGGACCTGCGGATGCCGGGGGGCGGGGGCGTGGACTCCATCGTGCGGATGACGCGGGCCGGGCTGCCGTGCCGGGTGGTCGTGCTGACGACCTACGAGACGGACCGGGACATTCTGCGGGCCGTGGAGGCCGGGGCGGCGGGCTACCTGCTGAAGGACCTGCCGCGGGCGGAGCTGGCGGAGGCCGTGCGGGCCGCCGCACGCGGCGAGACGGTCCTGGCCCCGTCCGTCGCGGCGCGGCTGGTGGACCAGTTGCGGACGAGGCCGGAGCGGCCGCGGCTGTCGGCACGCGAGACAGCGGTGCTGCGCCTGGTGGCCGAGGGCTGCACGAACGCGGAGATCGGGCGTCGGCTGTTCATCGGCGAGTCGACGGTGAAGACGTATCTGCTGCGCGTCTTCGGCAAGTTGGGCGTGGACGACCGGACTGCGGCGGTGACGAGCGCGCTGCGGTACGGGCTCCTGGACCTGTCTCTTATACACATCTCCGAGAC
>NZ_POUC01000453.1 GCF_002891435.1 Streptomyces cahuitamycinicus
CGGCCAGCCTCACCACCAGCCCCACCCCCAGCAGCAGAACCCGCACTGGCAGCCCCCGCAGCACTGAACCGAAACCTGCCGGAATCTCTCATCCCGCCCGAGCCCGGGGTGAGAGCGAAGTTCCCTCGCGGACACCCTCGGTGCCACAGGCAGGAAACGCGTCCTCCCTACCTTCGGGATCAGTCACACGAAGCACGACCGAGCCCCGGAGCACAGTGGAGGCGTCATGACAGGCCCTGGCACAGCACCCGCACCCCCGAGCAGGGGCGGACGCTGGATCCAGCACTGGGATCCGGAGAACGAGACCTTCTGGAAGGAGACCGGGGAGAAGGTCGCCCGCCGGAACCTCTTCTTCTCCGTACTCTCGGAGCACATCGGCTTCTCGGTCTGGACCCTGTGGTCCGTGCTGGTCCTCTTCATGGGCCCGGACTACGGACTGACCCCGGCCGACAAGTTCATGCTGACCTCGATGGTCACGCTGGTCGGCGCCGTCGTCCGCGTCCCGTACACCTTCGCCGTCGCGATCTTCGGCGGCCGGAACTGGACGATCATCTCCGCCGGTCTCCTGCTGGTCCCGACCGTCGCCGCGTTCACCGTGATGGAGCCGGGCACCTCCTTCTCCACGTTCCTGCTCGTCGGCCTGCTCGCCGGCATCGGCGGCGGCAACTTCGCCTCCTCCATGACCAACATCAACGCCTTCTTCCCGCTGCGGAAGAAGGGCTGGGCCCTGGGTCTGAACGCGGGCGGCGGCAACATCGGCGTACCGGTGATCCAGCTGGCCGCGCTCGCCATCATCGGTGCCGGCGGCGGGCCGCGCGTGCTGCTCGGGATCTACATCCCGCTGATCCTCGTAGCCGCCGTCATGGCCGCCCTTTATATGGACAACATCGAGAACGTGAAGAACGACACCGGTGCCGCCAAGGACGCCGCGCGGGACTCCCACACGTGGATCATGTCCTTCCTCTACATCGGCACGTTCGGGTCGTTCATCGGATACAGCTTCGCCTTCGGGCAGGTCCTCCAGAACCAGTTCGGACGCACCCCGCTGGAGGCGGCGTACGTCACCTTCATCGGTCCGCTCCTCGGCTCGCTGATCCGGCCTCTGGGCGGGTGGATGGCCGACAAGTACGGCGGCGCGAAGATCAGCCTGTGGAACTACGTCGGAATGGGCATCGCGACTGCGGTCCTGATCGGCGCCTCCATGGAGAAGTCGCTGGCGCTGTTCACCGGGGCGTTCGTGGTGCTGTTCGTGCTCAGCGGGCTCGGCAACGGCTCGACGTTCAAGATGATCCCGGGCATCTTCCAGAACAAGGCCCTGGCCAAGGGGCTGGAGGGTGAGGAGGCGGCGGCCTACGGACGGCGGCTCTCCGGCGCCTCCATGGGACTCATCGGCGCGGTGGGCGCGCTCGGCGGTGTGGGCATCAACCTCGCCTTCCGACAGTCCTTCCTCTCCTACGGTTCCGGCACCGGCGCGTTCGTCGCCTTCCTCGCCTTCTACGCGGTCTGCTTCGTGGTCACCTGGGCCGTATACCTTCGCCGTACGGCTCCCCGGGGGCCCGTCACCACGGCGACCTCGGAGGCGAAGCCGCAGCTCAGCTACGCCAAGGTGTGACGTAACACCGTCGACATCAAGCCGATCCGAGCCTGTCACGAGCCGTTGACAGGCTCGATCGGCATGTAGGTACGCCGTACCCACGCAGTACGACGACTCGAGTGCGGGACGAGAGCCATGGACGAGCAAGAGAAGCGACCGGACCACGGGCCCATCGCGGGTTTCACCGTGGGTGTGACGGCCGCGCGCCGGGCCGACGAGCTCGGGGTGCTGCTGCAGCGACGTGGTGCCGCCGTCCTGCACGCCCCCGCCCTCAGGATCGTGCCGCTCGCCGACGACAGCGAACTGCTGGCGGCGACGAAGGAGATCATCGAGCAGGTGCCGGACATCGCCGTGGCCACCACCGCGATCGGCTTTCGGGGCTGGGTCGAGGCCGCCGACGGCTGGGGACTCGGGGAGGAACTGCTCGCGCGGCTGGGCGGCGTGCGGATCATGGCGCGCGGGCCGAAGGTCAAGGGCGCGGTCCGGGCCGCCGGGCTGACGGAGGAGTGGTCGCCGTCGTCGGAGTCCATGGCGGAGGTGCTGGACCGGCTGCTGGAGGAGGGCGTCGACGGTCTGCGGATCGCGATCCAGCTGCACGGTGAGCCGCTGCCCGGGTTCGTGGAGGCGCTGCGGGAGGGTGGGGCCGACGTGATCGGCGTGCCCGTCTACCGCTGGATGCCGCCGGAGGACATCACCCCGGTCGACCGCCTGCTGGACGCGACGGTCGCCCGGGCGCTGGACGCTGTCACCTTCACCAGCGCCCCGGCAGCGGCCTCCCTGCTCTCCCGGGCGGAGGAGCGCGGACTGCTCGACGAGGTCCTGGCGGCGCTGAGCCACGACGTCCTGCCGGCCTGCGTGGGCCCGGTCACCGCCCTGCCTCTGCAGTCCCGTGGCATCGACACGATCCAGCCGGAGCGCTTCCGGCTCGGCCCCCTGGTGCAGCTCCTCTGCCAGGAACTGCCCGCGCGGGCCCGCTCCCTCCCCGTCGCCGGGCACCGCGTGGAGATCCGGGGCCATGCCGTCCTGGTCGACGGCCACCTCAAACCGGTCCCGCCCGCCGGCATGTCCCTCCTGCGCGCCCTCTCCCGGCGCCCCGGCTGGGTCGTGGCCCGCGCGGACCTCCTGCGCGCCCTCCCCGGCTCCGGCCGCGACGAACACGCGGTCGAAACGGCCATGGCCCGGCTCCGCACGGCCCTCGGCACCCCGAAGCTGATCCAGACGGTGGTCAAGCGGGGCTACCGCCTCGCCCTCGACCCGAGCGCGGAAACGAAGTACGCGGACGCGTGAGCCCGTCCGGAGGTTGAGCCGGAACGCGCCGGACCCGGCCACCCGGCCCGAGCAGGACGCCCAGGGAGCTTGTGATGAATCTCCGCGGCGTCACGGAGATCCATCACAAGCCCCTGGCGCCGGACCCGTCGGGGCGAGGCGTCCGCCTCCGTCATGGCTTGAACGCGTGTCCCGTCCGGGCGGCCGTCGCGTCGAGGTGTGTGCGAGGGGTTTCCGGCGTCGTAGCGGGCAGGCACTGTAAGAGGGAGCGGTTTACCGGCCCTCTCACTGGCGTCTCACCGAGGCCCTCGCGACCGGGGTGAACCCCTAGGCGGTGACAGGCACATGGCACTGGGTACGGCCACGGCCCCCTACGAGCTGCGCTTCGACGCCGGGCGAACCTGCCTGGACCTGCTCTCCACCACGCACCCGGAGGAGCGGCTCGACTCCGTGGAGGTGCTGCGCGCCTGGATCACCGGCTCCGGACTCGTCCCGGCGGACACCGCCCTGACCCACGCGGACACCGGCTGGCTGCTCGCCTTCCGTGAACTGCGCGCCCAGATCGACCGGTTGGTGCGCTGCCGGCCGAGACCGGGTGTCGCGACGTACGACCTCGCCCTCGCCCGCGTCAACGACCTGGCCCGCACCGCGCCCCCGGCCCCGCGCGCGGTCCGCGGCGAAGACGGCCAGCTCCTGCGGAGGTTGGACGGCCCGCCCGGCTGCGCCGCCCTGCTCGCCGTCGTCGCCAGGGACGCCGTGGACCTGCTGACGGACCCCGTCGCCCGCGCGGCCCTGCGCCAGTGCGAAGGCGACAACTGTCCCATTGTGTACCTCGACACCTCCCGGGGACGCAGGAGGCGCTGGTGCTCCAGTGAGGTCTGCGGAAACCGCGAAAGGGTGGCCCGGCACCGTCGCCGCGCGGCACTCGCCCGCGCGTGAAACGGAATTGAGTGGTCCGTGCACTCAATTCCCCTGTCCTAAATGCGACTTCTGCGACCCCACTGTCGAAGTGATTTCGATTACATGCCGTTTACCTACGACACCGTAGGGAAGGCCTGGCTTGATCTTGTCGATGTGGCGGAAATGTAAAGAACGCGGGGTGGGAATGTGACCCCATGTCCAGCTCGTCACGTCATCTCGAAGAAAACTGTCACGTCTCTTTGAACACCCAACGGCTCGCGTCCGTACGGCTTGTGGAGCGACCGACTGGGGGAACCCCCGGACACCGGAGGTGGGCGTGCGCAAGGATTCCGTCGTGGCCAATGAACGTGCACCGAGGGCCCGACATCGCATGTCCCAGCCCTCGGAACCCGATGAGGAGCTGATGCGTGCGCTCTATCGCGAACACGCCGGACCCCTGCTCGCATATGTCCTGCGCCTGGTCGCCGGAGACCGGCAGCGCGCCGAGGACGTCGTCCAGGAGACGCTCATCCGTGCCTGGAAGAACGCCGGTCAGCTCAACAGAGCGACCGGATCGGTACGCCCCTGGCTGGTGACGGTCGCCCGGCGCATCGTCATCGACGGCCACCGCAGCCGGCAGGCCCGGCCGCAGGAGGTCGACCCGTCGCCGCTGGAGGTCATCCCCGCGGAGGACGAGATCGACAAGGCGCTGTGGCTGATGACTCTCTCGGACGCACTCGACGACCTGACGCCCGCCCACCGGGAGGTGCTCGTCGAGACGTATTTCAAGGGGCGTACCGTCAACGAGGCGGCCGAGACCCTGGGCATACCCAGCGGCACCGTCCGCTCCAGGGTGTTCTACGCCCTGCGTTCCATGAAGCTGGCACTGGAGGAGCGGGGGGTGACGGCGTGATGAGTGTTTACGGGGGTAACCAAGGGTTCGGTACGGGAGGCATGGGTATGTCTGGCCCCATGCAGGAATCTCCGGTGCCGAACGAGCACGAGACCGTCGGCGCCTACGCCCTCGGCATCCTCGACGACGCCGAAGCAACCGCTTTCGAGGCCCACCTCGCCACCTGCGAATGGTGCGCCCAGCAGCTCGACGAACTGGCCGGCATGGAGCCGATGCTCGCCGCCCTCGCCGACCTCCCCGGCTCCGGCAGTACACCCGCGATCGGCGAGTCGCTGTCCGCGAAGCCCCGGCCGCGCGTGGTGGAGAAGCTGGTCGACGAGGTCGCCGTCCGCCGCGCCCAGAAGCGCCGCCGCAGCCTCTACATGGTGGCCGCGGCCGGTGCGCTGATCATCGGCGGTCCGTTCGTCGCGGTCGCGACGAACGGCGGTGACGGCGGCGGTGCGGAGAACCGCCCGCTCGCGGCGAGCCCCGCCAAGGCCGCCTTCGACGGCATCTCCGACAAGATCACCGCCACCGACCCGAACACCAAGGTCTCCGCCACCGTCGCCCTGCAGAAGAAGGACTGGGGCACGGGCATGGTCCTGGAGCTGAAGAACGTCAAGGGCCCGCTGAAGTGCGCCCTCGTCGCGGTCGGCAAGAACGGCGAGCGCGAGACCCTCTCCTCCTGGTCCGTCCCGGAGTGGGGCTACGGCCTGCCGGACGCCAAGTCCGCCAAGGCCAAGGAGCCCCTGTACGTCCAGGGCGGCGCCGCCTTCGAGCCGAACGAGATCGACCACTTCGAGGTCGTCACCTTCGACGGCAAGCGGCTGGTCGAGGTCGACGCGTAAGGACCTCCAAGGTCCGTTCGGGTCTTTCCGGCCGCCCGGCGGGAGGCATCGGGGCAACAGGTCCCGCGCCTGCCCGCCAGCCCGTAGCTTCCAGGGGTCCCCTTCGCGTACGGTTGACGGCTGCCCAGCACGTCAGAAGGGGGCCCGGTGGCCGCTCAGGCTCACAGACAAGACGCGGTCGGTTCGGTGCGCGATTCGGTTCGCGACCGGGAGATCGACGTCGAACAGGAACACCTCGACCGGGTGTACCGGCGCCTCGAGGAGAAGATCCACGAGGCGGAGTTCCTGATGCAGGACGCGGCCCGGCGCGGGCAGGTCGGCACCCCCGGCGCACTCGCCGAACGGGACGCGCAGGTCTTCCGCGCGGGCATCCACCTCAGCCGGCTGAACAATGAGTTCGAGGACTTCCTCTTCGGCCGGATCGACCTGCTGACCGGCAAGGACGGCAAGAAGGGCCCCGACGGGGCGTACACCGCGATCGAGCCGGCGGAGGGGGCCGTACGCCCCGACAACACCGCCGACATCGCCGAGACGCTGCACATCGGCCGCATCGGTGTCCTCGACCAGGACTACACACCGCTGGTCATCGACTGGCGGGCCCCGGCCGCCGCCCCCTTCTACCG
>NZ_POUC01000454.1 GCF_002891435.1 Streptomyces cahuitamycinicus
GGCGCTGGCCGAGGCCCTGGCCGGACGGGGGTGGGACCTCGTGCTCGACGCCAGGGGTGCCGATGCGCTGGCGGAGACGGCCGAGGCCGTGTCCGCGCGGGGCTCGCGCGTGTCCGCGCTGCCCGGGGACGTCACGGACGCCGCGCACCGGGCCGGGCTGGTGGCGGCGGCCTGGCGGCTGGGCGGTGTCGATCTGCTGGTGCACAACGCGAGCGCGCTGGGCGCCGAGCCGCTGGTCAGTTTGGAGGAGCTGCCCCTGGAGGGACTGCGCCGGGCGCTGGAGGTGAACACGGTGGCGGGGCTGGGCCTGGTCCAGGAGGCGCTGCCGCTGCTGCGGGCCTCACAGTCGGGCACCGTCGTCGCGGTCAGCTCGGACGCGGCGGCCGAGGCGTACGAGACCTGGGGCGGCTACGGGGCGTCCAAGGCCGCGCTGGACTACCTGATGGCCGTGCTCGCCGTGGAGGAGCCGGGGCTGCGGGTCTGGGCGGTGGATCCCGGGGACATGGCCACGGACCTGTACGCGGCGGCCGTACCGGACGACCGGGAGCCTCGGCCGGAGCCGGCGGCTGCGGTGCCGGGGTTCCTGCGGCTGCTGGACGAGCGTCCGGCGAGCGGGCGGTACGGGGCCGCGGCACTGCTGGACGGAGCCCGATGACCCTGGCCGTGCGGGTACCGGAGGAGCTGTCGGCCTCGGTCCCCGTCGAGCAGCGGCGGCCGGGGCAGCAGCGGGACGCCGTGAGGATGCTGGTGTCGCGGGGTACCGAGGTGGCGCATCACACGTTCCGGGAGCTGCCTCTTCTGCTGCGGGCCGGGGACCTGCTCGTGGTCAACACCTCGCTCACGCTGGCGGCGGCCGTGGACGGATGGACCGGGCACGCGCGTGTGGTGGTGCATTTCTCCACACGCGGGGACGACGGCCGCTGGGCGGTGGAGCTGCGGGAGCCCGACGGCCGGGGCACCACACGCGCGCGTGCGGGTGGGCCCCCGGGGAGGGAGGTGTGCCTGCCGGGAGGCGTACGGCTGGTTCTGGAGGAGCCGCTGGGCGCGGGGAGCGAGCGGCTGTGGTGGGCGCGGGCGTCCGGGCCGGACGTGCCGGGGCTGCTGCGGGAGCACGGACGGCCGATTCGCTACGCCTACACGCGGCGGGACCAGCCGCTGTCCGCCCACCAGACGGTGTTCGCGCTGCCGTCGGCGGACGGGACGGGCAGTGCGGAGATGCCGAGCGCGGCGCGGCCCTTCACGGCCCGGCTGGTGGCGGAGCTGGTGAGCCGGGGGGTGCAGTTCGCGCCGGTCACGCTGCACGCAGGGGTGGCCTCGGCGGAGGCGCACGAGCCGCCCTCCCCCGAGCGTTTCACGGTGCCCGAGGCGTCGGCGCGGCTGATCGACGCCGCGAGGGCCGGTGGCGGCCGGGTCGTGGCGGTCGGGACGACAGCGGTGCGGGCCGTGGAGTCGGCGGTGGACGCCGACGGGACCGTACGCGCACGCGCGGGATGGACGGATCTCGTCATCACACCGGAGCGCGGGGTACGCGTGGTGGACGGGCTGCTGACCGGGCTGCACGAGCCTGAGGCCTCGCATCTGCTGATGCTGGAGGCGGTCGCGGGGCGGGCGGCGGTTCGGCGGGGATACGAGGCCGCGCTGCAAGGCCGCTATCTGTGGCACGAGTTCGGGGACGTGCACCTCGTACTGCCCTGAAAGGGCCTCACACTGAGCATCGCTTGTGCAACTGGCCGTGAGACTGATCTAGGGGCGATGTGAGCCCTCACATAGGACCCACGTCACGTACGAAAGTACGTAGGAGACAAAGCCCCACCTTTTGAGCGGCCAGTACGTCCAGGTTGCCCGTATTTACCCATGCCTGATCCACTATCTTCTTTCGTACGTCACACCTTTGCCACGCCATTTTGCGGCCGCTAAGAATTGCTCTCGTCGCTCAGCGCCGTGGGTTCACCTCCGCGGCGTTTGTGTCGGAAACACACCGAGTCCAACGCCGGACGCCGAGCGACTCCCGCGCTATTCGAAGAGGTCCACAGCAGCATGCCCAAGAACATCTTCAGCCGTGCTCAGAGTCGTAGCCTGACCCGTCACCACAAGATCGCCATGGCGGGTGTCGCCACCCTCGGTGCCGCCGCCATCGGGTTCTCCGCGGTGCCGAGCGGCGCCTCGACCAAGACCACGACCGAGGCCGCTCAGCCGGCTGCGGTGGCGTACAGCAACCAGCAGATCAAGGACGTCAAGGCGAGCGTCACGGACCAGATGGCCGGCGCCAGCCTGAAGGCCGAGCAGATCGCGGCGAAGAAGAAGGCCGACGCCGCGGCCGCCGCCAAGAAGAAGGCCGCCGCCGAGGCGGCGAAGAAGAAGGCCGAGGCCACGCGCCAGGCCAAGGAGGCCGCGAGCCGCGACGCCAAGCGCGCCCAGGCGAAGAAGGCCGCCGCCAAGAGCTACCCGAACAACCTCGACGGCTGGATCCGCGAGTCGCTCGACGTCATGAAGAAGCACGGGATCCCGGGCTCCTACGACGGCATCAAGCGCAACATCATCCGGGAGTCCTCGGGTGACCCGAAGGCGATCAACAACTGGGACATCAACGCCATCAACGGCATCCCGTCGAAGGGTCTGCTGCAGGTCATCCCGCCGACCTTCAAGCACTGGCACGTCCCCGGCACCTCCTGGGACATCTACGACCCGGTAGCCAACATCACCGCGGCCTGCAACTACGCGGCCGACAAGTACGGCTCGATGGACAACGTCGACAGCGCGTACTGAGGCCGGCGCGGACCTCTGCTCGCTGTACGAACGCCGAAGGGCGGCACCCTCCTGACAGGGTGCCGCCCTTCGGGCGTCGTACGGCGGTGCCTACTTGCGCATGACCTCGGGCTCGTGGCGGCGCAGGAAGCGGGCCACGAAGAACCCGCAGATCACGCCGAGGACGAGGAGCGCGCCCATGTCCATGGCCCAGGCCCCGACCGTGTGCTCCCACAGCGGGTCGGTGTCGCCGGCCGTCTCGGGCGGGCTGATCTTGTTGAAGTCCAGCGTGGCACCGGCGGCGGCCACCGCCCAGCGCGACGGCATCAGGAACGAGAACTGGTTGACGCCGATCGAGCCGTGCAGCGCGAACAGACAGCCGGTGAAGACGACCTGGATGATGGCGAACATCACCAGCAGCGGCATGGTCTTCTCGGCGGTCTTCACCAGCGACGAGATGATCAGGCCGAACATCATCGACGTGAAGCCCAGCGCCATGATCGGGATGGAGAGCTCGACCAAGGTCGCGCCGCCGAGGACCAGGCCCTCCTCGGGGATCTCACGACTGGAGAAGCCGATGACGCCGACCAGCAGGCCCTGGAGCACGGTGATCATGCCCAGCACGAACACCTTCGACATCAGGTACGCCGAGCGTGAGAGGCCGGTGGCACGCTCCCGCTCGTAGATGACGCGTTCCTTGATCAGCTCTCGGACCGAGTTCGCCGCGCCCGCGAAGCAGGCTCCGACCGCGAGGATCAGCAGGACCGTGGTCGCCGTGCCGTTCGGGATGATCCGGCCGGTCTCGGGATTCGCCGGGTTCGGCAGCAGGCCCTTGTCGGCGTCGATGAGCAGGCTGACCGCGCCGAGCACGGCCGGCAGGATCACCATCAGGGCGAGGAAGCCCTTGTCGGACACGATCACCGAGACGTAACGCCGGACCAGCGTGACGAACTGGGACATCCAGCCCTGCGGCTTCGGCGGCTTCATCGCCTGCATCTGCGGAACCTGTACGGACTGCGGCGCAACGGCGTCGATGTCCGCGGCGTACATCTGGTAGTGCTGCGAGCCCTTCCAGCGACCCGCCCAGTCGTAGTCGCGGTAGTTCTCGAAGGCGGAGAAGACATCGGCCCAGGTGTCGTAGCCGAAGAAGTTCAGTGCCTCCTCGGGCGGGCCGAAGTAGGCGACCGAGCCACCCGGCGCCATCACCAGCAGCTTGTCGCAGATCGCCAGCTCGGCCACCGAGTGGGTGACGACGAGGACCGTACGGCCGTCGTCGGCGAGGCCCCGCAGCAGCTGCATGACGTCGCGGTCCATGCCCGGGTCGAGGCCGGAGGTCGGCTCGTCCAGGAAGATCAGCGATGGCTTGGTCAGCAGCTCCAGGGCGACCGAGACCCGCTTGCGCTGGCCGCCGGAGAGGGACGTGACCTTCTTGTCCTTGTGGATGTCGAGCTTGAGCTCGCGCAGCACCTCGTCGATGCGGGCCTCGCGCTCGGCGGCCGTGGTGTCGGCCGGGAAGCGCAGCTTGGCCGCGTACTTGAGGGCCTTCTTGACGGTCAGTTCCTTGTGCAGGATGTCGTCCTGCGGGACCAGACCGATGCGCTGGCGCAGCTCGGCGAACTGCTTGTACAGGTTCCGGTTGTCGTACAGCACCTCGCCCTGGTTGGCGGGGCGGTAGCCGGTGAGCGCCTTGAGCAGGGTCGACTTGCCGGAACCGGACGGGCCGATCACCGCGATCAGCGACTTCTCCGGGACGCCGAAGGAGACGTCCTTGAGGATCTGCTTGCCTCCGTCGACCGTGACGGTCAGGTGGCGGGCGGAGAAGGACACCTCGCCGGTGTCGACGAACTCCTCCAGCCGGTCGCCGACGATGCGGAACGTCGAGTGTCCGACGCCGACGACGTCGGTCGGGCCGAGCAGCTGTGTGCCGCCCTTGGCGATCGGCTGGCCGTTGACGTACGTGCCGTTGTGGGAGCCGAGGTCCCGGATCTCCATACGGCCGTCGGGCGTCGAGTGGAACTCGGCGTGGTGCCGGGAGACCTGCAGGTCGGAGACGACCAGCTCGTTCTCCAGGGCACGGCCGATGCGCATCACGCGACCGAGGGAGAACTGGTGGAACGTGGTCGGGCTGCGGTCGCCGTAGACCGGCGGTGCCCCCGCGACACCACCGGGACCCTGCTGCTGCGGGATGTGCGCCGCGGCCTGCTGCGGCTGCTGCCAGCCGGCCTGGGGAGCCTGCTGCTGCGGCGGCTGCTGGGCCGGGGCCTGCTGCCCCCACGCGGGGTTCGCGCCCTGCGCGGCGTACGGCTGCTGCTGGGGCTGGGCCTGCGGCGTGGCGACGGAGGCCGCGGCGCCGGACAGGCTCAGGCGCGGACCGTCGGTCGCGTTGCCCAGGTTGACCGCCGAGCCGGGGCCGAGCTCCATCTGATGGATGCGCTGCCCCTGCACGAACGTGCCGTTGGTGCTGCCGTGGTCCTCGATGACCCAACTGCGGCCGTTGAAGCTGACCGTGGCGTGACGCCAGGAGACCCTGGCGTCGTCGAAGACGACGTCCCCTTGCGGATCACGTCCGAGGGTGTAGGCCCTGGACGGATCGAGCGTCCAGGTACGTCCGTTTGATTCCAGTACGAGTTCCGGCACTCCATGCCCCACTGAGTTGTCCCCCGATTTACCCCCGACATGGGGAGTCTAGGGATGTCGAACATCGGGGGGAACTATTTCAGGAGCTGCCCTCTGACCGAAAGTCGGGCCTTGTGAAGACCGCGTTCGGACGCATCTGCCGATTCCGTTGACGGGGTTGAAACCGGGCCGGAGAGTGGTATTTCGACGCGAGGGGGACATGCGTGGTGTTCCCGTCGCGCAGCGGATCGGGGGGCCTGCCATGAGTGCAGCAGGGGCCGGGACGGCGAGGGACGGCGCGCGCGTACCGTGGGGGGACGTGCTGATGTCCGCCGTGGCCGCCGTGAGCTGGGCGTTGATCGGGATGGCGGGGACGGCGGCGCTGGGTCTGCGGCTGCTGGAGGCGGACGCGGCGGGCTCCTTGGGGCCGATGACCGCGGCGGTGGTGGCCCTCGGGGCGGGTGGTTCGGTCACGCCGTCCGGTGAGGTGTCGGCGTTCGGTCTCACGGGCGCGGAGGCGGACACGGCCATCGAGATCACGCCACTGGGGGTGAGCCTGGTCGGTGCGGTGCTGCTGTCGTGGTTCTTCCTGAGGTCCTTGCGGGCGGCGGGAGTTGGGATCTCACGGGCCGAACTGTTCGCGCGGGCGGGCGCGGTGGTGGCGCTGTTCGTGGCGATGCTGGGCGGCCTCGCGTGGGCGGGTCACGACGTCATCACGATCGACGGGGGGTCGCTGGGCC
>NZ_POUC01000455.1 GCF_002891435.1 Streptomyces cahuitamycinicus
GGCCTGGGGCGTGGAGTCGTGGGGAGCGGGTGCGTGAGGTGCGGGTGGTTGCGGGACGGGCGTGGACGCCGGGGCGTACGGCGGCGCGGGGTGCGGGTAGCCGTACGGGGTGTGCGTGACCGTCTGCGCGTGGGGCGACGCGTAGCCCGCGAGCCTGCGCTGCTCGCCGTGGTGGCCGATGTCCACGACGAGGAAGTAGACGGCGGCGCCCGCTCCGAGCAGAAGGATCATGGCCAGCGCGATGTCGGTCCGGAGGTCGTCCTCCGGCAGCGCGCCGATCACGGCGAAGCACGCGATGGCCAGCGGCAGGCTCACCCAGGCCAGCACCCAGTCGAGGGCCCGGCGGCGCAGGACGGCCACCCGGAACAGCGGTACGCAGGCCAGCACGCCGCACGTGAGGAAACCGGCTGCGGCGAACAGCACACGCAGGGAGATCACCGTTGCCGCGCTGCGGGGAGGCGGCGCCGCGCCGTGGCCGTACATGACTGCTCCTGGACCGGTGTGTGGGCGATACGGACGGACGTGCGAGTGACAGACCCTGTTGGGGAATCCGAGCGTATAGCCCGACAAGGACAACCGGTCACGGGTTGTACCGAACCGTTGTCATGCTGATCACTTCGTGTGAACAGCCCGTCCTTGGGCCGTCGTAGGCCGTCCGGTCCGCCACCCGCCCCGGTCCGTCACGCGCTGCCCGGTCCGTCAGGCCCTACAGGTCCGTCACGCCCTACACGGGATGCCGCATCCACACGTTGGGTTCGACGTACACCGCGTACCCGCGCTCCACCTCGCAGCGCACCGGCACCAGAGCGCCCGGCACCTCGATGTCGCCGTCGGTGTCGAAGGGCAGACCCGTCCAGCGGCGCCAGTCCGCGAGCGGGGCGGACACCGTCATGGACGCCGGTGCCACCGAGTCGATGGTGGCCCCGGCCCGGGCGTGGACGCGCAGCCACGGGTCCTCGGGCAGGCCGTCGGGGCGGACGCGACGGGCGTACTCCTCCATCGGCGTGTGCGGCTCCAGGTGCTTGGCGTTGGGGCGGACCGGGGCGACGACCTCGCGGAAACCGCGGGCCCGGGCGTTGTCCCGCATGGCCGAGAGCATCACCCCGGACAGGCCGCGCCCCTGCGCCTTCGGGGCGATGGAGACCGAGATCGCGCTGACGGTGTCGGGCCGGGCCCCGCGCCGCAGGTCGGAGAAGGCCCACACCAGCACCGCGTCCCAGCCGTTGGCCGGCAGCCGGCCGCCGCGGCGCTCGGTGCCGAGGGCGAACGGCACGCTGTAGGCGTTCGCCACGACCTCGCCCTGCTCGTCCTCGGCGAACAGGACGTACTCCGGGAGTTCGGTGGCGATCCGCGGGAAGTGGGCGGCGCCCACGAGGTCCTGGATCACGAACTCCGGCCAGCTGTCCGCCATCCCGACGACCCGCTCCAGCATGTCCGGGCGGTCGGCGAGGCTCGATATCTTCGGCTGCATGTGATCACGGTAGGCGCGGGCGGCGGGCGCCCGGAACCGAATTCTTCAGTCCCGGCAGCTCCATCACGGTCTTCCGGATGCGGTCGGCCACAGTAGGGGGCGTATGTCTCCCACAGTCCGCGAGCGATGACGTTTTACCAGTTCCGCCGCTCTATCAGCCTCAGCCTTCGCACAGCCTCAGCCTTCGCACTGCTTCAGCATCATCGTCTTGTCGGCCGTCGTCACCGAAAGCTCGTACTTGTCTGCGACCTGCGCGAACCGCACCGCGTACGAGCACCGGATCTTCTTGTTCGGCGGCAACCAGGACGCGGGTCCCGAGTCCCGCTTCGCCGAGTTGGCGCGCCCTTCGACAGGAAGCAGGTTGAGCACGTCGTTCGCCAGTTGCTCGCGCTTGCTCTCCGGCCATCGGGCGGCGCCCATCTGCCAGCTGTAGGACAGCGGGACCACGTGGTCTATCTGCACCTCGGTGGCCTTCGCCTTCTTCCAGTCGATGTCCTTGCCGGTGTAGGGGTCGTACAGCTCCATCGCAACGACCACGCAGTCGGAGCCTGAACGGAACCGCACGTGCCGCCCATGGAGTTTCAGCAAGTCGTTGCGCGTGTCACAACCATTCCTCGCCAGCGGTACCCCGTCCGCCGTATCCATCCACGCATAGCCGAACTCATCCCGCTCGTAGCCCGTTCTCGGGCCGCGCCCCTTGGTCGCCACCTTCTCGATCAGGGCGCGGGCCCTGTCCTTGTCCGCGCCGGAGGTGACCGCCGCCAGTCCCGGCTCGGTGCCGTCCGGGTTGTCCAGCGGGTTCGCGGCCCGCCCGTCACCCGCGGCCGGAGCGCCGGAACCGGAGGCGCCGCCGCGGTCCGCGTTCGGCGTCAGACCTTCGCAGCCGGCCAGCGCCGAACCGGTGAACACCATCGCGACAGCCAGTGCCGCCCCGCCCCTCAGACGCGTCACCGTGCGCCCCTCCTCTGTCTGTCTGTTCCGCTCCGGCACGGGCGGCCCGTGCCGGAGCCCACGGTAGCGAGGAAGAGGTTCAGACCACACCGGGCCTCAATGCGCATACTTCGCATCCCGCGCGTATCGTCGGTTCTGAGTCACCTCCGGAGGGAGCTTTGCATGGGTATCTTCGACAAGTTCAAGAGCCAGGCGCGGAACAAGGGCAAGCAAGGCTCTGACACCGCGGAAGAGCGGATCAACGAGAGGACCGGCGGCAAGTACGAGGACCAGGTCGACTCCGGCCAGCAGCGCGTCGAGGGCTCGCTGGGCATGGACCGCGACCGCGACCGGCCCGAACAGCAGTAGGGCCTCCGACTCCGGGGCCGTCCGCGGAGACATGGACGCATCTCCCGCGGACGGTTTCCCATGTCCGGCCCCCGGCCGGTCAGATCCACACCGCCCCGGCGGCCCGGGATCAGGGCCCGGCGCCAGGGCCCGCGATCAGGACCCCAGCACCGACGTCAGGAACTCCCCCACCCACGCCAGCAGTTCCCGGCCGACGAGTGGCTTTCCGCCCACCTTCGCGGTCTTCGGACGCGGCACCAGCGCCTGGTGCACCGTCGGCTTGAGGACGACTCCGGGGTACAGCCGCTTGACCCGCAGCTCCTGCGACTCGCGCAACTCCACCGGCGCGAACCGGATGTTGTTGCCCTGCAGCACGATCTCACCGACACCGCACGCGCGCGCGAACATGCGCAGGCCCGCGACGAGCAGCAGGTTCTCCACAGGTTCGGGCAGCTTGCCGTAGCGGTCGACGAGTTCCTCGCGGACCGCCTTGATGTCCTCCTCCGAGTTGGCGGAGGCGATGGAGCGGTACGCCTGGAGGCGGAGGCGCTCGCCCGGCGCGTAGTCGTGCGGGACGTGCGCGTCGACAGGCAGCTCGATCTTGACCTCGAGCGGCGGCTCCTCCTCGATCTCTCCGGTCTCCAGCTGCCGCCGGTAGTCGGCGACGGCCTCGCCGACCATCCGGACGTACAGGTCGAAGCCGACGCCCGCGATGTGACCCGACTGCTCGCCGCCGAGGAGATTGCCCGCGCCGCGGATCTCCAGGTCCTTCATGGCCACGTACATGCCGGCGCCCATCTCCGTGTGCTGGGCGATGGTCGCGAGCCGCTCGTGCGCGGTCTCGGTCAGCGGCTTCTCCGGCGGGTAGAGGAAGTAGGCGTAGCCTCGCTCACGGCCACGTCCCACCCGGCCGCGCAGCTGGTGCAGCTGCGACAGGCCGAAGTTGTCGCCGCGCTCCACGATGAGCGTGTTGGCGTTGGAGATGTCGATGCCGGACTCCACGATCGTCGTGGACACCAGCACGTCGAACTTCTTCTCCCAGAAGTCGACCACGACCTGCTCCAGCGCCCCCTCCGACATCTGCCCGTGGGCGGTGGCGATGCGCGCCTCGGGGACGATCTCGCGCAGCCGGGCCGCCGCACGGTCGATCGACTCGACGCGGTTGTGGATGTAGAAGACCTGGCCCTCGCGCAGCAGCTCACGGCGGATCGCGGCGCCGATCTGCTTCTCCTCGTAGGGGCCGACGAAGGTGAGCACGGGGTGGCGCTCCTCCGGCGGGGTGGTGATCGTCGACATCTCGCGGATGCCCGTGACCGCCATCTCCAGGGTTCTCGGGATGGGGGTCGCGGACATCGTCAGCACGTCGACGTTCGCGCGGAGCTTCTTCAGCTGCTCCTTGTGCTCGACGCCGAAGCGCTGCTCCTCGTCGACGATGACCAGGCCCAGGTCCTTGAACTTCGTCTCGGACGAGAACAGGCGGTGGGTGCCGATGACGATGTCGACCGAGCCCTCGCGCAGGCCCTCCAGGGTCGCCTTGGCCTCGGTGTCCGTCTGGAAGCGGGAGAGGGCCTTCACGCTCACCGGGAACTGCGCGTACCGCTCGCTGAACGTCCCGAAGTGCTGCTGCACCAGCAGGGTCGTGGGCACCAGGACGGCCACCTGCTTGCCGTCCTGGACGGCCTTGAAGGCGGCGCGGACCGCGATCTCGGTCTTGCCGTAGCCGACGTCGCCGCAGATCAGGCGGTCCATCGGGACCGTCTTCTCCATGTCCTCCTTGACCTCGGCGATGGTGGTGAGCTGGTCGGGCGTCTCCGCGTAGGGGAAGGCGTCCTCCAGTTCGCGCTGCCAGGGGGTGTCCGCCCCGAAGGCGTGGCCGGGGGCGGCCATGCGCGCGCTGTACAGCTTGATGAGGTCGGCGGCGATCTCCTTGACGGCCTTCTTGGCGCGCGCCTTCGTCTTCGTCCAGTCGGCGCCGCCGAGGCGGTGCAGGGTGGGGGCCTCGCCGCCGACGTACTTGGTGATCTGCTCCAGCTGGTCGGTGGGGATGTAGAGGCGGTCGCCGGGCTGGCCGCGCTTGGCGGGGGCGTACTCGACGACCAGGTACTCGCGGGTCGCGCCCTGCACGGTGCGCTGCACCATCTCGATGTAGCGGCCCACGCCGTGCTGCTCGTGGACGATGTAGTCGCCCGGCTCCAGGGTGAGCGGGTCGATGGTCTTGCGGCGGCGGGCCGGCATCCGGGCGCCGTCGCGGCCCGCCGCCCGCTGGCCCGTCAGATCCGTCTCGGTCAGGACGGCGACTCTGAGGGCCGGGTCGACGAATCCGTGCTCGATCGAGCCGCACGCCACGTGCACGACCGAGGGGGAGATCTCGGCCAGGTCGGCGTCGTGACGGGCGGCGATGCCCTCGCCGCCCAGCACCTCGACCGTACGGGCCGCCGGGCCGTGCGCCTCGGTGACGAACACCGTGCGCCAGCCGTCGGCGAGCCAGCCCTTGGTGTCGGCGAGGGCCTTGGCGGTGTCACCGCGGTAGGTCTCCGGGGCGTGCATCCCCAGCTTGAGGGTGTCCTGGTCGAGCTCCTCGTCGGCGGCGAACGGCGACACCGTCCACCACATCATGTCCAGCTCGCGGGCCCGGTCCCGGACGTCCGCGATGGACCACAGGGAGGCCGCGCCGACATCGATGGGAGCCTCGCCGCCACCGGCGGTGGCCGCCCAGGAGGCCTGCAGGAACTCCTGCGAGGTGGCCACGAGGTCCGACGCGCGGGTGCGGACCCGCTCCGGGTCGCACACCACGGCCATGGCGCCCTTGGGCAGGACGTCGAGCAGCAGCTCCATGTCGTCGACGAGGACCGGCGCGAGGGACTCCATGCCCTCCACCGCGATGCCCTCGGCGATCTTGCCGAGCAGTTCACCGAGCTCGGGGTGCTGTTCGGCCAGGGCACGCGCGCGCGTGCGGACCTCCTCGGTGAGCAGCAGCTCGCGGCACGGCGGCGCCCACAGGCCGTGCTCGGCGACTTCGAGGGAGCGCTGGTCGGCGACCTTGAAGTAGCGGATCTCCTCGACGTCGTCGCCCCAGAACTCGACGCGCAGGGGGTGCTCCTCGGTGGGCGGGAACACGTCGAGGATGCCGCCGCGTACGGCGAACTCGCCGCGCTTCTCGACGAGCTCCACGCGCGCGTACGCCGCCGCCGCGAGGGCTTCGACGATCTCGCCCAGGTCGGTGGTCTGCCCGGTCCTCAGGGCGACCGGTTCCAGGTCGCCGAGGCCCTTGACCTGCGGCTGGAGCACGGACCGGACGGGCGCCACGACGACCGAGACCGGGCCGGTCTCGGGGTCGTCGGGGCG
>NZ_POUC01000456.1 GCF_002891435.1 Streptomyces cahuitamycinicus
GCCACGGGGGTGGGCGGTCCGCGGGATCTCCGTCGACGCCGGGCCGGGGGCACTCGTCGCGGTCGAGGGCCCGTCCGGGTCCGGCCGCACATGCCTGCTGCTCGCGCTGACGGGGCGGATGAAGGTCTCGGAGGGCACGGCTTCGGTGGGCGACGCGAGGCTGCCGAAGCAGATGGCGGCGGTGCGCGGCATCAGCGCGCTGGCTCACGTCCCGGGGGTCACCGACCTCGATCCGGCGCTGACCGTCGGCGAGCACCTTCGGGAGCGGGCGCTCCTCCAGCAGCGGTTCGGCGCCTCACTGCGCGGTCTGCTGCGGCCCCGCAGCGAGCGGGCGGCCGAGGCCGGGCAGCGTGTCGACGCCGCGCTCGAAGCCGCAGGACTCGACCTGGAGGCCTTGCCCAAGGGGCCGCGCACGGCAGTACGGGACCTGGAGCGCCTGGAGGCGCTGAGGCTGTCGGTGGCGCTCGCTCTGGTCGGCGGGCCGCGGCTGCTCGGCATCGACGACACCGACCTCAAGCTCGCGGACGGTGAGCGGGAGGAGGTCTGGGCGCTGCTCTGGTCTCTGGCCGATGCCGGGACGACGGTCGTGGCGGTGTGCAGCGAGGCCCCCGAGGGCACCGTCAGGGTTTCCACCGCCGAGAGCCCCGAAGAGCCGTCCGCCGAGGACGCCCGGGCCGATCAGGGATCCGACCAGCCTGACCAGCCCGATCAGGGAACCGACCAGGCCGACCAGGCCGACCAGGCCGACCAGGGAGAGGAGAAGGCCGATGCGCTCGCCGAGACTGGCCGCGCTTGAGCTGCGCCGCTTCGGGCGGGGGAAGCTGCCGCGCGCAGCTCTGGTCGCGCTGCTGGTGCTGCCGCTGCTGTACGGCGCCCTGTACCTGTGGTCGTTCTGGGACCCGTACGGCCGTCTGGACCAGATCCCGGTGGCACTCGTGAACGACGACAGGGGGGCGACCGCCGACGGCAGGAAGATCACGGCGGGCGAGGACATCACGAAGGGCCTGCACGACAGCAAGACCTTCGACTGGCAGGAGGTCAGCGCCGCCGAGGCCCGCAGGGGCGTTGAGGACGGCAGCTACTACCTGTCGCTCACCCTGCCCGCCGACTTCAGCGAGCGGATCGCCTCCAGCTCCGGGAACAGCCCGGAGACCGGCGCCCTCCAGGTGCGCACCAACGACGCGAACAACTACATCGTCGGGCAGATCTCCCGGACGGTCTTCGGTGAGGTGAGGCAGGCGGCGTCCACGAAGACGTCCCGGTCGTTCCTGGACAAGATCTTCGTGTCGTTCTCCGACATCCACGGCAAGACCGTGAAGGCGGCGCAGGGGGCCGACCGGCTCAAGGGCGGCATCGGCAAGGCCGAGAAGGGCTCCAAGGACCTCGCCGACGGCCTGCGGAAGGCCAAGAACGGCAGCGGCAAGCTCTCCACGGGCCTGAAGAAGCTCCACACCGGCGCGGGCGACCTGGAGGACGGCTCGAAGCGGGTCGCGGAGGGCACACAGAAGCTCGCCGACCGGGTCGACGGCACCGCCGACAAGGTCGGGCCCTTCCTGAAGGGCAACGAGAAGACCATCGGCGACACCGCCCAGCTGGTCGCCGACTCGTCCGGGGTGATCCGCAAGCACCTGGACACCCTGGTGAAGACGGCCCCGGCCGCCGCCAAGAACGCCCGCGCGGCGTCCGGCACGCTGAACGACGTCTACGTCCGGCGCTGCGACGATCCCGTCCTGCCCGACGCGGCATGCTCCGACCTGAAGAAGGCCAAGGACGCTGCCGCCGACGTGACCACCGTCGCGGACGACGTCGACACGCTGATCGCGGACCAGGACGGCGACCTGGACAAGCTCGACAAGAACCTCGCCACCCTCCAGAAGCAGTCCCAGGCCCTCGCCGACCGCGCACCGCACCTCTCCGAGGACCTCGCCGACGCCGTCAAGAAGATCAACAAGCTGAACGACGGTGCGGCCGAGGTCGCCGCCGGGGCGAAGGAGCTGCACAAGGGCATCGGCACGGCCAAGACCGGTGCGGTCGGCCTGGACAAGGGCGTCGGCAAGCTGAAGACGGGCGCGGACGACCTCAACGGCGGCATCTTCAAGCTCGTCGGCGGCTCCGGGAAGCTCGCCGGCGGCCTGCACGACGGGGCCGGGCAGATCCCCGACTACGACGAGCGGGACCGCGACAGGCGCACGGAGGTCATGGCCGACCCCGTCCGGCTCGCCAGCCAGGACCTGCACAAGGCGCCCAACTACGGCACCGGGTTCGCGCCGTACTTCATCCCGCTGTCCCTGTGGGTGGGGGCGATGGTGGCGTACATGCTGATCGCGCCCATGAACCGGCGGGCCCTCGCCGCGGGTGCCCCGGCGTGGCGGATCGCGCTGGCGGGCTGGCTGCCGGTGGTGGCGATCGGGGTGCTGCAGACGGTGGCGCTGATGTCGGTGCTGCACTGGGCGGTCGGCCTGGAGATGGCACGGGCGGCCGGGACGGTGGGGTTCCTGTTCCTGGTGACGGCGTGCTTCGCGGCGATCGTGCAGTGGCTGAACGCGCGCTTCGGGGCGGCGGGCCGGATCCTGGTCCTCGCGCTGCTGATGCTCCAGCTGACCTCGGCGGGCGGCACGTACCCCGTGCAGACCAGCCCCGGGTTCTTCAACGCACTCCACCCGTTCCTGCCGATGAGCTACGTCGTCGAGGCCCTGAGGCGGCTCATCACGGGCGGTGGTCTCGAACCGGTGTGGCACGCGTGCGTGGTGCTGACTGCGTTCACCGCCGGCGCCCTCGCGCTGACCGCCGTGGCGGCCCGGCGGCGCCAGGTGTGGACACTGGACCGGCTGCACCCGGAACTGAGCCTGTGAGCCCCACCGCCGAGCCCGCCGCCGAGCCCACGCCCTCCCCGCCGTCACATCCCACGGAGAGGTTCCTGTGACAATCAGGGCCATGGAAAGCAGCAGTGCCGCGTCGGGCGGCAGCACGCGCCGCGAGGCCACCCGGCAGAAGCTCTACGAGGCGGCCGTCACGCTCATCGCCGAGCAGGGGTTCTCCGCCACGACCGTGGACGAGATCGCCGAGCGTGCCGGGGTCGCGAAGGGCACGGTCTACTACAACTTCGCGAGCAAGTCCGTCCTCTTCGAAGAACTGCTGCGGCACGGAGTGGGTCTGCTGACCGCCTCCCTGCGGGAAGCGGCCGAGCGGACCGCGCGGGAGGGCGGCAGCAAGGTCGACGCCCTGGACGCGATGATCCGCGCCGGGCTGGTCTTCATCGACCGCTACCCGGCCTTCACCCAGCTCTACGTGGCCGAACTGTGGCGCACCAACCGGGCCTGGCAGTCGACGCTGCTGGTGGTCCGGCAGCAGGCCGTCGCGGTCGTGGAGGACGTCCTGCGCGACGGTGTGGCGGGCGGCGAGTTCAGCGAGGAGATCGACGTGCCGCTGACGGCGGCGGCACTGGTCGGCATGGTCCTCGTCGCCGCACTCGACTGGAAGTCGTTCCAGCCGGAGCGTTCCCTGGACGACGTCCACGCGGCCCTTTCGCGGCTGCTCCAGGGCCGGGTGAGCGGCTGCCGCTGACCGGACTCCCGACGCACAGCCGAAGGCGCCGGTCCGCTGTGGCCGCGTCCCCCGCGGGCCACCTCGAACCGGCGCCTTCCCTGCTCCCCCGTTTTCCTGCTCCCCCGTACGTTCCCCCGCAGGACCCCCGTTCGGTCGTCCCCCGGTTACCCCGGTTCTCCCCCGTGCCTCGCTCCCGCCGACACCGCCGGCGGAAGGAGCGGATCGTGGGCCGGCTCCGTTCCGGCGCCCCGTGTCGCCGGTGCCGGAGCCGTGCCCCTTCTCCGTGTCTCCACTCTCCCGTCCGCGCGGGCCGTCTCCCATCCGTGCGCGTACTCAACTGCGCGGCTAGGTACGGATACTCAGCCCTGCGCACGGGGCCCTACAGCACTCCGTCGCCGCCTGGTCACGATCACCCCCGCGCCCGTACTCGGAGGCCGCCGGCCGGGGCCGTCGGTCGGAGCGGTCAGTGGGGCTGTCGATGGGCTGTCGGCGGGGGCCGATAAAGTCGCGGCATGGCACGGATTGCGGTGATCGGCGCCGGGATGGGCGCGCTGACGGCTGCCGCCCGGCTGGCCGTCGCGGGCCACCGGGTGGCGGTGTACGAGCGGACGGACACCTACGGCGGAGCGCTGCGCCGCTTCGAGCGTGACGGGTTCTCCTTCGACACCGGCCCCGCCCTGCTGCCGCTGCCGGCCGTCTACCGCGACCTCTTCGTCAAGACCGGCAAGGAGCCGCTGGAGTCCTGCGTCGAGCTGGTCCAGGTCGATCCGTCGTCCCGGCACGTGTTCGCGGACGGCACCGAGGTGTCGCTGCCGAACGCCTCACGCGCGGGCGTCGTCGCCGCCCTGGACGAAGGGCTCGGCGCCGGCGCCGGGAAGCGCTGGGGCGACTTCCTGGTCCGGGCCCGGGAGGCCTGGGACCGGACCCGCCGGCCTCTGCTGGAGGAGCCGCTCTGGCCGAACTGGCGGGTGCTGGCCGACCGCGAGCCCTACCCGTCGGTGCCGCACAAGCGGCTGCTGCGCACCCGCCGGGCCGGCACACTCGCCGAGATCGGCGCCTGGGAGCTGCGCGACCCCCGGCTCGCGGCTCTCCTGGAGAGCCACGCCCTCGGGTACGGCCTGGACCCCCGGGCCGCCCCGGCGAGCGCGGCCGTCCTGCCGTACCTGGAGCACGCCTTCGGCACCTGGTACGTGCGCGGCGGTCTGCGCGAGCTGGCCCGGGCGGTGTACGAACGGTGTCTGGCCCGCAGGGTCGCGTTCCACTTCGGCGCCGAGGTTACCGGCGTGCTGGAGAAGGACGGCCGGGCGTCCGGGGTGGAACTCGCCGACGGGTCGGTCGCGGAGGCGGACTTCGTGATCGCCGGCGTCGCGCCCGGCATCCTGGCCCGGCTGACGGCGGGCGTCGTCGTACGGGGCGAGGGCGAGGTTCCGCCGCAGCCCGCGGCGGCCGGCCGGCTGACCCTGCTGCTCGCCCTGCGCGGCCCCCGCCCCGAGGGCACCGCACACCGCACGGTGGTGCACACCCGGGACCGCGAGGCCGAGTTGGCGGACCTGTTCGGCACAGCCGCAGGGAATCGCCGTCCGACGGTCACGGTGCTACGGCCCGACGACCCACGCCTGGCCCCGGCGGACCACGAGGCGGTCACCCTCACGACGGCGGTGCCCACGCGGCCAGAGCAGCCTCACGGCGACCTCGTGGACCACATGATCACCGCCGCCGAACGCACCGTCCCCGGCCTGCGCGACCGCCTTCTCTGGCACGAGGTGCGCACGCCCGCTGACACCGCGGACGAGACGGGGGCGGAGGGCGGGGCGGTGCCGGTGCCGGCCCTGGCGGCGGCCGGCGGACGGCTGCTGCATCCGGCCAACGGCACGCGGGTGCCCGGCCTGTTCACCGTGGGCGGCTGGGCCCACCCCGGCGGCGGACTGCCGCACGCGGGCATGTCGGGCGCGCTGGTCGCGGGACTGATCGTGGAGGGGCCGGAGTTCCGCGGCTCGCAGTGAGCGCGACGCCCCGGTGTGACTCGAGTCTCAGAATCGGTACTGCTCGTCGAAGCCGTTGCCCTGCGGCTGCTGCCCGCCGCCCTGGTACGGGTACGGCTGCTCCGGCGGCAGCTCCTGCCCGTGCTCGTCGGTGTTGCGCTGCTGCGGGACCCACACCCCGTCGGGCGGGGTCTCGCCGCCGTAGGTGCCGGTGTTGCCGGCGTACTGCTCCTGGCCGTAGCCCTGCTGGCCGTAGTACTGCTGGTCGGCGTAGCCGCCGTCGTACGTGTCCTGGCCGTAGGTCGACGAGCCGATGTACGGGTCGGAGTAGGCGGCGTACTGCTGCTGACCTGTGGCGTCGTAGCCCTGCTGCTGGCCGTAGCCGGAGTAGTCGTAGGCGTAGGACTGGTCGGCGGCCTGGGCGCCGTACTGGTCGTGGGCCTGCTGTCCCGCGGCCTGATACCCGTTGTCGTAGACGCCGTAGGAGCCGGTGTCGTCCGGCATGGGCTGCGGCTCTATCTCTTATACACATCTGACGCTGCCGACGAACTCTAG
>NZ_POUC01000457.1 GCF_002891435.1 Streptomyces cahuitamycinicus
GGGTGGGGCGGAGGGACGGATCCTCGCGGAGGCACCGCCGCAGGTGGGGCAGCATGCCCCGGTCCAGCAGGGCCCGCTGCCAGTTCTGCCGTGCCTGCTGCACGCCTGCCTCGTGTTCGGTTCCGTCGCCGCCGTGTATCGCCGTTCTCAGCATCGCGGCGAAGGCGAGGCAGGCACTGCAGCCCGCGATCAGCGTCAGGACCCATCCGGCGGTGACCAGTGAGCCGGGGAGCGTGTCTTCCGTGCCGGTCAGTTGGAGCAGGTAGCCGAGGACGAGCAGGACCGCGGCAGATGCGGCGGCGATGAGCGGGGTGAGTACCGCCAGGGTCGGCAGCAGGCGGCCGGCGGCGGGGTGCGGCTGCTGGTCGGGCTGTGCCGACGCACGCAAGGCGAGGTACGTGCAGTATTCCGCGCGTGCCGTGGCGGCTATCTCGTCGGCGTCCCCGAGTGCGCGCAGGCGCAGGCGCGTCGTGGCCTGGCCGGTGGGATCGGGGTTCAGGGCCGCATGGATGTCCGTGGTGGTGAGTGCCAGGTGCAGTACCGCTGCGAAGTCCGGCCTGTCCTCCTGGCGAAGGCGCAGTAGGTCGGCCACATGGTCTCCTGACGGGTGGAAGGCTTCGGTGTCGCTCTTGGAGCGGTGCGGAGGCGGCGCCGGACCTGCCCCGGGGGGGAGAGAGTCGGTCGGGCGCCGCCTCCACGGGATCTCAGACGCCCACGCCGAAGTCGGCGGCGATCCCGGCCAGGCCCGAGGCGTAGCCCTGCCCGACGGCACGGAACTTCCACTCGGCGCCGTTGCGGTACAGCTCGCCGAAGACCATCGCGGTCTCGGTGGAGGCGTCCTCGGACAGGTCGTAGCGGGCGATCTCGGCGCCGCCGGCCTGGTTGACGATGCGGATGAAGGCGTTGCGGACCTGGCCGAAGCTCTGGCCGCGGTTCTCGGCGTCGTGGATGGACACCGGGAACACGATCCTGTCGACCTCGGCGGGCACGCCCGCGAGGTTCACCTTGACGACCTCGTCGTCACCCTCGCCTTCACCGGTGAGATTGTCGCCGGTGTGCTCCACCGAGCCGTCGGGGCTCTTGAGGTTGTTGTAGAAGACGAAGTGCTGATCCGACGGAACCTTGCCGGACGTGTCGAGGAGCAGGGCTGAGGCGTCGAGGTCGTAGTCGGTGCCGGTGGTCGTGCGGACGTCCCAGCCCAGACCGACCAGGACGGCGGTCAGGCCCGGTGCCTCTTTGCTGAGCGAGACGTTGCCGCCCTTGGACAGGGAAACTCCCACTGCGTACTCCTTCTCGGCAGGTGCGGTCGAGGCCCGCGGCACGGACCCAGGCTCAAGAATCTACATCACTGTAGAGAACGTGGCAGGGTGACGCGACCGTGCCTTGGGGCCGGTGCGGTCGTGCGATGTCCCGCTCCTTTCCCGGTCCTTCTCGTGTGAGGGCATGCCGCGGGGCAGCGTAGCTTCTACAATTTTGTAGAGGATGTGGCGGCGAATCTTCGAGGCTTGTCGGGCGGCGTGATGGTCCTGGGGGCGTCTATACGATGTCCGCTTGGGAAACGGACGGCGGCGGAAGGGAGACAGGGCGTGACTGAGCAGCGGCAGCGTCCCCGGCGGCGGGGGCAGGGTGAGCTGGAGGCGTTGGTCCTGTCGGCGCTGCGGGAGGCGGACGGACCGGCGACGGCCGGCTGGGTGCAGGAGCGCCTGGGCGGTGACCTCGCCTATACGACCGTCATCACCATCCTGACCCGGCTGTTGGCCAAGGGAGCGGTCACGCGGGAGCGCGCGGGCCGGTCCTTCGCCTGGACGCCCGCGTCGGATCAGGCCGGCCTGGCCGCCCACAAGATGCGCAAGGTGCTGGACTCCGAGGGCGACCGCGAGGCGGTGCTGGCCAGCTTCGTCACCGGCCTCGGCGCGGACGACGAGCGGCTGTTGCGTGAGCTGCTGGGTCAGTCGAGGAACGAAGGGGAAGACTGAAGCCTCATGGGGGTGTTCGTCTTTCTGCCGCTGGTGCTGCCCTTGACGGCGTGGCCGATCGCGCGCCTGGCCGAGCAGCATCTGCATCCACGGACCGCGACCCGGCTGCTGACCGGGGTGGCCGCGGTGATGGCGGCTTGCAGCACGCTGTGCCTCGGCCTGGTGATGGTGGTCGGCACCGCCCAGCTTCCCGGAAACCCGCTGCCCGACGGCTGGTCGGACCCCGAGGTGCGCGCGGCGGTCCCGTACGACGAGGTCGTCGGCAAGGCGGCGATCCCCGCGCTCGTCGTGGTGCTGGTGGCGTGCGGCCGGGCGCTCTGGCGGCACGGGCGGGTGCGCCGTCGCGCCCACCGGGCGCTGGCCGGAATGCGGGAGACGGAGGTGGCCGTACTCCCGGACGACGTCCCCTACGCCTACGCGTTGCCGGGAGGCGGTCGGCGGCATCGCGTGGTGGTGACCACGGCCATGCTGGACTGTCTCGAACCGGCCGAGCGCCGCGCACTGTTCGCCCACGAGCGGGCCCATCTGGCCGCCCGCCACCACCGCTTCCTCCTCGCGGTCCAACTGGCCGCGCGGGCCAATCCCTTCCTGCGGCCGCTACGGACGGCGGTGGCGTACACGGCGGAACGGTGGGCGGACGAGGATGCGGCCCGGGCGGTCGGCAGCCGCCGGGCAGTGGCGTGCGCGATCGGCAAGGCGGCCCTGGTGTCCCGGGGCACCCCGGTGGCGACCCTGGCCGGCTTGGCCGCGGCGGGACCGGTGCCGCGTCGGGTGGCAGCCCTGCTCGGACCCGCTCCGGCGGTGCGCAGCTGGCCGTCGCTGTTCACATCGGTGGGAGTGGCGACGTGGGGCGCGGCGGTGGGGGCTGCCGTGTCGGCGATGTCGTCGGCGAACTCCGCCGTGACGATGGTCCTCATCCTGCACGCGGCCACGCCCCTTTGACCCTGGCGGGGCGAGGAACGCGACTCCGCCGAGCGCGAGGAACGCACTGACCTTCGCCGCCCGATTCCGTCCCCCGAACGTACGCGCCGACTCTCCGGCCGCCGTCCGCGCGTCGTCGGTGCCGCTCACGCCCAGCCCCTCGAGGCTTTCGTGTCCAATGCGTGCGAGGCAGGAGGAGTTACGGCCCGGTTTCGGCCTCGTCGGTGACGGTCGCGGTGCCCGGTTGCCGGTCCTGGTGGTGTCCGGCGCTGAACGGCAGCGGGATGGATTCCTGGGGCAGGGCCGAGAGCACGATGCTGACCAGCATTCCGGCGCTGGCCAGGACCGCGGCCGTGCGAAGATGCCGCAGTGAGCTCCGCCTCTCGGGTCGGCCGATGTCCGGCATCACTACTCCAGCTCTCACCGTTGGTGTGGCGGGCCGGTACCGAAAGGGCGCGCGGCCCGCCACACGGTCGGGGTCGGTCAGAGGTCGAACTCGTGGGGCGGCAGCTCGAGGGTGTAGCACGCCTCGCGGACCACGGCCTGCTCGTCCTTGTCGAAGTCGCCGTCGGCGCCGCCGATGACGATGCCGATCTGAATGACGGCCCGTGCTTCGGCGGGCTTCTTCTTGGCCTTGGCGATCTCCTGCATGACGCTCACCTTGCCGAAGGCGAAGTCGGTGGTGAGCTTGTTGAGGTTCTCCTCGAAGCGGCGGCGCAGGTCGTCGGCGTCGAAGTTCTGCAACACCTCGTTGGTGGCGATGAGTTGGGCCACCCGCTGCCGCTCGGACGGGTCGACGGTGCCGTCGGCGGCGGCGACGAGGGCGCACATCGCCATGCTGGCGTCACGGAAGGCACCACTCTTGAGGTCGTTCTTCTTCGCCATGAGTTGGGTCTGCATCGTCGATGCGGACTCCTTGAGGCGGTCCCACAGGGCCATGAGGACTCCATACGCGTCGGGGGATGCCCGGACGGGGTGCTCCGGACAGCGCTTCTTCTACAACCTAGTAGAAGTTATCAGCCGGGGGCGGAGACGTGCGTCCACCCGCCCCCGGCTGGTGCATCCTCTACCGTCTGCCGGGGCCTGCTCTCAGCCCTCGTCCTCCTCGTCACCTTCGAAGAAGTCCCCGACCTCGTCGACCACTTCGGCTGCGACCATGCCGCCGACGACGCCCACCGCGAGCCCGGCGGCGCCCGCGGCGACGGCGGTGCCCATGCCAGGGCCGGAACGGCGGTGGTCGTCGTGGTGGTGGTGGTCGCCGTGCCCGTGCCCGGCGTACGGGTCACCGTGGCCGTAGGCGCCGTGCGACACCCGGCGCTCGACCAACTGCCGGATCCAGCCGTCGACTTCCGTGTTCCAGTCGCGGGAGTCGTGGTGGCCGACGGTGAAGCGGGTCAGCGTGTCGTGGCCGCCGGAGAAGAAGCCGCCGCGCTTGTCGGCCTCCAGGACGACCTCGATTCCGCCCGGGTTGGCCAGGAAGGTCACCTCGATCTCGTTGACCTGGTGCGCGTACTGCGGCGCCGGGGTCAGCTCGATCTCCTGGTAGAAGGGCAGCTGCTGGCCGGTGCCGCCGATGCGCCCGTACTCCAGGTCGGCGGACTTGAAGCCGAAGCCGAGCTGGCCGAGGGCTTCCAGGATCGCCTCCTGTGCGGGCAGCGGGGCGATGTTCAGCTGGTCCAGGTCGCCCTTGTCCTTCGCGCCGGCCACCGCCAGCTCGGTGCGCACGCCGAGGACGATGCCCAGGCCCTGCCCGTACAGCTCGGTGATCGGCGTCTCCCACGGCAGCGTCACCGTGAACGGGATGCTGTGCTGCTGATCCGCGCCCAGCCGGAAACCGCCTCCGACGGTGAACCGCTCGAAGGCGACGACACCCTCGCTCTCACCCTCGCCGTGCTCGGCCTCGACCCGGGCCACCAGCTCCAGGGTGATGTGCTCGATGTCGAAGTCGGCGTCTCCACCCTTGAGATGGACCTGGCCGGTCAACGCGCCGCCGGGGCGGGCGGCTCCGGGGTCGATGACCGTGTCGACGGTGGGCCCGCCCACCCCGAGTGATCCGAGCAGTCGTTTGAACACCATGGTGGCGTCCACTCCTTTTACGTGCGTGTGTCTCGTTCAGGTGCGGTGCCGCGCGCCCGGGCAGACGCATGACACCACGGTTGTGCGCCGGGAGGGGCTACTTGGCCGCGCCAAGCGCGGCGAGGGCCTGCGCCCGGCGGACGTACTTCAACTCGGCCAGGCCGGCTACGGCCTTGACCCCGAACGCCTCCTGGAGCAGCTCGCCGTCACGGTCGGAGACGCCCTTGAGCGCTCCCACCGGGGCGGCCAGGATCTCTGGCGGACTCTTGTCCGCCCATGCCTTGTCGAGCACCTTGTCCAGGTCGATCGAAGCCATACGTGTCCTCTTCCGGGCGCGTGAGGCCCGGCCCTGTCGCGGGCCTTCTACAAACGAGTAGAAGCATAGGGCTGCCGCAGGCCGGGAGGGGCACGGTCGGCACGGGCTCGCCGGGAAAGGCCGAAAACGGGCTCTTGCGAGGCTGAGGCCGAGCGCGGCGACGCGTTGCCGCTCCGGGGGGTCGTGTCCGATGCGTCCGGCCAGCGGCTCCTTACGCCAGTACTGCCGTTGGCGGCCCGTGCCGCTCAAGCACCGACGGTTCTGCCCGGTGGGTGCAGGCCGCTGGGGCGGCACGGGACGCCTGTGGGGACGCCGCAGTGATCGGCGATCGGGGCACGAGGGGAGGTGCCGGATGGTCCCCACCAGGGGGCACCGGGTTCCCTGGCGGTGCGGCGCGGTCGGCGTGAAGCTGAAGACGCAGGGTCTGGCCTGCGGATCTGGGAGGCATCGTGGCCGGTCGGGTGGTGGTGGGTGTGGATGGGTCGGCCTCGGGTCTGGCGGCGGTGGAGGTGGCGGCGCGCGAGGCGCGGCTGCGAGGCGCGGAACTACGGGTGGTGCATGCCTTCCTGTGGCCCGCGATGCATCCACCGCCGGGGCCGTTGCCGCTGGGCCCGCCGGCGAGCGGGGTCCGGAACATGGTCGAGCATCTGGTGGCCGAGGCGGTGGCGCGCGCCAAGACCGCGGAGCCGGAGGTGCCGGTCTCACATGCCGTGGTGACGGGTGAGCCGCTGGCGGTGTTGGAGGCACAGTCCCGTGCTGCCGAGCTGGTGGTGGTCGGCTCCCGGGGGAGGGG
>NZ_POUC01000458.1 GCF_002891435.1 Streptomyces cahuitamycinicus
GGCTCCAGGCCAGGGCCGCGCGGGCCCGGGCGGGGGCGAGGATGCGAACCCGGGTGCCCAGCGCCGGCCGGGGCGGGGAGCGCAGGAGCGCCGGGCCGGCCGCGTCGACGGCGTCGAGCTGCGCGTGCAGCAGGGCGGCCATGGTGTCCAGGACCGTCGCGGGGCCCGGGTGCATACCGCGGGTGAGGGACTCCTGGGTCACCCACTGACGGGCCAGGCCGGTCAGATGCTTGACCAGGGCGGCGACGGCGGGGCTCCAGCGGCGCTGCGCCAGATCGGCCGCCGACCCGGGGTGGAGGTCGAGGGCCTCGGCGGGCAGCAGGAGGTCGCCCTGGGCGAGGTCGGCGGCCAGGTCGGTGAGGATGTCGGTGAGCCGGACGCCGTCGAGGAACTCCTCGTAGGCCTCCCGGGTGTCCAGGCGCAGCGCCACGGGGACGCCGGCCCGGTCGAAGACCGTGCGGACCTGGCCGAACCAGGGCAGGAGGTTGTCCCGGCCCCAGGCGCGCCACTCCGCCCAGTCGGCGAAGCGCCTGCCGCGGGTGTCGTCCTGGACCTGCGCCATGGCGTCCCGCAGCTCGGACAGGTCCAGGCGCCAGCGGTTCGCGGTGTCCACCAGGGCGTGGCGGACCGGGTCCGGGCTGGAGCCGGTGGGCAGTTCGCGGTGCAGGGCCGTGATCCAGGCCTCGACCCGGGCGGCCCGCTCGGCCGCGGGCGCGGTGCGGTCGTCTCCGAGGTCGTCGAGGGCGTTGGCGGCGGCCCACAGGGCGTGGAGCGCCGGGCGCAGGGCCGCGGGGACCAGCTGGATCAGCGCGTACTCCGCCGGGTCCTGGTCCTTCGTCCGGCGCCGGCACAGTCGGTAGGCCGCCCGCAGGACCGGGTCGTCGCCGTTCACCGGGCGTCCGGCCGGCCCGGGGGTCCCGTGGGCCGCTTCTCGGTCCGCCGGTGCTGTGGTCGCGGGGGGCACATCGGTCACACCCAGGACGATACGTCCTGGTTCAGCGGGGTGATCACAGGGGCCCGGTACGCGTCAGGGAAGCGCGTCACGGCCCCGGTCCCGGGTCGGGGCGCACGGCCTCGGTGATGCCGGCCCGGGCCGCTTCGAGCTGAGCGGCGAAGGCGATGCCGAGGAACAGGGCGACGCCGGTCAGATTGGCCCACAGCAGCAGGGCGACGAACGCGGTCAGCGGGCCGTAGACGGCGCCGAAGGAGCCGCTCTCGGCGACATAGAGCGCCAGCAGCCAGGTCGCCGTGATCCACAGCACCAGATGGAGTGCCGAGCCGAACGCCAGCCAGGTGTAGCCCGGCTGGTCCCGGCGGGGCGCCCAGCGGAAGATCGCCGACGAGGCCACCCAGGCCAGCACCACGCCCAGTGGTACGTCGAGGGCGCCCCACCAGTCGAGCCAGGTGCGGGACCAGCCGAGGGACTGCACCACCGCGCTGCCCACGGCGTCACCGGCCACCAGCACGAGGAACCCCAGGACCATCGGCATGCCCGCGGCCATGGCGAGGAGCAGCGAGCGGCCGTACTTGGCCAGGAAGGGCCGGTCGCGCTCGATGCCGTAGATGCGGTTGGCGCCGCGCTCGATCTGGGCCATCGCCGAGGCCAGGTTGAGTACGGCGAAGGCCAGGCCCAGCCACATGGCGACGGCGCCCCAGACGCCCGAACCGGCGCTGCGCGCTGTGCCGTCCAGGGCCTCCTCGACCAGGTCCGCGCTGGCGCCGGGCACGATCCGGCCGAGGGTGAGTTCGATGATCCGCCCCACGCTCTCCGTGTGCACGGTGGTGGCCACGCCGACCAGGGCGATGGTGAACGGCACCATGCCCAAAACCACCTGGAAGGCGAGGGAGCGGGAGCTGCTGAAACCGTCGGCGTAGCGGAACCGGGTGAACGCGTCGAGGAACAGCCGGCGGCCTCCGTAGCGCCGCAGCGCTGTGAACGCCTCGTCCCCGGAGAGTTCCTCCCCGATCATGTCCCGCGTCTGCGGGACGTGCACTGCGGTGCCCATCGAGAAGGTCTCCTTCTGCCTGCCGTGCGTACCGGACCAGCATGCCGGGCGGCGCGACGGTGCGGTGGGTCAGAAGGGCATGCGGCCACGGGTGCGGCGGCCGGCCGAGCCGCTGCGGCTCACCGCACGGGAACTCGAGTGGAAGGGCTTGCTGAAGAGCCTGCCCAGGACTCCGGGTGCCTTGCCGCCGGCCCGGGCGCCGGCGCCGAGCGAGCGCTGGGTGCCGCGCTCGGGGTGGCGCGAGAGGCGCGGGACGAGGAAGGCGAGCACGGCCAGGAGGACGCATCCGGCGATGACAACGGCGACGATCACGGGCAACTCCCTTGAGTAGTAGGGGAGTTACGTGTTCCCCGACGCGACGCCTCTATGTGGCTTCCTCCGTGCCGGTGGTCTCCGTCCGGTCGCCGTCGCCTTCGTCCCGGGGGCTCGTGTCGTCACGGTCGCCCTCCGCCTGGGACGGGGTGGGACGCGGGGTCGTGTCCTGCTCGTCGTCGCGGTCGCCTTCGGCCTGGGACGGGGTGTGGTCACTCATCGTGCACCTCCTCGCGCGGCTGTCGGCTGCCGGGTACCCCGCTGAGACGGGGAGCACCGCCCTGCGCACGGCACCCCGGCCCCTGCTCCTCAGCTCCGGCGATCGCCCGGCGACAGGCCGCTTCAGCGCCGGCGGCGCCTCGCGACAGCCCGCTTCAACGCCGTGCGCAGCTCGGCCGACGGCGGCGGGCCGTCCGCTTCAGCGCTCGCCGTCACCGCCGCAGCGACATCCCGGAGCTTCGTGTTCGACAGCTGGGACGTCTCCCGCAGGATGTGCCACGCCTCGTCGGAGGTGCAGCCGTGGGTGGCCATGAGGATGCCCCGGGCCTGGTCGATCACGGGGCGGGAGGCGATGGCCTGGCGGAGCTGCTCGACCTCCTCCCGCAGGTCGTGCAGGCATTCCGCGCGTTCCAGGGCGACCGCCGAGGAGGCCGGGGCGGCCGGCGACACCTCGGAGACCGGGCCCGCCGAGTCCGGGCTCGTGGCGTCCGGGCCGGCCAGCGGGTCGGTCGTGTTCAGGCCCGCCAGCTCCAGGATCCGGCGCGGCTGGCCGTTCCAGTTCGTCGCCGTCATCGTCAGCGACCGCCGTCGGCCGTGCTCCGCCAGCACGTCCAGGAACTGCAGACCGGCCGTGTCCATGAAGTGCACGCCCCTCATGTCCAGGTCGACCCGGACGACAGTGGCCGGCAGGCCGGCCAGGGTTCTCGCCAGGATGTCCGCGCAGCCGTGGACGAGCTCACCCCGGGGGGTGAGCTCGGCGCGGTCCGCGTCGACGCGGCCAGGGATGACCAGGGTGTCCAGCCCTCCTGTGAGATGTGGTGATGCCGCTGAGGTCATGTCACCGCCTTGTCGGTCCTCGTCGGTCGTGTTCGTCTCGTCGGACTGCACAACGTCACTCGCCCCCGTGGACGTCGGTGTGAGGGTGCGCCTGCCCGCCGTACGGCGTACTACACACGTTCCGGGGGAATGAGCCCCTCCCGGACGGGTAAGAGCGCTGTGGTCCAGAAGCGTGGGGAGAAGGCTTGAACACTCGGCAGCAGCTGTCGGCGAACGGCCCTCGCGACCCTGTGCCGGGCCTGGCGGTGTTCCCGCTGGCCGGGCGGCAGGGCGTCCGGGCGGCCGGTGAGGTCGGCCTGACGACACGTGCGATCTGGGAAGGCGTACTGGAACAGGCTGTCCGTGAGGATGAGGACGTGTACTACCTCGAACTGTCCGGCGTGACGTTCGTCGACGTCGCGGGCGCCGGCGCGCTCGCGGCCGCCGCCGGACAGCTCAGCGACGGTCGGCGGTTCGTGGTGAACCGGCCCCCGCCCGCCCTGCGGCGCACGCTGGACCTGCTGTGGCCCGGCCAGAGGGGAATCGAGGTGTCGGCATCATGACCACCGCGGTCACCGAGCCCTTCGGGCCCCTCGATCCCTTCGTCCACCCCGCGTTCTTCTACCGGGACGAGCAGGACTACCTCGACGGCACCCTGCCCTTCGTACGCGAGGGGCTGGAGGCCGGGGAACCGGTGGCCGTCGCCGTGCCCGGCAAGAACCTCGTCCTGATCCGGGACGCGCTGGGCGATGACGCCGCCGCCGTGCGGCTCCTGGACATGCGCGAGGCCGGCCGCAACCCCGGGCGGATCATCCCCGGCGTGCTGCGCGCCTTCGCCGACGCCCAGCCGGCCGGCCGGCGGGTGCGCATCATCGGCGAGCCCGTCTGGGCCGGCCGCTCCGATGCCGAGTACCCCGCCTGCGCCCAGCACGAGGCGCTCATCAACGCCGCCTTCCGGGGGCGTACGGCGACGATCCTGTGCCCGTACGACGTCGCGCGGCTGCCCGAGCACGTCGTCGCCGACGCCTACGCCACCCACCCCACCGTCATCCACCCCGGCTCCCGGGCGGCGCGCGACAGCGACGCGTACGCCCCCGAGGACGTCGTCACCCGCTACAACGTGCCGCTGCCGCCCGTGCAGGAGGCACTGACGTTCGCCTTCGACTCCGACTCCCTGCCGCACGCCCGGCACGTGGCCGTCGGAGAGGGCGCGCGGCTCGGCCTCGTCGGTGTGAAGCTGGACGACCTGGCCCTCGCCACGGCCGAGCTGACCACCAACAGCGTGGTGCACGGCGGTGGTTCGGGCGTGCTGCGGGTGTGGGCCGAAAACGGGTACGTGGTGTGCGAGGTCCGCGACGACGGGCACCTCGGGGACGTCCTGGCCGGACGCCGGCCCGTGCCCCGCGACCAGCGCGGCGGGCGCGGGGTCCTGCTGGTCAATCTGATCGCCGACCTGGTGCGGCTGCACCGGAGCGACAGCGGGACGACCGTGCGCTGCTGGTTCGCCCGCTGACCCGGCGGCCGGCGCTCAGGTACCCAGCGGGTTCAGCGCGAGCGGCGCGATCCTGCCCTCCAGCATCGCGCCGAGACCCTGCACGGCGCACACGTCCGGACGCTCGGCGATGTGCACCGGCATGCCGGTCGCCTGCCGCAGCATCTGGTCCAGGCCCGGCAGCAGGGCACTGCCGCCGACCATCATGATCCCCCGGTCGGCCAGGTCGGCCACCAGGTCGGGCGGGCAGGCCCGCAGCACCTTGCCGATGCCGTCGAGGATCGCGGTGAGCGGCGTCTGGATGGCGTCCCGGACGGCCGCGGTGTCGACCTGGACGGTACGGGCCAGGCCCGTGGCGACGTCCCGGCCGTGGATCTCCGTGGAGGCCGGGCCCTGCGCGGTGAGGCCGTTGCCCGACAGGGCCAGCTGCAGGGGCCGCACCGACTGGCTCGGCAGCATCAGCTCGTGCTGGTGGCGCAGGTGCTGCACGATCGCGTGGTCGACGGCCTCGCCGCCCACCGGCATGCGCTCGGCGGTGACGATCGAGCCGAGGGACAGCACGGCCACCTGCGTGGCCGCCGCCCCGCACACCATGATCATCGTGGCCTCGGGCTGCTCCACGGGCAGTCCGCAGCCGACGGCGGCGGCGATCAGCGTGTCGACCAGCTCCACCTTGCGGGCCCCGAGACCGACCAGCGTCTCGATAGCGGCGCGCTGCGCCAGCGGGTCGGCGTCGTGCGGGGTGCAGGCCGCGGCACGCAGGATCGGCTTGCGGCGCAGAGCACGGCGCATCTTGTCACCGAGCAGGTGCCGCAGCATGCGTTGCGCCATCTCGATGTCGACGACGGTGCCGCCGGAGACCGGCCGGACCACCCGGATGAAGTGCGGAGTGCGGCCCGTCATCTTCTCGGCGAGCTCACCGACCGCGATCAGCGCGCCGGTGCGGGTGTTGACGGCGGCGGCGGACGGCTGGTCGACGACGAGCCCGGTGCCCTTGACGTAGACGCGGGTGCGAGCCGCCCCCAGGTCGACGGCGAAGTGGCAGCGGCGCAACTGCTCCAGACTGGCGGTCATGGCAGGTCCTCCCGAGAGCACAGACCGTGGGAGGCCGCCAGGTGGCGGGCCTCGCAGACGTGGGGCCGCCGGGCGGCGGGCCTCCCTCGCATCGTGCGCGGG
>NZ_POUC01000459.1 GCF_002891435.1 Streptomyces cahuitamycinicus
GGAGGTGGCGGAGGTGTCGGCGGGGGGTCCGGCGCGAGGTGCCGGCTGAGGTGCCGGTCACCCGGCACGCCGCAGTGTGTCCCGCGCGACCTCCTTGTCCACCGCCGCCCGCACCAACGCCGCGGCGAAGACGGCCGGGTCGGTGTCACCGGCCAGTTCGGTCAGGCGCTCCGGCTCCTTCGGCAGGTCCAGCCGTTCGGCGCCCTGGAGGGCCTTGGCATCGAGGTAGGGGGCTGCCTCCGGCCAGACGCCCTGCGCCTCGCGCAGGAAGATGTCGGCACCAGCCGGCCCGATTCCGGGGAACTCCATAAGAAGGCGGCGCAGTTCGGAGACCTTGCCGTCCGCTTCCCGGCGAAGCCGCCGCAGATCGCCGCCCCACCGCTCGCTCAACAGCTCGGCGGCGTCACCGAGCTGGGTGGCCGTGCGCTCGTCGTAGCGCCGGTAGCCGCCCCGGCCCAGGGCGTCGACCCGCTGCTGCCAGCCGGCCTGCGCCATGCGGCGCGGATCGCGCAGCCCCGCCTCGTGCAGGGCACGGGCGGTGGCCAGCGCGACCGAGCCGCGGATACGGGCGCTGAGCAGGTGGGACAGCACCAGCAGCCGGTACAGCGGCTGCGGTGTGTCCTTCAGCCCGACACCCGCCTCGTCGGCGTACGTCCGGCCGTGCGCGCCGAGGAGTTCCCGTACGACGCGCTCCGGGCGGCCCATGGCCTTATCCCTTCAGCGGGTCGTGCCCGACCGTCATCAGCCGGTGCCGGCGCCGGGTGTCCTCGGCCGTCACCTCGGGCTCGGGTTCGTTCTCCAGGTCCACCTGGCCGGTGACCGTGTCCACGACCTTCCGCATCACGCGCAGGTCGTCCTCGGTCAGGTCGGTGCGCCGTTTCTGGAGGATCGCCAGGACGTGCTGCCCGGTGGCCGAGCCGGCCTGGTCCGGCAGCGGCTCGGTGGCCTCGTCGGCGTCGCGGACCCGCAGCCAGGCCGCGAGCTCCTGCGAGGTCATGTTCACCACGCGGTGGAAGTCCTCCCACAGCGCGTCGAGTTCGAGGGCGTCGGTCATCGCCTGCCCCTTCCGTACGTGCGTCGGTTGTCCTGTGCCCTTCCCCCGCGGGTCAGCGGGGGAAATTCTCGGCGTCGAACATCCAGCGCTGCTTCTCCAGCTCCGCGGTGACGCTGATCAGCAGATCCTGGGTGACCGGGTCAGCCTTCTCGGTCGCGTCGACGCGCTCACGCAGCCGGCCGACCGCGTCCTGCAGCGCCTCCACCATCACCTGCACGGCGTCCGAGTCGCGGACCCAGCCCTCCTTCGGGGCGGGCAGCGTGAAGGCCTTCGCGATCGTCTCCGGCCGGCCGTCCGGCGGGACGCCCAGCGCCGCGGACCGCTCCGCGACGGTGTCGGCGAAGTCCCGTGCCGCGGTGACCACCTCGTCGAGCTGGAGGTGGATGGACCGGAAACGGGGCCCGACGACGTTCCAGTGCGCCTGCTTACCGACCAGCGAGAGCCCGAGCAGATCCACCAGGGTGTCCTGGAGTGCCTCGCAGGAGACCTTGCGGGCGTCGTCGGGCAGTGTGCTCCTCACAGCCGTCATTGGGCACTTCTCCTTCTCGCGTCGTTCCTGGTCGTCCGGAGCAGTGCGTCGCGCTCCTCCTCGCCGGTGCCGCCCCACACGCCCGAGGCCTGACCGCTGCTCAGCGCGAAACTCAGACACGGGTCGGCCACCGGGCAGCGCGCACAGACCCGCTTCGCGGCGCTCACGTCACGCAGGGCGGGGCCGGCGGTGCCGACGGGAAAGAACAGCTCGGGGTCCTCGTCCACGCAGGCTGCGCTCCGCAACCACTCCATGAACGCGCGGGTGCCCTGGGCGCACTGGTGCAAACGCGTCGGGTGAGGGTCGTCCGGCCTGCGATATGACCTCTCGGGGACCGCGGGAGGCGCAGAATCTTCACAGAGGGCCGACCAAGGGGCTATAGTCCGAAACTAGCAGTGCTAATTAATGCGCGTTGATGCGCGGCGTGAGGAGCCTCTCGTGCGTCCCGTCCACTTCGCGGCCGCCCGCCGCACCCCCATCGGCAAGCTGCGGGGATCCCTCTCGACGATCCGGCCCGACGATCTCGCCGCCGCCGTCGTGCGGGCCCTGGTCACCGGCGTGCCCGCGCTGGACCCCGCGCGGATCGACGACGTCTACTGGGGCGCCGCCAACCAGGCCGGCGAGGACAACCGCAACGTCGCCCGCATGGCCGCGCTGCTCGCCGGCCTCCCGGACTCCGTGCCCGGCGCCACCGTCAACCGCCTGTGCGCATCGGGCCTGGAAGCCGTGACCACGGCCGCCCGCACCATCGCCGCGGGCGAGGCGGACGTCGTGATCGCGGGCGGCTCCGAGTCGATGAGCCGGGCCCCCTTCGTCCTGCCCCGCCCCGACGACGCCCTGCCGCACCGCATGGAGACCGCCGACACCCGCCTCGGCTGGCGCCTGGTCAACCCGGCGATGCGGGACCTGCACGGTCTGCTGGCCATGGGCGAGACCGCCGAGGAGGTCGCCGCGCGGTACGGCATCCCGCGCGAACGCCAGGACGACTTCGCCCTGCGCAGCCACCAGCGCGCCGCCCTGGCCCGCAAGAACGGCCACTTCGACGACGAGCTCCTCCCCGTGGAGCGCCCCGACGGGGTGGTCGTCGACACCGACGAGTGCGTCCGCGAGGACACCTCGTCCGAGAAGCTGGCCCGCCTGAAGCCGGTCTTCCGGGACGGCGGCACGGTCACCGCGGGCAACGCATCACCGATGAACGACGGCGCCGCCGGCCTCCTCCTCGTCAGCGAGGAGGCCCTGAACGACCTGGGCCTGGAGTCCCTGGGCCGCTATGTCGCGGGCGCCTCCGCCGGAGTCCACCCCGACGTCATGGGCATCGGCCCGGTCCCCGCCACCCGCAAGGTGCTCTCCCGCGCCGGGTGGAGCGTCGGCGACGTGGAGGAGGCCGAGTTCAACGAGGCCTTCGCCGCCCAGGCCCTGGCCTGCGTGGACCAGCTCGGCATCGACCCCGGCCTGGTCAACCCCAGCGGCGGCGCCATCGCGCTGGGCCATCCCCTGGGCTGCTCCGGCGCCCGCATCCTGACGACGCTGCTCCACCGGATGCGGCGTACGGGGGCGGGGCGCGGGCTCGCCACGATGTGCGTGGGCGTGGGGCAGGGGAGCGCGGTCCTCGTCGAGAGGACGTAACGGCAGGACGCAGCGGACGTCGAGCCCCGGCTCCGGGCTTCGGTGGGCCCAGCAGGCGAGACGGCGCTTACGGCCACCCGTTCGTTGCACATAGCATCAGTGTTCGCATGAACACCATGACGCTCTGGCACATCACCGGCTGGGAGTTCGCCGCCCTCGCCTTCGCGGCCCTGCTCGTCGGCTTCTCGAAGACCGCCGTGAGCGGGGCCAACACGGTCAGTCTCGCCATCTTCGCGGCGGTGTTGCCCGCCCGCGCCTCCACCGGCGTGCTGCTGCCCATCCTGATCGCCGGAGACCTCCTGGCCGTCGCCACCTACCGGCGGCACGCCCACTGGCCCACCCTGTGGCGGCTGTTCCCGGCGGTCGCCGCCGGTGTAGTCGTCGGCACGGTGTTCCTGGTCTGGGCGAACGACGCGGTCGTACGGACCTCGATCGGCGCGATCCTGCTGCTGATGGCGGCCGTGACGGTGTGGCGCCGGCGCGCGGCCGACGCGGAGGAGGGGCCGGAGTCGGTCACCACGCGCCCGGGCCGTCTCAAGGCCCGCTCCTACGGTGTCCTCGGCGGCTTCACCACCATGGTCGCCAACGCGGGTGGCCCCGTGATGTCGATGTACCTGCTCTCCGCGGGCTTCCGCAAGCTCGGCTTCCTCGGTACCTCGGCCTTCTTCTTCCTGATCGTGAACGTCTCCAAGCTGCCCTTCAGCGCGGGCCTCGGCCTGATCGACGGCCCGTCGCTGCTCCTGGACCTGGCGCTCGTGGCGTTCGTGGTGCCCGGCGCGCTGCTCGGCAAGTGGGCCGTGCACAGGATCAACCAGCGGCTGTTCGAGCAGCTCGTCATCGCGGCGACCGTCGTGGGCGGTCTGCAGCTACTGCTGCGCTGACTCCCGCGGCAGCGCCGGTCCCCTTGCCGGACCTCGTACGCTCGACGCCGTGTCCTCTCATGTCCTGATCCTCGGCGGCACGGCCGAGGCCCGTGCCCTGGCCGCCGCGCTGGCCGCGCGCCCCGGTGTTCGCGTAACGACGTCCCTGGCGGGGCGTACCGCGACGCCGGGGGCGCTCGACGGGGACGTGCGCGTCGGAGGCTTCGGCGGGGCCGGAGGGCTGGCCGAATGGCTGCGGGAGCAGGGCGTGGACGCGCTCGTCGACGCCACGCACCCGTTCGCCGAGTCGATCACGGCCAACGCCGCCCGCGCCGCGGCCGAGACCGGCGTACCCGCGGTGGTGCTCCGCCGGCCGGGGTGGCGACCCGGCCCCGGCGACGACTGGCACCCGGTCCCCTCGCTGGAGGGGGCAGCCGACCTGCTTCCGCGTCTCGGCCGCCGGGCGTTCCTCACCACCGGGCGTCTCGGCCTGGCCTCCTTCGCCCACCTGACACGACTCCACTTCGTCGTCCGGTCGGTGGATCCACCCGAGCCGCCGATGCCGCCCGACACCCATGTGCTGCTCGCCCGGGGCCCGTTCACCGTCCCCGGCGAGACGGCCCTGCTGCGCGAGCACCGCGTCGACGTCCTGGTGACCAAGGACAGCGGGGGAGCGGCGACGGCGGCCAAGCTGACCGCGGCCCGGGACCTCGGACTGCCGGTCGTGGTCGTACGGCGGCCGCCGCTGCCGGACGGTGTGACGGCCGTACCCGATGTGCAGGGCGCGCTGGACCGGCTGGGGCTGGGGTAGGAGGCTCACACCCAGCCCGTCGCGAGGGACTTCGCCGCCGATGTGCCCGCCGGTTGCCCCCTCAGTCGCGGGGGTGCCGGCGCAGCAGATACGTGTCCATGATCCAGCCCTTGCGCTCACGGGCCTCGGCCCGCAACCGCTCGATGCGAGGGGCCGCCTCGGCGATCGGGCCGGAGGCGAGAATCTCGTCCGGAGTGCCGATGTAGGCGCCCCAGTAGATGTCCACGTCCTCCTGCGCGTACTGCCGGAAGGTCTGGTGGGCGTCGAGCATTACCACCACGTCGTCCACGCCCTCGGGGAAGCCCTCCGCCAGCCGCCGGCCCGTGGTGATCTGTACCGGCCGGGCCACCCGGTTGAGTCCCGTGCGGTGCCGGGCGACGAGCGCCGAGACGCTGCTGATGCCGGGCACGACGTCGTAGTCGAACGCCACGGAGCCCCGCTCCAGCACCTCCTCCAGGATCCCCAGCGTGCTGTCGTACAGCGACGGGTCGCCCCACACCAGGAACGCGCCGGTCTGCTCCTCGCCGAGCTCCTCGGCGATCAGCCGCTCGTAGATGTCGGCCCGGGCGCTGCGCCAGTCCCCGACGGCGGGGGAGTAGGCCGCGCCGCCGGCCCTCCGGTCCCGCTCCGGGTCACGCGCCTCCACGACGCGGTACGTCCCCCCGGGTACGTGCGCGTCGAGCATGTCCCGGCGCAGCCCGGTGAGATCCGCCTTCACCTCGCCCTTCTCCAGGATGAAGAACACGTCCGTGCTCCGCAGCGCCCTGACCGCCTGGAGGGTGAGCTGGTCGGGGTCGCCCGCGCCGATACCGATGACATGAATCTTTCGCACGGCCCGAGTCTGCCGCACCGGGACCGGGCCGGGCACACCGAGGTCGGCCCGTCGCCCCCTTGCCCGGGCGAGGCGAACAGAGGCACGCCGTCCGCGTCCTCCTGGGGTTCGCCGATCACCTCGGGGAGCCGGGTCCCCCGTCGCCGCAGTTCAGCGCCCGGTTGCCGGGCCCCGCAGCCGAGGCGCCCGCGCTCCCGCGTCCACCGGCCGGCCGGTTCGCTCCACGTCCCCGGCCAGCTCCCGCGCCCACGCCGCCACGCTCGCGACGTCGATCCCGTGCGGCAGGGCCTGCCC
>NZ_POUC01000045.1 GCF_002891435.1 Streptomyces cahuitamycinicus
AGATGTGTATAAGAGGCAGCTCGAACCCGCTCCACCGCCGCAGCCACCGCCGTCCTCGCGGTACTGGCCCTCGCCACCGCGTGCAACCGCGAAGGCACCGACTCGGTCGCCTCGGGCGGTGACAAGCCCGCCATCGGGATCGACCTGCCGCGCTCCGACTCCGACTTCTGGAACTCCTACGCCGAGTACGTGAAGAAGGGCGTCAAGTCCGAAGGCATCGACGCGCTGCCGATCAGCAACTCGCAGAACGACGTCACCAAGCTGGTCGCCAACGTGCAGGTGTTCCAGAACACGGGCGCCAAGGCCGTGGTCATGGCCCCGCAGGACACCGGGGCCATCGCCTCCACGCTCGACGCCCTCGCGTCGAAGAAGATCCCCGTGATCAGCGTCGACACCCGCCCTGACAAGGGCGACGTCTACATGGTCGTGCGCGCCGACAACCGGGCCTACGGCACCAAGGCGTGTGAGTTCCTCGGCGAGCAGATGGGCGGCAAGGGCAAGGTAGCCGAGTTGCAGGGCGCCCTGGACTCGATCAACGGGCGGGACCGCTCCGAGGCCTTCGCCTCCTGCATGAAGGAGAAGTTCCCGAAGATCAAGGTCTTCGAGCTGCCCACCGACTGGAAGGGTGACGTGGCCTCCGCCAAGCTGCAGAGCCTGCTCGCCCAGCACCCCGACCTGAACGGCATCTACATGCAGGCCGGCGGAGTCTTCCTCCAGCCGACCCTCGCCCTCCTCGAGCAGAAGGGCCTGCTCAAGCCCGCCGGGGAGAAGGGGCACATCTCGATCGTCTCCAACGACGGCATCCCGCAGGAGTTCGACGCCATCCGCAAGGGCCAGATCGACGCCACCATCTCCCAGCCCGCCGATCTCTACGCCAAGTACGCGCTGTACTACGCCAAGGCCGCGGCCGAGGGCAAGACCTTCAAGCCGGGCAAGACCGACCACGACTCCACCATCGTCAAGCTCGACAACGGCCTCGAGGACCAGCTGCCCGCCCCGCTGGTCACCAAGGACAACGTCGACGACAAGACCCTGTGGGGCAACAACGTCGGCTGACGACCGGCACGTCCGATCACCGGCACTTCCGCCCGCCGCGTCGGGGGACGCGCAGCCCTCGTCCCCCGGGCACACGCCCCGCCGGCGCGGACATCCTCCCGCGCCCCGGCTCCAGCCTCCGTACACGAAGGACGGTATCCACCATGGCGGACACCGCGACCGGCCCGGCGACCGGCCCCGGCACTCCGGCCCCGGTCGCCGACGCGACCGGCATCAGCAAACGATTCGGCGCGACGGTCGCGCTGCGCGACGCCCGTATCACCGTCGCCCCCGGTGAGGCGCACGCCCTGGTCGGACGCAACGGTGCCGGCAAGTCGACGCTCGTGTCCGTCCTCACCGGCCTGCAGCAGCCCGACTCCGGCACCCTGCGCTTCTCCGGCGCGCCGGCGCCCGCCCTCGGCGACATCGACGCCTGGCGCTCGCGTGTGGCCTGCGTCTATCAGCACTCCACTGTCATCGGTGACCTGACCGTCGCCGAGAACCTCTTCCTGAACCGCCAGAGCGCCGGGGTGGTGCAGCCCATCCGCTGGAAGCAACTGCGCCGACGTGCCGAGGAGTTGCTCGGCGAGTACGGCGTGGCCGTCGACCCGGCCGCGCGGGCCAGGGAGCTCACGGTCGAGCAGCGGCAGTTCATCGAGATCGCACGGGCGCTGTCGTTCGGCGCCCGTTTCATCATCCTCGACGAGCCGACCGCGAAGCTGGACGCCCGCGGCATCAACCGGCTCTTCGACAAGCTCCGCGATCTCCAGCGGCAGGGCGTCGCCTTCCTCTTCATCTCCCACCATCTGCAAGAGGTCTACGACCTGTGCACCACGGTCACCGTCTACCGCGACGCGGCCCACATCCTGACCGCGCCCGTCGCCGAACTCGGCCACCGGGCACTGGTGGAGGCCATGACCGGTGAATCGGCCTCCACCGTCACCGCCCCCGCCGGCGGGCCCATGGCGTCGCGGTCCGGCTCCGCGGAACTGCTGGCGATCAGTGGTCTGACACTGACCGGCGTCTGCGAGGACGTCTCCCTCTCGGTCCGCTCCGGCGAGGTCGTCGGGCTCGCCGGCGCCACCGCCAGCGGCAATGTGCAGGTGGGTGAGGCGATCGCCGGTCTGCACCGCGCGGACGAGGGCCGGATCACGGTCGGCGGCAGGTCCGTGCGCACCGGCAGTGTGCCGTCCGCGCTCGCCGTCGGAGTCGGTCTGGTCCCCGAGGACCGCCACCTTCAGGGACTGGTGACCAACCGCAGTGTGGCGGAGAACGCGACGCTCACCGTCACCGACCAGCTCGGTCCGTTCGGCACGGTGCTGCCCGCCCGCACCAAGGCGTTCGCCGGACGCATGATCCGGGATCTCGACATCAAGACCCCGGGAGCCGCCACCCCGGTCTCCGCCCTCTCGGGCGGCAACCAGCAGAAGGTCGTCGTCGCTCGTGCCCTGGCCACCGATCCGCACGTCCTGGTGGCCATCCGCCCCACCAACGGGGTGGACGTCAAGTCCAAGGAATTCCTCCTGCGCCGCATCCGGCAGGTCGCGGACGGCGGCAAGGCCGCGCTGATCGTCTCCGACGAACTGGACGACCTGAAGGTCTGTGACCGGGTCGTCGTCATGTTCCACGGGCGCCTTGTCGCCGAGTTCGACCGCGGCTGGAAGGACGATGCCCTCGTCGCCGCCATCGAGGGCGTCACCGGCGACACGGTCCCGGCCACCGCGTCACCCGCATCCGCCTCAACCGCCGCAGACGAGCACGGAAGGTAGTCATGTCCGCCACCACAGATCTCACCGAGCCCATAGTGAGCACGGCTGAGCCGGCCGCCGCGGACGCCAAGCGCCGCCGGGTCGACCTCGGGCGCTTCCGGGACCTGTCCCTGGTCCCGGCGATCCTCGTCCTGTGCCTGATCGGCTTCATCGTCTCGCCGGCCTTCCTGACCGCCGACAACCTCATCGGCGTGGCCCAGCAGTCCACCGAGCTCAGCCTGCTGGTCCTGGCCACCGCACTGATCCTGATCTGCGGCCGGATGGACCTGTCCCTGGAGTCCACCATCGGCGTGGCACCCGTCATCGCCGTCTGGCTGGTCCTGCCGACCAGCGGAGCCCGGTTCACGGGCCTCGGGCTGCTGCCCGAGTGGACGGCCGTACCGCTCTGTCTGCTGGTGGGTGTGGTGATCGGGGCCGTCAACGGCTTCCTGATCCTCAAGCTGCGCCTCAACGGCTTCATCGTCACCCTCGGCATGCTCACCATGCTGCGGGGTCTCCAGGTCGCCCTCTCCGAGGGCCAGTCCATCGTGGAACTGCCGTCCTCCTTCACCTACCTGGGCAAGTCGTCGTGGCTGGGGATCCCCGCCGCGATCTGGATCTGCGTGGTGCTGTTCGCCCTCGGTGGCAGCGCGCTGGCCTGGCTGCGGCACGGGCGGGCGCTCTACGCGATCGGCGGCAATCCTGAGGCGGCCCGCACCGCCGGCATCCGCGTCGACCGCATCGTGTGGATCGTCCTCATCCTCGGCAGCGTCCTCGCCGCGTTCGCCGGCATCCTCTACAGCGGCCACTACGGCTCCATCTCCGCCACCCAGGGCAGCGGCTGGATCTTCCAGGTCTTCGCCGCGACCGTCATCGGCGGAGTCAGCCTCAACGGCGGCAAGGGCTCGATCTTCGGCGCGCTCACCGGTGTCCTGACGCTCCAACTCGTCGTGAACGTCATGACGCTGGCAGGTGTACCACCGCTGTGGAACCAGTTCCTCAACGGCGCGATCATCATCGTCGCCCTGATCATCTCCCGCTTCGCCTCCGGCGAGAAGCAGGAATAGACCCGACCCGCAGGCAGTGGGCTGCTCCGGGGTGACCGCGTGGCACCGTCTGCGGGACCGGACCGAGGCGGCGTAAGCGGCCCCGCCGGCCAGGAGCCGGACCCGGCGGAGCTCCTTGGAGCGGCGCATCCCCGACTCAGAGAGGCACCCTCGTGGCACTGACGGACGAGGCGATCGACAAGATCAAAGCGATGATCGTCGCCGGCGAACTCGAGCCCGGCTCCCGGCTGCCCAAGGAGGAAGTCCTCGCCGGACAGCTCGGCCTGTCCCGGAACTCCCTGCGCGAGGCCGTCCGGGCTCTGACCGCCATGCGGATCCTGATCACCCGGCAGGGCGACGGCACGTACGTCTCCAGCCTCGAGCCCCACCTCCTGCTGGAAAGCCTCTCCTTCGCCGCCGACGTCTCCCAGGGCCACACCGCTCTGCAGTTGCTCCAGGTACGACGGCTGCTCGAACCGCAGGCGACCGGACTGGCCACCGCCCTGCTGAAGCAGGAGGACCTCCAGGAACTGCGCAACATCCTCGACCGGTCCCGGGCCGTCACCACCGCGGAGGAGTTCGTCGCCCACGACATCGCCTTCCACCTCAGGATCGTCGAAGCCGTCGGCAACCCCGTGCTGTCGATGCTGCTGCGAGTGCTCTCCACCCGTACACAGCGAGTCCGCATCGTCCGCGGCAGCCAGACCGGTAACGCCCTGAACAACGCCCACCAGGACCACGAGCAGATCCTCAGCGCACTTCAGTCGCGCGACGCCCTGCTCGCCGCCTCCGCGGCGGCCGTCCACATCGCGGCCGTGGAGCAGTGGCTGGCCACCAGTCTGACCGATGCCCCGATACGACGATCGACGACTGACAGCGAGGATGGGCCATGGCACCGCTCGGGAGTGTGACGCTGCGACTGACCGCCGCTTCGGCTGTCCTGTCGGACCTTGCCGGCCTGCGGAGCGGTGCCACCACAAGAGCCGGTGCGACACCGCGCGAGCCACGCCGCGCCGTTGCGGGGCGGTCGAGTCGCGCACCAAGAGACGGGATCTCGGCCCGCTCGTCGCCTGGAATGTCCTGGCCCTGCTCTGCTCATTCGCCGCTCATTGCGGAGCCGATCGCACCTCCCACGACAGCCCGGCCACCAACCTTGGGCGGTCGCCCTCCGCTTGGCACCCGCTCGGCCGGCAGGTTCCGGCGGAGCACCGTTTCACAGCCAGTTTGACCATCCGTGCGTGCCCCCGGCGCCCAGCTCGTCGACTGCCATCTGGGACGTCGTCACTGAAATCATCGCCACCGATACACAGGAGTGGGTCATGTCCTCATCAAGAATGTCTCGCCGTACGTTCCTCGGCGCGGCGGGTGCGGCGACCGCCGCGACCGCCCTGCCGATCGTCCCCGGCTTCTCCGGCCTTCTGTCGCAGGCGGCCGCCGCTGACACGCAGACCAACCTGAGCAAGATGGTCGACATGCGGTTCGGCATGTTCAACCACTTCAGCCTGGGCACGTTCACCAACCAGGAGTGGGCCGAACCCAACCAGAGCCCCACCCTCTTCGCTCCCCCGAGCGTCAACTGCGCACAGTGGGCCGACGCGGCGGCTGCCGCGAAGATGAGCTACGGCATCCTGACCACCAAGCACCATGACGGCTTCGCCCTGTGGCCGAGCGCCTATGGCACTCAGAACGTCGCGAACAGCTCCTACAAGCAGGACGTGGTGCGGGCGTACTGCGACGCGTTCCGGGCGAAGGGGCTGAAGGTCGGGTTCTACTACTCGATCTGGGACCGTACCTTCGGCGTCGAGGCCTGGGAGAGCCGGCACAAGGTGAGCGGCCTCGAAATCACCGATGCCATCCAGCCCGGCGACATGACCTTCATGCTCGGTCAGATCCGCGAGCTGCTCACCAACTACGGCACCATCGACATGTTCATGACCGATGGTTACGCATGGCAGATGGGGCAGCAGGCCGTCTCCTACCAGCGGATCCGTGCACTGGTGAAGGAGCTGCAGCCGGACTGCGTCATGATCGACATCGGTGGGCTGGTGGAGCCCTTCCTCAGCGACGCGATCTTCTTCGAGGAGCCGCTGGGCATCACGGCGCCGACGGGCAACACCTACGCCGGAATGCAGGGACAGACCATCAGCAACGGCTGGTTCTGGCACCCCTCCACCCCGACCGAGGGCCTCATGAGCAAGGCCGCGATCCTGTCGCACCTGGCCGACCTGGAACCGAAGTACACCTCCTTCATCCTCAACTGCCCGCCCAACCGCAACGGCCTGCTCGACACCAACGTCGTCAACCGGCTCGCCGAAGTGGGCGCCGCCTGGAGCCCGGACACCTCCCGGCCACCACTGCCCACCCAGCCACTGCGCGCCGAACACCCCGTCACACCGGTCAACGCGTACGCCACCGCCTTCCGCACCGGCGAGGGACCGCTCCACGCCATCGACGGACTCAGCGACGTCCGCTACGAAACCTGCTGGTCCACCTGGAGCCTGCCGCTGCCACAGTCCATCACCATCGACCTGGGCGGAGTGTGGAGCAACGTCTCCACCCTGGAGTACCTGCCCAAGCAGTGGAACCGCACCAACTCCACCGACGGCGACATCACCTCGTACACCATCCTGACCAGCACCGACGGCGTCACCTTCACCCAGGTCTCCACCGGCACCTGGGCCGGCAACGGCAAGTACAAGCTGGTCGAGTGGCCCAACCGGAACGTGGGCTTCGTACGGATCCAGGTCAACGCGGCCACCGGCGACTACGCCAACATCAGCGGCCTCAGGATCGGCGGCCGCTCGGTCAAGCCCTCGCTGCTGTCCACCACACTGCCCGGCAACGGCACCGTCTACCGGCTGGTCGCCCGGCACAGCGGCAAGGTCGCCGACGTGGAGGGCGCGCGCACCACCAACGGCACCAACGTCCATCAGTGGCCATGGCTCAACCGGGCGAACCAGAAGTGGACCTTCACCAACACCGGCGACGGCTACTACACGATCAAGGGTGTGGGCAGCGGCAAGCTCCTGGAGGTCGCTGGTCTCTCTCGCGCGGACGGCGGCAACGTAGGCATCTGGGCAGACGCCAAGGCCCCCCAGCAGCACTGGGCCGTCACACCCACCGGTGACGGGAACTACTTCCTCATCAACCGCTACAGCGGGCTTGCCCTCGGCGTCGACGAGGGCAGCACCGCCGACGGAGCCAACGTCGAGCAGCAGCCGTACGCGTCACAGGCGCGGCAGCAATGGCAGATCGTCCCCTCCTGACCTGCCGCTGTCCGGGGCCTGCTGTTGTGGAGCAGCGGCGACGGTCCCCCCGCGGGCGCGAGGTGCTCGGGCACCTCGCGCCCCGCGGGTCGGCTGCGTGCGCCCTGTGCCATACACAAGTCGAAAGTGAAGTGGATGAGCAAACACAGAGTGGCCGCGGGCGCCATGGCGGCGGTAACGCTGGCTGCTGGGCTGATGGTCAGTGGTACGGCGGAGGCGGCAGCAGCGTGCACCTTCTACGTCTCCGCGTCGGGCAGCGACGACAACGCCGCAACCTCACCGGATCGCCCCTGGGCGACCTTGGAACGGGCGCGGGACCACATCCGACAGCACGAGCTCAACAAGGACATGCGGGCCGACCTCCGGGTATGCCTGCGCGGGGGCCGGCATACCCGGACGGCCACCTTCAACCTGACCGAGGCGGACTCGGGTTCCAACGGGTTCAAAGTCATCTACCAGGCGTATCCGGGTGAGACACCCATCATTGACGGTGGTAAGGCCGTCACGGGCTGGAAGCGGGTGACCGACCAGCCTTACCTGGTGGCCGACGTACCGGAGTCGGCGGGCTACGCCGACTACTTCCGGCAGCTCTACGTCGGCGGCCGGCGGGCTCAGCTGGCGATGGGCAAGGGCATCGCGGGCAGCGGCTTCTTCGACGAGGCATCGATCCCCAACCCGCCGGCCAACCCGGAGCGGCCGACCCGCTCCTACGACGGCGTGCAGTTCCCGGCGGGCAGTGTTCCGGCGTACACCAACGTCCGCGACATTCGGCTGATGCACATCGCGATCGGCTTCAAGATCGACTACTTCCCTGTCGCGGACATCAGCGCGAGCGGCGCCCATAAGCGGGTGCGCCTGGCTCAGCCGCACTTCCAGGCGCGGCTGAACCGCGACGACGGCTTCTCGCTGGACTACGACGACACGTTCTACGTGCTCAACGCGTTCGAGGAGCTGGACTCTCCCGGCGAGTGGTACCTGAACCGGGCGACGAACAAGGTGTACTACTACCCGCGGGCGGGAGAGGACGTCAACCAGGCCGGGGCGTACGTGCCGACGGTGGAGACGCTGGTGAACGTGGCCGGGTCCAGCCCGTCCGCGAAGGCGGGCGCGATCGCGTTCGACGGCATCACGTTCGAGCACGGCAACTGGCTGATGCCTCGGGACCGGTTCATCGGGGGCACGCAAGCGGAGGCGCAGTACGCGGACGACCCCTTCAAGGATCCGAACCAGGACGGCTACGGCGGCGAGGTGCCCGGTCAGATCAAGCTGACCAACGCCCGCGACATCACCTTCACCGACAACACCGTGCGCAAGATGGGCAGCGGCGGACTGCAGCTGCTGACCGGAGCCGAGGACGTCACCGTCACCGGCAACCTCTTCCACAACCTGACCGCCGCCGGGGTCATCGCCGGCCGGTGGATGGACGTGCACGTCAACGGCGCCCAGCGCACCAAGAATGTGACGATCAGCAACAACGTCGTGACCGACACCGGTGACGACTTCTTCCCGGCGACCGGGATCAGCCTGATGAACACCTACAACGTGGCGGTCACCCACAACCTCGTCTACGACACCGCATACAGCGGCTTCCATCAGCGCAAGGCGGAGGAGACCAGCCTCCTCGACGGGGTGGACGGGATCGGCAGGACGACGTTCAGCCACAACGAGGTGTACAACGCCACGTCCAAGCAGCCCTGGGGGGTACACGACTCGGGGGCCGTCTACTCGTTCGGGTCGTGGCCGGGCAGCGAGGTCAGCCACAACCACGTGCACCACTCGACGTCAACAGCGAACTACTACAGTGACAACCAGAGTCACCAGACCCGCTGGGACTACAACGTCGGGAAGGGCGGGCGGTTCGACTTTTCCCCGCGTTACCGCAAGCCCCTGTCGGTGTACGCGTCGCACAACTACACCGACTTCGCCGACAACTGGCTCAGCGGGGCCATCTACGACGGCGACGGGCGACCGCACGTGGTGACAGATGGTGCGTGGCCGGCCGAGGCGCGGACCATCATGAAACAGGCGGGCCTGGAACCGGAGTACGCCGCGCTGCGGCGGAAGGTGCCCGGGGAGAACCTGGCCGACCACTCCACCGTGTCGCAGCGCAGTGCCTGGGACAGCGGTCTCGGCAAGCTTTGGGACGGCGTCACCGAGACCGGCGAGGCCGGCTCCGACGTGAACCAGTCCTGGGTGCAGTTCGATCTCGGTGCCGACTACGAGCGGTTCGCCTTCACCATCCAGCAGGACAACTGCTGCACCTGGATGACCACCCACTGGAAGGTGCAGCGGTGGAGCGCCAGCCAGGACGCCTGGATCGACATCATGCCCTACCAGGCGATCAACACGACGGCGCCGGTCGTCTACCGACCATCGGCCAAGGTCGCCACCACCAACATCCGGCTCTACGTGCGCAACAGCAACCAGAACGGAAAGGTCGGCGTACAGGAGTTCAGCGCGACCGGCGTGCGGAAGTAGCGGCCTCGACATAACGCGGCGGGCGTGGCGGCGGCGGGCGGGTGCACCGGGGCGTGCGCCTGCCCAGCCGCCTTCCGTGGAATCAGGAGTTGGCCGCGCAACTCCAGGAGGTCCAGGCCTGACCGGGATGAACTGGCCATCGCGGAGCGGGGTGTTGAACCGCCTGGCGGAGCAGGCCCGGGCCGACGCCGGGGCTCCACCGGGACGGCTGCCAACGCCCCCGGGGCCCAGGCCGCCGTTCCCTACTTCCCCCAGAATGCGTCCTCGGCCGCCTGGTCGCCGGAGAACAGCCACATCTCGACGATCTTCCCGTCCTCCAGGCGCAGCACATCCACCCCGTCCATGCTCATGGACGAGTCCTCGCGCCGGCCGGCGAAGTGGATCGAGGCGGCCACCATGTCGCCGTTGCCCATCAGGGCATGGACCACGTCGATGGCGAAGCTGCCCTGACTGGCCTCCATCATCCCGCCGAGCATCGCGAAGACCGCGTCACGCCCCTGGTGCTCACCGGAGAACCGGTTGCCACCCGGCTGATGCCAGACGACCTCCTCCGCCAGAAGTTCCCCCACCCGGGCCAGATCACCCTTCTGGATCGACTCGAAGTACTCACGCGCGATGTCGACGTTCCTGCTGCTCATGACCATCTGCTCCTTACGTCCCGGACATCGGGACAAACGGCACTGCTCTGTTTGCGAGTTGAGTTCGTAACCCGGTCGGCACCATCCGGGACCGGCCACATGCCGCACGCGGCATGTTCCCGGCCTTGCTGAAGCGGGCGGCATTGCGGACGCCGACCGATTTACCGAGGACGGTAGAGACGTCCCTTTCCCATGGAAGCGGCCCACCCTCAGGCGGTGCCCCAGAAGTCGTCCTCACCGCCCTGGCCCGCGGAGAAGAGCCAGACCTCGGCGATCCGGTCGCCCTCGACCCTCAGGAGGTCGACGCCATTCATCGCCATCACCTCGCCGTTACGCTTGGCGGAGAAGTGGACCGGTGTGGCGACCAGCGCACCGTTGACCATGGGGGCCCCGGTCGTCCTGAGTGCGAACGTCCCCTCGGTGACCGTCATCATGCCGCCGAACATCTCGCCGATCGCGGCCGCGCCGCGGTGACTGCCGGAGAACTGGTTCCCGCCCGGCTGATGCCACACGATGTCGTCGGTGAACATGCGCGTCACCGCGCCGAAATCCCCGGCCGACACTGCGGCGGCGTACTGGCGGGCGATGCTGAGTACGGCACTGGACTCCATGGCCGCTCACTTCCTCGGTAAGTGCGTTCCGCTGACGCCCATACTCACCACCAGTAACCGGTCACCTCAACGTAACCAATGGCGAGGCGTGTCGCACATCACATTTATCGGTTGTACCCGGTCGACGGGACCGGCAGGGGTCGCCCTTGGGCCTGTCTGATCCCGGTCGTCCTCAGCCCTCCAGGACTCGCCGGCCGTCGCCACATGCGGTAGAGCGCGGTACAGGCCGACCTGGTGTCGGGCGACTCCGTTGGCGACGATGCCTGCTACCGCGGCGCAATCCTCGGTGCTCACGGCGTCGACGAACCGGTTGCGCCGGCAAGCGTGGAGGAGAGGTCCATGATCGATACTCGTCAGTGGTCATCGCTCAGCGCCGACCTGTGCGCTGTCGCGAACTGCGCACGAAGGTCGACGGGGTCCCCCAGGTCATACCAATACGTCCCACAGGTACCAGGTGACGAGCGCCTGGAGGACTGCGTTTACACAGGTCGGAGCCCGACAAGCCCGTTGATTGAGGACGTGCCATCAGCCGAGGCGGTCATGCTTCGCAGCAGTCGGCCCCATCAGAGGCGCGCCAGTCTTACCCGTCGCGGTGGTGTCCGGCGCCGGGCAGGCCGCTGCGATCGCAGGTCGGTATCCGGCGCGACTTCAAGCCGTGAAGCGGTTGAGACGCTTTACGAATGCGTCGATGTCGGCGGGGTCCAGGGCGACGGGCGATGCCCTCGGTCAGGAGCGGAGAGGCGGTAGGAACGCACGACGGCGACCACGCATGCGAACACAAGCCCGGCCAGCCAGCCGCCGAGTCCGCTCAGGGCGTCAAGGGCTGACCCCCCTCCCTCCGCACCGCGCGGCGGCACCCGCCCCTCCACGTCGTGCACGACGGCGATCACGTCACCAGGTCGGGTGGTCTGCTCGCAGCCGCGCCAGATACGGACCTTCATGGGGACGCCGTCCCGGTCGATCACCGAGCAGAGGTAGCGGCCACCGCCCCGGGCATCCGCGGAGGCGCCCTCAACGGAGACCACCACCACGGACTCCGCTCGCCCCCGCTCCGCCAGCACGAAACCCGCCGCGGCCTGGGGTGTCTGGAGGGCGAGGCCGACCGCGAGCACCACGACGGCACCGACCAGCGCACGTCCTGCCCGCACCCCGCACAGGTACAGGACGAGCAGGGCGGCGCACACCAGACCGCCCTCACCGACGGCCAGTCCGGTGATCCCGTACCAGGCACCGGCGACCGTACTGCCGATGATGGCGACCGCTGCCAAACACCCGGCCAGGATTCCCTTCGCGGCCAGCCGGAGCGGCGGCGCCCCGACGAACTCGGCCGGCCCCCACACCATGCTGCGCAGACGCTCCATCAGGTGCGGTTCCGCGGTCGCGGAGTGCTGTACACGCAGCATGCGTGCCACCCCCTTCCCGCCTCGTCTGCGACTCCGCCATCATGGTGCGATCGGGAACGCTCCGCACTGCCCGGTGCCGGACAGACACGCACCGTCCGCATTGCCGGGATCCGGCAGCAGGGCCGGCTCCCTTTCGATTCCCTTGCATTATGCAAAACGGCCGGCGGGCTGAGAAGGACCACCCCGTGCGCGTCAGACGTCTCCGGCCGCAGGAACGTCCATCGCCCACCCCAGCGGGTGCGACTCCGTCTCGTCCTGGGCCGGAGCGAGAGGCTCTCCCCCTGCCTCGTTGAAGGCCGCCAGCGCCTCGATGAGCGCCAGTCGCTGCGTCGGAGTCAGTCGCTCCACGATCTCGGCGATCGCGCCGCGGCGGCGGGCGGTGACGTCCGCGACCGTGCGGCGGCCTTCCTCCGTGAGCTGGAGCAGCGTTTCGCGGCGGTTGCCGGGGTTGGACTGGCGGTCGGCGAGGCCGGCGGCGATCAGCCGGTCGACCATCCGCATGGCGGTGGACGGGGCGACCTGGAGCAGGTCGGCAAGGGTGACGAGTTTGGTGGCGCCGCGCGTGAACAGCACCACGAGCATTCTGAACTGCGGCAGCGTCACCCGTTCCTCGACAGCGGCGAGGGAGCGCGCGGAGATCCCCACCAGCAGGCGGGACGCGGTCAGCACCGACCGGGTCACCAGGTCCACGTCGTCCATCGTCCCCACGGGGGTCTCACGCTCCGGCATGCGTCCTTTTTACCGTGCGAAGTGCCTGCTCACTCACTTGGTGGGACACATTTCTCTTCCCCATGACCGTGGTAGCGCAGCAGAAGCATCGCGGCGTCGTCGTGCGGCGGTCCGACGGAGTGCTGGGCCAGATCCTCCCGCAGGGCCTCCAGGGCCCGGTGCGCGTCCACGTTCTTCAGCAGGTGCGCCCGCTCACCGACGGGATAGAAGCGGCCGTCCTCGTCGCGGGCCTCGGTGACGCCGTCGGTGTACAGCAGAAGCTGCTCGCCCGGGGCGAAGCCCACCCGATAAGGTTCCGGGCCCTCGCTTCCGTGCGCCCCGAGGCCCAACGGCAGCGCGAAGGCATGCGGTTGCGGGAAGTCGACCGTGCCGTTACTGCGCACGATCATCGGGGCCGGATGCCCGTAGTTCAGGAAGACCGCCTCGTGAGCCGTGCCGATCTCGGCGAGAATCGCGGTGACGAACTTCTCCCCTTCCAGTTCCCGGGCCACACTCCGCTCCAAGCGGTCGCCCAGCCCCGACAGGTGGGCCTCGTCGTACGCCGCCTCGCGGAAGGCACCCAGCACCACGGCCGCCGTCTCCACCGCGGCCAGGCCCTTGCCCTGGACGTCTCCGACGATGACCCGCACACCGTGCGGGGAGGACACCACCTCGTACAGGTCCCCGCCGATCCGGGCCTCGGCGACCGCCGAGGTGTAGGACACCGCGGCGTGCAGCGGACCCGCCGTCAACGGCACGGGTCGCAGCAGCACCCGCTGGGCGACTTCCGCGATCGACCGCACGCTGGCCAGCTCCGCCTCCCGGCGCGAGCGCATCACCGCAGCCGCGACACCCACTCCGGTGACGCCGGCCACGGAGGCCAGCGCGGTGTAGCCCCGGCGCTCGTCGAACAGCCCGTCGTACAGTCCGAGCGCGACGCACAGCACGAGGGCGGCGAGTCCGAACCAGGCCGTACGGCGCCACCCGCCGACCAGGCCGGCGAAGGCCGGCCCGAGAGAGACCAGCGGCAGGAACCCGACACTTGGTCCCGCCACGATGTCCGTCACCGCGACCACCGCCATCACCACGACCGGCATGCAGGACAGCAGCGTCCAACTCGACGGCGACTTCCGGTCGGTCATGCGGCACTCCTGCGATGTCGCGGCTGTCGAGAGCCGCCGGTTTTCCCACAGGCGCCCCTCCCCCACCTTTAGACTATGCAAAGGTCGCTCCCGCGACACGACTCCTGCTCGGGGTCCTTTACCCAATCGAGTCCGAGAGACGACATTCCCGACACACGGGAGGCCGACCATGACCTACGGAGACACGGCACCGCCGCCCCGTGATTGGTTGGAGGAGGCCGGCGACAGTCCGCGTCTCTGCATCGTGTACTGCATGGGTCGCGCCGTCATCCCTTTGACTTTCGTCATAGGTCATAGATCAGGCGCCGCACTCTCGCGGTTCGCGGTATACCGGCGCCACGACGTGGGGCGTACGTTGCGCGCGGTGAAGAGGTACGTTTCCGACGAAACGCGGTACACGGCCCGGCCGCCGTCGATGCGCACGAGCTGCGCGCTCTGCGGAGTCATCTGGACCTGCGCTTCAGGTCCTGGACGGTGGAGACGGGCAGCGGCTCGTCATGGACGCAGACCGCGTCCATGGTCAACCACTATGACAGTGACGACGACATCCCCCGCTGGATCGTCGAGAACACCACCACCGGGGCGGTGACCCGCAACGTCCAGTCCGTCGCCAGAGGCCTGGCGGCGACCACCGGCAAGTCGGGGGACACTGTTCTCCAGCTCACAGACCTGCACGGCGACGTCAGCCTCCAGCTTCCGCTGAACGCCGCCCAGGCGCCGGTGGCACTGGACAACGACGAGTACGGCAACCCCCGCACCGGCCAGGCAGCGCCCCGGTACGGCTGGCTCGGTGAGGCGCAGCGCTCGGCCGAGACCCTGACCGGTCTCACCCTGATGGGTGTCCGCCTCTACGACCCCGCCCGTGGGCGCTTCCTGCAAACCGACCCGGTGCCTGGCGGTTCCGCCAACGCCTACGACTACTCCAACGCGGATCCGTGCAACGCCACCGACACCGACGGCATGAGCCCGAAGTGCGGCAAGCGCGGATCAAAAATGGGTACGGGATGCGCATCATCGTCAGCCGACGGGGCGGCGGTACCGCGAAGAACGGCTACCCCTCATCGGCTACTACATCAACGTCCAGATCATGGGGTCCCTCAACCGCTACGTGGTGTTCTACAACGCCACCTATGGGGAGACGCACGGTGGCCCCCCGGGCAAGCGCGGCAAGATGCGCAAGTTGCAGGCCAAGGGAAGCTGGAAGGCCCCAGGCAAGATCGGCTGGGCGGTCCACTACAACGTCCAGGTGAAGCCAGGACGAGGATAGGGACGAGGATCTGGACCTACGGGGCCGTCATGGTCTCCGGCTTCAACGGATATATGGCTGACATGTCCTACTCCTGCATGGCCAAGTAATCCGGCGTGCGGGGCGGCCGACTCGCATAGGCGTCGGCCGCCCCGCACCTAAGCAGAAGAGAGGGGTGGCGTGCTCTCCCGGCGCGCCACCCCCACGGGTCGCCATGAACGCAGGGCCGATTCTAGGAACTCCGCGAAACGAGGAAGCAAGAAGATCATGAGAACGCCGATGGCCGACATTGCTGAGAACGCCCTCCAGCTGGGGCACCCACCAACCGACCGCGGGGCGGCACGCCACTTGGCCATCCCCGCTGACACTGTCATCGTCGCTGACGTGTGGATCAGCCGCGACCTCGGGTTCGTCCTGCTCTTGCATCGCAGGGACGACGGTCTCATTGCCGAAGAGCTGTACTACTCCGTGCGGCGCGCGGACGGTGACTGGGAGTGCCCGGACCATCTCAGCGGGGGCATCGTCGGCACGGAGTTGGGCACTTCGGCCATGGTCGAGGACGCACTCGCCGGGGCTTCCATGTCCGTCGTCGCCGAATCCGAGTCCCTTGTCCACACCGGGTGTGGCCCGGACGGTGACGAAGGAGAACTCGTACATACCTGGGAGCTTCTGGTGAGCGGGGGCGCGGACCTCATCGAGATCGAGTACTTGTCACCGGCCGCGTCAGGGACACCGGCGATCTCCAGACGAGCCGTGGCAGGGCCCTTGATGCTCCTTGTTCTGTTGCCCGGTGAACGAGCGCGTGTTTCCGCTATGCGCAGAGAGAACTCATCGTTCACCCAATTGGGCAACGTTTTGGACCTGCACAACCCGGAATAACCCGCGCTGACTCCGCAACCACGATCCGCCCGTGGGACGGGCCCTGGCGCAGAAGGCCGCCGGGCGGCATGCGAGCAGCAGCCGAAGAAGCGAACGACCCCGGCGCCTGCCCGCTCAGCACGTTCGAGGACGGCGGCCGCAGCCACAGGCACCACGGCGAGGATCTCCGCGCACTCCGGGTCAAGCCGAGAGAGGGTGCCGACCAGAGCCTTCAGGGCGGCAGCAGCGTCCTCTACCGAAACGCCCGTGCTCCACTGCGTCGGGTCGGCGACGTCAGTCAGCTCGCACGCGGCGACGACCGCCCGTTCGGCCAGTGCCTCTACTCCGCCCGGCGCGGCAGTCAGTTTTACGTCCCACCCAAGGATGTACAGCGCGCTCCGTCGTGCCCGCCAAGATCCCAATGGCGGGCACTTCAGTCGAAGCGCTCCCGTTCGGAGCGTTCGAACGATCGCGTTCCAATTGGAACGTCGTGACTGCCGGCAGGGGCCGGTGAGGATGTCGTGGGTGCCAATGCGACGCCAGACGATGTGCTGCTCGCCGGGGAGTGTCTGTGGTCCGTAGGACCAGGTGGCGCGGCCGTTCCCGTCCCAAGGGAGTTCGAAGACGCCGGGCGCGCGGTGGACACCCTTCACGCGGAGGCCAGCGCGGAAGGCCGCGGTGCGCAGGTCTCGACGAAGGCCGTCACGGTCTGGCGAAAGCGGCGGCGCTGTTCTGGGGTAAGGCGGTCCAGGTCGGTGGTGAAGCGGGGCATGGCCTCGTAGGTCGGCACGTCGGTCCTCGAGGCAGCACTATGCCCCCGGCGCTGCCGGGGGCGGTGGGTGTCTTGCTCGGGGTGAAGGTCGTCGGTGACGTGGTGCGGGGCGGAACGTCTCTGGCCGGTGGTCGGGGAGTTGTACGTAGGCGCGCCTTGACGGTGGAGTCGTCTGCTGGCGGATTTCGGGGTATGTGAGGCGCGCGTGACTGCGTGTCACGCAGGATTTGCATGGCCTCGGTGGTGGCCGCAGGACGGACGCGACGTCACAGAAGTATCAGGAGGCGTTTGAGTGAATCCAGCCAGCAAGAAGACAGCCGCAGTGCTCGCCATCGTGCTTCTGGCAGGTCTGGCCTTCGTCGTGTCAGCGTGGACAAGTTACAGCGTTGCGCGCGTGCTGATCATCGAGGGTATCGCCCTTGTGGTCGTCGGCAGCTTGGTCTGGCTGGCAGGGCGACAGCGAACATAGACGACTGCGACGCGGCCTCGGCGGTACTTTCCGTCGAGGCCGCAGTGCTGGTGTCGCTGCCGTACCGCGCGGATCAGTGACTTGGGACGACCCCAAGCGAATTGATCACACGACGCGATGACGGCACGACGGCGCCGTCAAAACTCGGGTTCTGGCTCACTTTCCGTGGCGGGCTGACCGAGAGTGATGTCAGTGAACCTCTTTCATCCTGAATAGCTGCAGGTCAGCAGTGTGTGGACAGCCTGGACGATGGTGCCGATACGGCGGGTGGAGCATCTGGTCCGGCGGAGCAGTCGCCAGGACTTCAGCTGAGCGAAGGCGCGTTCGCCGGGTGCTCGGAGACGGGCGTGGTCGCGGTTGAACTGCTGGTAGTGCTCGGGTTGTTCGCTGTGGTGGTAGTAGGGGGTTCGAAATGTGGCGCCGGCGCCCTGGTAGGCGCGGTCGGCGAGAACGAGGATCTGCCGGGTGAGGCAGGCCTGGACGATGCCGTGGGCGCGGGCCGCGGTCAGGTCGTGGGTGCGGCCGGGTGTCGCGCGGGAGAACCACAGCGGTGTGCCGTCGGGCCGGGCGATGACCTGCACGTTCATGCCGTGCTTGCGGTGCTTCATCGAGTAGTACGGCTCGTCGGCGGCGATGCGGTCGGTGGGGATCAGGGTGCCGTCAACAATGACGTGGTCGCCTTCACCGAGGCCGGTGAGGGCTTCGTGGAGGCCGGGCGCACAGCCGGCCAGGACGTCCAAGGTCTCGTCGACGTACCGCCAGGCGGTGGCCCGGGATATCCCGAAACCGGCTCCGAGCTGCGAGAACGTCTCGTTCTTCCGCAGGTGCACCAGGGTGAGCAGTGCCTGCTGGAAGCAGCTGAGCTTGCGCCAGCGGGTGTTGCGGGCTTGGCGGTGCTCGTACAGCAGCCAGGCGACATGCTCGACGAGCTCATGCGGGACGTCGAGCGTGGCAGGATACGGAACCAACAGGGCCCCTTCGGTCACCAGTGTGTTGAGTGGAATCACCACACCAACGACGAGGGGCCCTGCCTCGTCACCACACCCGCTGACCAGCCCATTTCACCCTCCAGCACAGGATGAAAGAGGCTCAGTAGCGTGTGGTGGGATGACCATCACGTACTGAGCGCCGACGTGGCCCACGGGATGCATAGCATTCGCGCCCACGGTGCGCAGGTACACCTGGAAGCCGTTGCGGCTCACGAGCAGCGCGGCAGTCGCGGTACGTACCGTGACCTTCATGTTCAGCAGCTCCCCGTAGAAGGCCGCCGACGCATCGTGGTCGTGGACGAACACCACGACCGAGGCCAGCCGGGGTCCGCGCGCATCCGGTCCTCCACCGTTCGGCTCCGAATCCGGTGACGGATGGGCAGGCTCCCGGCCTGAGGCCGACGCTTCATGTGGGTAGGCCATGAGGCCCCCTTCCACCTTCGACCACGATACGAGGGCTTTTCGCAAGGAATTCCCGGTCAGGTTTCCACGCTGCCCGGACGGTGTCGTGCCTGCTGGAAGCGTCCAGCAGGCCCCAGGGGCACGGTCACGGGTCTCAGCCTGGCCACGTAAGGAATCCTCCGACGATGGTGCCGTAGGCGAGATGCGCGGCGAGCGTGACGGCGGGTGTGCCGGGTCCGGCCAGTCGCAGGTCGAGTTGTACGCCGCGCTGCGGCGCGACTCCCGCGATGGCATGTCGAACCGGGCGTTGGAGTGCAAGTACGGCGTCACCTGGAGCACGGTCAACAAGGCCCTGACCTCGGCTTGGCCGCAGCCACGCATGACAACCGCTTCGGCGCGGCCGTCGAAGCTGGATCCGTTCACGCTGCTGATCGACGAGAGTCCTGCTCATTGCTCTGGACGCGACCAGGAAACAGCGCCATACCGTCACCCCGGATCTACCGCCGTCTGATCGACGAGCACTCCTCGTCCGAGGCGTTGCGTTGGCCACTTGAACCCGCACCGATGACGGGCGCAAGCGTCCTGCGAGCAACCGCGCGGTCCGGCCAGGGAGTGAGAGTCCGGTATTTATACCTTGCTCGCGACCACCATGTAATTCTCGGCCTCAAGATCGAACGTGCTCAGTTCCGTCTGGAGTCCGACCCGGTGCAGCTCGACTTCGAGTTCCTCGTACCGATAGGGCCAGCAGGACAGCAGTTCCGAGCGGACAAGAACCAACCCGGTCGCATCAACTTGCGCGATCGCAATCTCGATGTGGTGCTCCTCCTCCCAATGCGGCGCAATCTCCCAGCGGTAGACCACGACGGCATCGCGACCGTTCCGGCGGACGAGTCGGTCACTGATCTCCAGCCGGGAACCTCTGGCCCTCACGAGTTCCCAAGTGCGGGATGTGAGTACCAAGCGCCCGCCGGGGCGCAGAAGCCGTGACATCGACTCCAGAGCAGCACGCCTGCCTGTCGCGCCCGCGGCATGGTGAAGCGAGTTGCCAACGCAGAACACCATGTCGAACGTGGTGTCCTGGAAATGGTCGGGCAACTCTTCCCAGTTCGCCCGTATGGCCCGGACGGATGCCCCGAACTCCTCAGACAACTCTGCAGTCCGACGAACCATCGCCTCGCTGGCGTCAGTTGCGGCAACCTGCATGCCACGACCGGCGAGGCCAACCGCCAACTGTCCGGTTCCGCACGAACAGTCGAGGACGTGAGCGTTCGACGGCAGGAGATTGAGGACGTCGTCGAACGACGCAGCGAACTCGGCTGGAGGCAACTTTGCATCCGAGATAAGCCATTCGTACACCTCGGCAAGCACGTCATAGCCTGTCACAACCACTACCTCCGTCACGCGGCAGACTCTCGGTAGGACGTCAGTCCATCAGCGGAGCAAGCCGGGCACCAATGGTTTTCGCAAGGATGGCTCTGACGGTGTTTGTGGGTTGTCAGTTGTCCGTCTGAGTGGATGTCACCGGCTGGTTACTGTCCGTTTGGGGGACCTGGTGTGCGGATGCGGGCCACTGGCCTTCCAGAGACGATGGAGCGACAGGCAGGCTCTGGTGCGGGGCCGCGGATGAGAGCAGCAAGCCCGTCCGCTTGGCACGCGGGAGGAGCGGCAGCGTCATGAATCCGTTGAACACACTGAGCGATGCTGGAGTGTCGATCTGATTGGACGACCTCAGCCGGGAGCGGCTGGTGTCCGGGCGGGACGGCGTTGACGGGCGCGTCTCCATAGAGGTCGATCCCCGGCTGGCGCGTGACACCGCGGCGACGATCGCGGAGGCGCGGGCGCTGTGGTGGCTGGTCGACCGGCCCAACCTGTTCGTGAAGATCCCGGCCGCCCGGCAGGGCCTGCCGGCGATCACCGCGTGTCTCGGGGAGGGAATCAGCATCAATGTCACGTTGATCTTCTCCCTCACCCGCTATGACGAGGTGATGGACGCCTTCCTCCACGGGATGGAACGCGCCCGCGATGCCGGACGGGAACTCTCCGGCATCGGGTCGGTGGCTTCGTTCTTCGTCTCCCGGGTCGACGCGGAGGCAGACGCACGCCTGGACAAGATCGGCACCGCGCAGGCGGCCGAGCTGCGCGGCCGTCTGGCGATCGCCAACGCGCGGCTGGCCTACCAGCACTACGAGCGGGTTCTCTCCTCACCTCGCTGGCAAGCCCTGAGAGGGGCGGGAGCCCATCCGCAACGGCCGCTGTGGGCTTCGACCTCCGTCAAGGAACCCGCCTACCCCGACACCCGTTACGTGACCGAACTGGTCGCACCTGGCGTGGTCAACACCATGCCTGAGGCCACCTTGCGCGCGGTTGCCGACCACGGCCGCGTACCGGCCGACTCGATCCGCGCCCACTACGACGACGCTGAGCAGGTTCTCGCGGGGATGCGGGCCGTCGGGGTGGACTACGGCGACGTCGTGCAGACCCTTGAGGACGAGGGCGTGTCGAAGTTCGACGCCAGTCGGGAGCAGCTTTCCGAGCAGCTCGCCGAAACGTTGCGGAGCCGGCCCGCAGCCCGGGAAGGGGACTGACGATGTCCGCGAACGACGGGTGTGTGATCGTCGGTGCCAGCCTGGCCGGGGCCAAGGCCGCGCAGGCCCTGCGCGAGGAGGGCTTCGACGGCCCGCTGGTTCTGATCGGGGACGAAAGTGAACAGCCCTACGAACGGCCGCCGCTGTCCAAGGGCTACCTGACGGGCAAGGACGCACGCGAGCCGATCTACGTCCATCCGCCGCAGTGGTACGCCGAGCATGATCTGGATCTGCGGCTCGGCATGGCGGTCACCGCCGCCGACCCGGTCGCGCGCGAGGTGACCCTCGCCAACGGCAGCCGAGTCGGCTACGGCAAGCTGCTGCTGACCACCGGATCCTCCCCGCGCCGCCTTCCTGTCCCAGGTGCGGACCTGGAGCGGGTGCTGTACCTGCGGCGGGTCGAGGACAGCGACCACATCAAGGAAGCGTTCCGGTCGGCCTCACGGGCGGTGGTCAGCGGCGCGGGCTGGGTCGGCCTGGAGACCACTGCCGCCGCCCGCATGGCCGGTGTGGAGGTCACCGTGCTGGAGATGGCCGAGCTGCCGCTGCTGCGGGTCCTCGGCCGTGAGGTCGCTCGGGTCTTCGCTGAACTGCACCGCGATCTTCCTGGGTCCGCCGGAGAGCGGCTTGCGCAACATGGTGGAACGCCTGCTGGCCGAGGCTGAGAAGCGCGCCAGGACGGTGGCACCAGACGTCGAGGTCTCCCGCGCGGTGGTGACAGGTGAACCGCTGACGGTCCTGGAAGCGCAGTCCCGTGCTGCGGAACTCGTGGTTGTCGGCTCGCGCGGCCTGGGGAGCTTCGTCGGGCTGATAGTGGGATCGACGGCAGTGCATCTGGCAGCGCATGGCCAATGCCCGGTCCTCGTCGTCCGCGAGCTAGGTCAGGGCACAGAGGCGATCGTGGTGGGTGTCGACGGCTCCTCGGCCGGTGCTGGAGCGGTTGATTTCGCTTTCGCCGAGGCGGCGCTAAGCAGGGTCGGCATCGTTGCTTTGCACGCCTGGACCCCATGGAACGCGCCGATGCCACCGCCGCAGGACGAGGCAATGCCGTACGCGAACGAGCCAGGAGCGCTGGCCGCGCAGGAGGAACGTCTACTGCACGAGGCTCTTGTCGGCCGCCAGGAGGCGTATCCGGGTGTGAGCGTGAGAGTGACCTGTATGCCTCGCGGCCGCTTGACCAGGAACTCGTGTCGTCGTTGAACGTAGAGGTCACCCTGGCGGACCTGGCCCAGAGCATCTCCGAAATGGGCTATCCACAGGCCCGCTGAGAGCCGATCTGTCTGCCCATCGGCACGCTTTTGCTGGTGGGCCTTCGTATTCAACGGTCGCCGGTTCCCCGAGGAACCCAGCCCGCTGGCAGCAGGCAGGCAGGCCGCAGCCGGCGCACCCGCTCGCGCGGGATCGCAGGCCACGGAACGGCAACGCATTCTGCCGGGCCGATGCGGCCCGGCAGAATGCGCATCTTTCAGGAGGTCAGCGAACTGACGCTCCACTGCTGGTTGTGCCCGGTGCCGCAGCTGTACTGGATGAGCTGGGCGCCGTTGGCGGCCGAAGCGCTGACCACGTCAGCGCACTTGCCCGAATGCCGGGCCACGAGCTGGACGTAACCGCTGCCGGCATCGCGCAGCTGCCACTGCTGGTTCTGCCCGTTGCCGCAGTCGGACTGGATGAGCTCGGCGCCGTTGGCGGTGGAAGCGCCGGTCACACTGGCGCACTTGCCCGAATGCCGGGCCACGAGCTGGACGTAACCGCTGCCGGCATCGCGCAGCTGCCACTGCTGGTTCTGCCCGGTGTCGCAGCTGTACTGGATGAGCTTGGCGCCGTTGGCGGCCGAAGCGCTGGTCACGTCGGTGCACTTGTCCGAATGCCGCGCCACGAGCCTGCGGTGGCTGTCGTTGCCGAAGCCGGCACCGCGCCGGACCCGCACGTCGTCGACGTGCACCGACCCGCGCTCGCCGCCGTTCGCGTACCAGGCGACCTTCGCGATCCCCGGCATCGAGGTGCGGAACGTGGCGTCGCTCAGCACGCGCCGGCCGTCGATGTCCAGGTCGAAGCGCTGGTTCACCGTGTCGACGGTGAGCGTGACCCGATACCACTGGCCGGAGGCGTACGTCCCGATGACTCGGGCCGTGCTTCCCTCGTACGCGCGGATCTCGCCGCGCGCGAACGCGACGCTGACGGCTGGTGCGCCGCTGGAGTTGTACACGTAGGGCAGCCCGAACCAGCCCGCCTGCGTGTCGTTGCGCATGACCTGCGCCTCGATCGTCACCACGCCCTGCAGCGGGGTGCCGAAGACCCGGGCGAGGTTGGTCCCGTCGGTGCCGCCGCCCTCGATCGCGCGGCTCAGCCGGACGCTCTTGTCGGTGGCGGAGGGCGTCTCCACCGCGGAGACCTGGTTGTTGGTCGAGACGACCCGCCATCCGTTCGTACCGTCGGCGAGCGCGCCGGTCGCCAGGCCGTCGAACGAGTCCGTCAACGCGACGTCGGGCGCCCCGCGCTCGAAGGCGCCCATGTCCGGACCGCTTCCGGCCGGTACCGGCGTCCCGGTGAAGTCGAGGCCGCCGTTGCCGGTGACGGTGGCACCGGCGTCGGCGAACACCGATCCGGCTTGGAGGGCGAAGTTCGCCGCCGTGCCGAGCCTCGGGCCGTTCTCGTCGCCGTAGGGACCCGCGACGGCGGCGTTCACGAACTGCGGAGCGCCGACCACGGCGTTCACGTCGGACGTGGGCCGAGTCGTCAGGTTGGACGAGTACCCGTTGTTCTTGTAGACGATGCTCGACTGCTGCCTGAAGTCAGGCGCGGAATGTCCGGAGATGAACAGGTTGTTGGTGAACCACGCCTTGCCGGAGACACCGCCGGTCACCATGGTCGACGAATCGGTGTTGGCGAAGACGTTGTTGTAGATCTCCGCCACCGTGCCGCTCTGCTGCGACATGTGGATGTTCCAGCGCTTGCTGCCGGTGATGACGTTGTAGCGGAGCACCACGCTGCCGAACTTGTACGTGGAGTTGCACGCGCACAGCAGGATGCCGTCGCCGTTGTCGTGGAGGTAGTTGTACTGGAACACCTGGTTGGTGGTGCCGATGTCGGGGTCCATGCCGTTCTGGTCGGCACCACCCGACGAGAGACGGGTGCCCATGATCTCGTTGTACTGGACGGTGACGCTGTCGGCCATGTAGGTCTCGACGCCGGAGACGCCGACCCGGTCGATCACGTTGCCTTCGACGAGTCCGCCCCGGACGTTGGTGAGGTAGACGCCGTTGCAACCGTAGGAGGTGTTCTCCTGCGTGATGTAGTTGCCGCGGATCGTGACGTCGGTGTGCGGGGTGAAGTTGGAGTCGCCGGCCGTGGCGCGCCTGCCCCAGCCCGTCGCGACCGCACCGGGTGCGTCACCGACGTACTGCTTCACGACTATGCCGCCGAACGAGGTGTTCTTGATGGTGGAGTTCTCCACGGTGATGCCGTCGAGCACCGTGGGGGCGCCGGGCGCGGTGATGTCCTGGACGCCGGTGAGGAAGGCGATGCCGCCGGTGTTCTTCGAGCGGTCCCAGCCCTGTACGAAGGTGATGCCCGGCTTGTTGCCGGTACTGCTGCCGCCGATCCACTTGACCTCGCCGGTGACGTCGTGCACGTCGACCGAGTCGATCACGAAGTGGCGTAGGGTCTGGCCGTTGTCACCGTGCACGCCGATGCCGCGGAAGTCGCCGAGCTTCGAACCGTCTGTCGTCCCCGTGGGGACCGTGTTCGACACATCGAGGTTGCGGATCTCCCAGTACTGCTGGTTGTGCAACCGCACCGCGTCGCCGACGGTGCCCTGGCCGGCGATCTTCGGCTTGGCGCCCGCCCCGTAGCTGTCGATGCTGATCGGGGAGCCGTCGGCACCGGACCCCTTCGGCCACAGCTGCCCGGTCCAGCTGTCACCGGCCGCGAAGCGGATGGTGTCGCCGGGCTGGAACGTCGTCGAGTTCACCTTGCTCAGCGAGCGCCAGGGGGAGCTGGTGCTGGTCCCGGAGTTGCTGTCGCTCCCGGTCTCGCTCACGTAGTACGTGCTGCCCGCGGCGTGGGCCCGCTGCGCGGGGATGAGCACGATCGAGGCGAGCACGACGGCCAGCGCGCACAGCGCGGCGGCGGTCGCCCTCGGCACAAGTCTTCGGTAGGTGGTCATGGTCCTCTTCTTGTCGTGTGCGGTCGTGCGGTACCGGCTCCTGGAGTGACTCCTCCAGCCGAGACATCACGTAACGGCTCGGAGCGCGGGTGGTGCGGGTCCGGGGGCGGGTGCACCGACGGGTGGCGATGTCGCGGGTGTGGACCGGGCCCGACCCGCCCTCTCGGAGGCCGGGCTCGGGCGGCGGCTCCGGTAGCGGACGGCCGTCCGTGAGCCCGGGGGTGAACGCCTCCGTGTCATCGCAGCCCGGCGGCCCGGATCATGTGCGGGTCGATGCGCTCCGGTGCAGGCGGCGTCACGACCGGAACGGGTGCGAGGGAGGCCGGCCCGCACCGGGCCGGCGGGAGGTCGAAGGCGGTTGTGTCGTCACGTTCGACGGCACGTCATCGGCGCTGCCGAACCGCCGCCAAGGTGTGCTGAGGATCCTCATGCTCCCCTCAAGGCGTGCTGGGAAAACGTATTCCGCGCAGTGTGTCCAGAGATGATCGAGCCGTCAAGGTTTCCAGCCGGACGAACCTCTCGGCACGTGAGGGTGATGGCCGCCGCCGGCCTGCCGGAAGACGAACGGCAGGCCGGCGGGCCCCTCCACGCTGACCGCACCGCCCACCGCCCACCGCGCACTACGCCCTCGCCGGCAGGCACGCCCAAGGAGCAGCGTGTCGGGCTGCCCTCCCGTACGCCGGCCTGATGCGGGAGACGGCGCCGCGCTCGGGCGGCGCCCGGCCCGGCTCCGGACGACACCCCCCGCTGCTCGCCTCGCGGTACGGACCGGCCTCGCCGCACGGTGGCAGGGACCGGCCCCGCCGCGCCGCACGAACCGGCCGGTATCCACAGCAGGGGCAGGTCAGGGGACGTGGGCCGCCGTACTGTCGCGCACCACGAGCTGCCCGCGCATCATCAGGCGTGAGGCTTGCGCACGAGCCGCGAGCGCGAGGCGGACCGCCTCCGCGCCCGCCTCCGCCAGCGGCAACGACACGGTCGTCAGCCGCGGTGTCACGTCGGTCGCGAGCTCGATGTCGTCGAAACCGGTCACCGAGACGTCCGCCGGTACCGACACCCCCGCGGCCCGGAAGGCGGACATCGCGCCGATGGCGATGGTGTCGTTGGCGGCCAGGACCGCGTGCGGTGGCTCGAGTCCTCGGGCGACCAGCCGCCGGGCCGCGTCGAATCCCCCTTGGCGGCTCACCGCACCGTGCGAGATGTGGATGTGCCGTTCCTCGAGACCGGCGTCGCGCAGCCCGGCCACCAGACCCGCCGTGCGGGCGGCGACGTTCCCGCGCCCGCGGACGCCGGCGAGGATGGTCACGTGCCGGTGCCCCGACTCGGCGATGTGGGTGGCCAGTTCCTTCGCGGAGCCATGGTTGTCGAAGCCGATGGCGTCGAACGGCATGTCGGTGTCACCGACGATCACCACCCGGCCCCCGTCACGTTCGTAGCCGAGCAGCTCGTCGAGCAGGCGCCCGTCCAGGGCGTTCGCGTCCAGGCGGCTGGAGGTCAGTATGAGCGCCCGCGGCCGGAGCGCACGCTGCAGCCGGACGGTTTCGAGCTGGCGCCCGGCGGTGCCGTGGGTCGACGAGACGGTCACGAACGCCCCGGCGTCGCGCGCCTGCCGTTCCATCGCCGCGACGACCATTCCCATCGACGGGGTGGTGAGGTCGTCGGCGACCACCGCGATCGAGTCGCTCGCGCGCCGCATCGCCCGGGCCGCGGCATCCGCGGTGTAGCGCAGCGCGGCCGCGGCGGTGAGGACCCGCTGCTCGTACTCGGGGGCGACCGTCCGGGAACTGCCGCCCAGGACTCGTGACGCGGTCGTGACCGACACTCCGGCGGCCGCCGCCACGTCGCGCAGGGTGACGGTCGGTCTGGCTGGATGGGGCATGTGCCATTCCCTCCCGCACTATGAGAACGCCGCCGCCGAGCCGCAGCGGCCTGCACGGGCCGCCACCGAGCCGCAGCAGCCCTCACCAGCCGCAGCCGACGCCACCCGAGGATATCCATGGCCGGCCGCCGACGGGGATACGGACCGTACAGGTGACGCGGTGGCGTGCGGCTCGGCTCCACGGTGGACACGAACACGCCCCGGGTCCGGCGGGACGCTCCGTCGCGGAGTGCCGTGTCGGCGTCGCCACGGCCCTGGCAGCGGCGCCTGTCGCACCGCCGGAACGCCGTCGCATCGGCACTGGGGCGTGACTCAGGCACGCGGGGCCGAGGCCACGCACCGTGTCGCGTCCAGACAGGCACGGCCCTTTCGGCCCCACGCCGTGTCATGGCCATGGGCGCCGGGCCTCAGAGGGGAAACGCACTGCGCCACGGGTGAGCGGTCTGCCGCGCATCAGGCCCTCGTCATCCCACCGCCTTCGAGGCGCTGTGCGTCCCAGTGCACAATGTGTGACATGGAAGATGGGCCGGCAGCGTCTCCGCCACGGCGCGGGGCGGCCGTATCCGGGGAGCGCCAGGCAACCTTGCGTGATGTGGCCCGGGCCGCGGGCGTCTCGCAGGCGACGGCGTCGCGCGTGCTCAACGGCAGCATCCGCAACGTCCGGCAGGGGAACGCCGCCCGTGTGCTCGCCGCGGCCGCGGAACTGGGCTACGCGCCGCACCTGTCCGCCCAGGCGATCGCGCGGGGGTCGACGAACACCGTCGCTCTGGTGGTCAGCGGTGTCGACGACCCGTACTTCTCCTCCATCGCGGCAGGTGTGACGCAGGCGGCGGAGGCGGCCGGACTCATCGTGACCATGGCGGTCGCGGGCCGCTCCCCCGAGCGTGAACTCCAGATCGTCAGGACGCTGCGCGGCATGCGGCCCCGCGCCATCATCCTGACCGGCAGCCGCATCGACGGCAGCGACACCCGCGACGCTCTCGTCGAGGAGTTCGACGCCTACCGGGATGCCGGCGGCAGCGTGGTCCTGATAAGCCAGCACGATCTGCCGTTCCGCACCGTCAGCATCGACGACTACGGCGGGGCGCGGCAGCTTGCCCGCGCGTTGGCAGGCCTCGGCTACCGACGGTTCGCGGTGGTGTGCGCGGGCGGGGGACTCAGGACGTCCCGTGACCGGTGCGGTGGATTCATGGACGGCCTGCGCGAGTTCGACATCGACATCAACGAACAACGCGTGGTGGAAGCCGAGTTCAGCCGCCGAGGCGGGTGTGCGGCCGCCCGTGAGCTGGTCCGTCGGGGCCTGGACGGCACGGAACTCGTCTTCGCCGTCAGCGACGTCATGGCGATCGGTGCGATGACGGCATTCCGCGACGCAGGACTGGTCCCCGGCCAGGACGTCGCCGTCGCCGGCTTCGACGACATCGGCCCAGCGGTGGACGTCGTCCCGGAGCTGACCACCGTGACCGTACCTCTGCGGCAGCTCGGGCTCCGCGCGATGGAGCTCGCGCTGTCCGACGACGACGCCTCGCGGATCGTGCAGGTTTCCACGAGCGTTGTCCTACGGGGCAGCACACGGCGTCTGCCACGGCCGCGGGCCGACGACCGGGGCTGAGATCCCGGCTGTGGTGCCGCGTTTGCGTCCTGCCCCCGGCCGACTGCTCGACGGTGCCTGGGTGGTGGGACGGGCTGCCGTCGACGCGGCACCTGACTGCCAGCGGATCGCGGGCGTGGTGCGCCGCAGGGCGGGCCGGCCCCGACAGGCCATGGACTGCTGCAGGCCACGGGATCGAGGTGGGGCCGGGCCCCGACAGGACTTCGGCGAAGGCCGAGGACCGCCCTCAAGGCCAGGCGTCCACGGGCCGCGGGTGGCGGCCGCGCGCGAAGACGCGGAGGTGCGGGCAGAACCGGTCTGGCTGTGGTGCTCAGCCAGCGCCGCGACGCCGGTGGACGCGGACCGCTGGTGGCAGTCGTTCCTCCGCCACCGCGGCCCGGGCCGCGGCCACATGTTGTGCCCAGAGCCGACGTCCGCCCGGTACGGCCACCGCGGCCGCGCCGATCGCCCCGACCGCCAGCGCCAGAAACCGTCGTCGGCCCGATGGCTGTCCCGCGCCGTCCACCACCGAGATGCCGATGTCCGACGACGGCGAACGGGCACCCTGCAGGGGGTGTGGGTGCGCCGCCACGTCCGTGTCCAGGCCGGTGCCGTCCCCCAGGCCCTGCGCCGATACCGCAGCACGGCGTGGCAGGGTGCGACGCAGCAGCACCAGAAGACCGGCAGTGGCCAGTGCATCGGCCCTGTGGTCGAAGGCCGGCTCGGTGGCGCGCTTCGAGCCTTCCTCCGCTCGTGACACCGACAGCCCTTACAGGAACTCGTCTTTATTGGAGCCCAGTGGAAGCGGAGCCGTTGCGGACGGCCCTGACCGACTGCCTCATGCGGGAAGGCGAGGCCCTGCCCGCTTCCGACCCCTTCCCCGCCTGGGACACCTACGGCTTCGACGAGAGCTGCGCGCACGAGCACGGCCCCCTTGCCACCGTGACGGGCCACTGAAACTCCGGGCCAGGCGGTGGTCGCAGCCACGGCACCGTCCGGCCCGGTACACACCTTTGTCAGAGAGGCCACTCATGGACGACAGGAAGAAGCCGCGCCTGGGGACGGTGCAGGAGACCCTCCTCATACCGCTGTACGCCCGCGCCGTGGAGAACCGCAAGGAACACGCGCTGCTAAGGGATACGGCGACCCCAGCGCGTCGACGAGCGAGTGCAGGAAGGGCCGGTCCGTCAGCTGTGCGCCGAGCGGCGGCTCCACCCTGGGCCTCAGATACAAGGGCGCATCCATGTGAGACCCCTCCCGGTGCCGGCCGACCGTCGGCGCGACGATCGTTCGGGAGTAGTCGTTTCCAGGTATATCCGGCCCTAAGCCTCACCGGCCCGGGTCCCGGGGCAAAGTCCCGTGCTCAGGAGGGGGTGGTCGTGAGGATGCGGTTGAGCGCGCTGCCGGGGCGGCTCGTGAGTTCCTCCCAGGTTCCCGCTTCCGCGATGCGGCCTCCGTCAAGGACGGCGATGCGGTCGGCACGGCGGATGGTGGCCGGGCGGTGGGCGATGACGATCGTGGTGCGATCCTCCTTGTGCAGCGCGGTGGCTAGTTGGGCGTCGCCGGCGTTGTCCAGGTGGGCGGTGGACTCGTCGAGGACGAGGACTCTCGGCCGGACCAGCAGCGCGCGGGCCATGGCGATGCGGGCCCGCTGGCCGCCGGAGAGCGTGGCGCCGCGCTCGCCGACGAGGGTGTCCATCGGGGCTATCCGGTCGACGCCGCACAACCGGGCCGCTTCGGCCAGCGCCTGGTCGTCCGCCTCGGGTGCGGCGAGCCGCAGGTTCTCGGCGAGTGAGCCGTGGAAGAGGGGCGTGTCCTGTCCCACCAGAACCACCGCACGCCGCAGGTCATCGTCGCTCACCTCCCGCACGTCCACGGGGTCGCCGTCGGCGGGCAGCAATTGGACCGCACCGCCGGACGGGTCCCAGAAGCGCGCCAGCAGGTGGGCGCAGGTCGACTTGCCGGCACCGGAGGCGCCGACCAGAGCGAGTGTCCGGCCCGGAGGGACGGTCAGATCGACGCCGTCCAGCACGGGCCGTCCTCCGTAGTCGAACCTCAGCCGGTGCAGCCGGACGCCCAGCGGTCCGGGCG
>NZ_POUC01000460.1 GCF_002891435.1 Streptomyces cahuitamycinicus
GGGTGGGGGAGGGGCTCTTCCCGTCCGGGGTTTCGGTTTTCGGCGTAGCGGACGGGGCCGGAGCGGCAGTGCCGGGCCGGTCGCCGGCGGACGCACGCCGCCCGTCCGGCAGCGCGGCGAGGCTCCCGAGGGCCGCGAACACCGCGCAGACGGCGGCCAGTCCGACCGCGACGCGTCTGCGGCGGTACCAGGGTCGGCGGGGACGCGGGTCCACTTCCGCAGGGGTACCGACGGGGCCGTACACCGCAGCGGAGTCCCGGTCCGGGTTCGTGTCCGGGGCCGGGGCCGTGTCCGGGTTCGGGTCCGTGTCTGTATCCCTGCCCGTGCCGGTCTCCGTCGTGCCGGCCTGCGCCATGCCGGCCGCTGTCGTGCCGGTCTCCGTCGTGCCTGTCTCCGTCGTGCCGGCCTCCGCCGCGCCGGCCCCCGCCATGCCTGTCTCCGTGGTGCCCGCAGCGCTCGCCGGCCGGGGACGCTGGCGCGCCGCCACCGCGAGGAGCCAGCGGCGGTGCAGCTCCAGACGTTCCTCCGACGACGCCCCGCACAGGGCGGCGAAGCGCTCCACGGGCGCGAAGTCGAGCGGGACCGCCTCGCCCGCGCAGTAGCGGTGCAGGGTCGAGGTGTTCATGGCCAGGCGCCGGGCCAGTGAACCGTAACTGCGGTCGGTGCGCTCCTTCAGCGTCCTCAGCAGCGCCGCGAACTCCCCGACGTCGTCGACGTCGTCCTGTAACGACACCGTTCCCCCTGTTCTCTCAGCCCGGCGCGGCCCGGAACGGCATCCCAGGCACCCCATGTACCTGCACGTCAGACGGGCTGGGATGGTTCCACCGTGCCGGATCGGATGCCGGCTGTTGCATTCGGGAGGTGGGACCGCTGATGCTCTTGGTGTCGCACCGGCCAGGCCCGGGCCGACCAGCCGGCCTCGGCGCGGCAACCACATCCACGCACTCGTCCACGGGGGAACACCCATGTCCATGCGCATCCGAACAAGCGCTCTCACCGCCCTGACCGTCGCCGCCCTCGCGGCCGGCACGGTCCTCACGGCACCGGCCGCCGGTGCCGCGCCGAAGGCCGCCGCGCCGAAGTTCCTGTCGGCGTCCCAGCTGCCGCCGCACCCGACCTCGGCCTGGACGGCCGGCCCGGTCACCGAAGGGTTCCCGGAGGGACTCGGCTTCTGCGTGAGTACGGAGGGCGTGCTCGACTACGAATACCGGCACCGGGAGTTCCGGACCGACCTGGACACCGGGGCCGTGCAGTTGACCGTCGTGGCGAGCACACCCGCCCTGGCGAAGGCCCTGGCGAAGCACTACGACGATCTGATCCGAACCTGCGCCGACCGCATCGAGGACTCCTCCCCGGACATCGAGGCCGAGGGCAGGGACTACGGTTCGCTGCCCGTCGAGGAGGGCGCCCGCGTCCGCGGTCTGCACACCGAGACGTCCTGGGGCGCCACGGACATCTCGCTGCTGTCCGTCGGACGGGACGGCAGGACCGTCACGGTCGTGTCGTGGGGTCAGATGGGCGACTTCGACGACGCGCCCGTAGCAGCCTTCAAGAAGACGACGACCACCGCCGTCAACAAGCTGTACTGACCGCCCGTCCGCTGGAAGACCGGGGCCGTCCTCCCGCCACGGGGGTGGGGAGGACGGCCCCGTACCGGTCCCGGTGCCCGTCCAGACCGTCGTACTTCGGCCAACTTCACCGCAGCGCCGCGCACCTCGGTCCGCCGCCCCGGCCCCTCACCGCGTACGCAGGGATCGGCAGCCGGCCGTCGGCCCATCGTCCGATCTCCGGCGGTCAGGATCCGACAGGGAACCCGGACCGGCTACCCTCTTGTCCCCCTCTCCTCCACCGCAGTGCCGCTCGGCGGCCCGCCGCCCGGGCCGCCCGCCCCGTTCCGGTGGCCGAACACCCGGTCGTTGACGATTCGACATGACTGCCGCGTTCCCGATGGGGCATGGATCCCCGTGAACGTGTTCGAGCAGGAGGGGAACCGACATCGGCGCGCGGGCGGGGGTCATGGAGAGGCAGGCACGACTAGGCGGTCCCATAACGATCGGGGGCTTCTCGACGAAGACGGTGGAGGACGGGACCGACGACGTCACGGAGCGGCAACCGGCACCGCAGTTGCGGCGCAGACTCGGGCGGGCGGACCTGCGGGCCGTCCCGGAAGCCCGCAGCGCCCTACGGGAACTGCTCGGGCAGTGGGGGAAGCAGGGGCAGTCGGACGTGGCGGAACTGCTCACCAGCGAACTCGTCACCAACGCGATCGTCCACACCGACCACGACGCGGTCCTCACGGCCACCGTCGGCCCCCGCGGACTGCGGGTGGAGGTGCGGGACTTCGTGGCCCGCAGACCCCGGCTGCGCCTACCGGTCGCCGACGACGGTACGAACGGCAGGGGTCTGTTCCTGGTGCAGTCCCTCGCGGACGCATGGGGAGTCCGGCCGCACGGAGTGGGCAAGGCCGTCTGGTTCGAGCTGGAGGCCGGGGCGGCGTGAACGCCGAAGGGGCGCGGCCCGCAGGCCACGCCCCTTTCGCCGCTGTGCTGCGATCCGGTCAGCCGAACTGCTGCTCCAGGTCCTTGAGCTTGCGCTCCAGGGAGTCCAGACGCGGCAGAGCCATGGTGTCGTCCTCCGCGGTGAGGTCGACGGTCACCGGGTCAGCTCCTTTGCGGGCCGCCTGAAGGGAGGGACGCGAGCGCACGGGCAGGGGCTCCGGCGCGGATATGGCAGGCTCCGCGGTGACCTGCGAGGAGCCGCGCTCCACCTGCACCTCCAGCGGGCGTCCGCCGCCACGGCCGAAGTGGCCGCGGTGGCCGCGGCTGATCGCCTTCAGCTGGGCCCGCTCCACGCGCTGCTGGTCGCGCCGCCGCTGCCGGGTCTCTTCCTTCTTGCGCTTGTCGTCGCGCACCTCGTCGACGGCCTCGTCCAGGCTGCGCACACCCTCCAGGAGCATCAACGACCAGGCGCGGTAGGTCTCCCTCGGGGCGCGCAGCCAGCGCACCATGCGGATCTGCGGCAGCGGGCGGGGCACCAGTCCCTGCTCCCGCAGGGCGGCCCGGCGGGTCTGCTTCAGCGCGCGGTCGAAGAGCACCGCCGCCGACAGGGACATCCCCGCGAAGAAGTGGGGGGCACCCGCGTGCCCGACGCCCCGGGGCGCGTGCACCCAGTTGAACCAGGCCGCGGCGAAGGCGAACGTCCAGACCAGTATCCGGGAGCCGAGCGCGGCGTCCCCGTGGCTGGCCTCGCGCACCGCGAGGACGGAGCAGAACATCGCCGCGCCGTCCAGGCCGAACGGGACGAGGTACTGCCAGCCGCCGGACAGTCCGAGGTTCTGCTCGCCGAAGCCGACCAGGCCGTGGAAGGAGAGCAGGGCGGCGACGGCCGCACAGCAGAACAGGAGAAGGTAGGAGAGGGTGCCGTAGACGGCTTCCTTGCGTCTGCGGCGTTCCTCGCTGCGCTCCCAGGAGTCGTCCGCGCTCGTGTCCTTGACCGAGGAGCGCTTGCCGCGCGCGAGCACCGCCACCGCCGCCAGCATGCCCAGGAGAAGCACGGCGCCCGGAAGCAGCCAGTTCAGCGATATGTCGGTCAGTCTCATCTGGGTGGTCCCTTGCATTGGGATAGGGCGTAACGCCCGCCATATTGGCCCAATCCCATCGGCCCTCAGGGGGTTTCGGGGCAAGAGGCCGCCAAGGAAGTGCAAGGGATTGTTCAGGGCGGCGTTCTGCTCGAACTGCCGCTTGAAAGGCGGGAGTTGAGTTCGAACACGACTACCCGTACGGGTGGTTCCCCGGAAAGTTCCCGTGGCCGTGAGGAAGTTGTGACTCGCCTATGGGCGTGTGAGTGTCCGGTACCGCGATGATCTTACGGGGCGACGGGAGCGACCGACCCCGCCCGGACGTCAACCGGCCGTGGCCAGCAGCTTGGTGACCCGGTCCGCGTCGCAGGTGCGCGGGCAGGTGGCGCAGGTGTCCTCCGGGCGCAGCGTGTAGAACATGCAGCAGCTCGCGCGGTCCCGGGTGAGCAGCGGCTCGCCGCCGGGGCCGGTCAGCTCCCGGAACGCAGCCGTGCCGACGTAGGGCTTGGTCGCGCCCGGCAGGAGCAGTTCCAGCTCGCGCATCGCGCGCCGCTCCTCGATCTCGCCGAGCGACTGGGCGATGTACCAGATTCCTTCGACGATCTCGTCCGTCGCCATGCCCCACAGGGCGCGTCCGCGGCGCCGCATCCGGGGGCCGAAACCGGCCAGGACCGGTTCCAGGTGCTCGGCGACCGCCGACCGCACCTCGGCACGCAGCGCTTCCTCATCGGGGACGACCCGGGCGCCGGGCAACCCGGCCGCCTCGTCGCCGGGCAGGCAGGCGAAGCCGGCGGGGCGGACGGCCAGGTGCCCGACGGCATGGCCCGGGGCGGTGCGGTCGTACGAGACGTGGGTCACGGGGTAGCGGGGGACCCGGCGATGCAGGAACCACGGCACGGTGATCAGCAGGCAGGCGGGCCAGGCGTAGCGGTGCAGGCCGAAAGTGGCGACGACGTCGGGGCGGGCCCGCCGGCCGTAGTCCCGCTGGATCTGCTCCACGTCCCACGCCAGGAAGCGGTCGAGGGCGGGTCCCGCGGCCGCGAGGTCGGCGACCGCGGTCCAGCCGCCGCCGTGCGGGGTCTCGCACCCGGGGTCCAGTTCGGTGACGGCCAGCCCCGGAAGGATCTCGGCCAGGCGTGTGTAGGCGCCGGAGACGGCCGAAAGGGGCGCAGGCATGTGATCACCGATCCGTCGGGCTGAAACGGGGCTCTTGAAGGTAAGCCTAACCTTACTCGTGATCTCCGAAAACATGACCAGGATTTGAACTGGGCTCTGGGGCGCCTATGGTGCTTGACGGACGAGTAACAACCCGCCGTAATGACCCCAAGTACCGATACGTCCGGAGGAGGACCCGTGAGGCAGGGAGCGCAGGGCTCCGCGGACACGGGGACTCCGTGGGCAGCGGCGGCAGCAGCGGCAGCGGCGAAACCCGCCGGGCCCGCGCGAGTGCCGCAGCAGGCCGGGGCGGCGCGGGGGGAACACACGCACAGCGAGCCGCCCGCGCCGCCCGCGCCGGTCGTACCGCGGGCCCGGCCGGTGGTCCAGCGGGCCTCGGTGCGCGGGCAGATCCTGGCCGCGCTGCGGGCCGCGCTGGTGGCGGGGGACCTGCGGCCGGGAGAGGTCTACTCGGCGCCGGTGCTGGGCGATCGGTTCGGGGTCTCGGCGACGCCGGTGCGGGAGGCCATGCAGCAACTGGCCCTCGAAGGCGCCGTCGAGGTCGTGCCGAACCGCGGGTTCCGGGTGGTCGAACGGGGGGTGCGGGAGCTGGCGGAACTGGCCGAGGTCCGGGCGCTGATCGAGGTCCCGGTGATGCTGCGGCTGGCCCGTACCGTTCCCGCCGAACGCTGGGCCGAGATGCGGCCCCTCGCCGAGGCGACGGTCCGTGCGGCGTCCACCGGCTGCCGCGCGACCTACGCGGACTCCGACCGGCGGTTCCACCGGGCCGTGCTGTCCCTCTCGGGCAACGAGCAGCTGGTCCAGATCGCGGAGGACCTGCACCGCAGGGCGCAGTGGCCGCTGGCCGGCGGTGGACCGGGGACCCGGGGGCGGGCCGACCTGGTCGCGGACGCGCACGAGCACACGGCGTTGCTGGACGCGCTGGTCTCACGGGACCTGGACGTGGTGCGGGCGCTGGTGGGCGAGCACTTCGCGGGGGCGACGGCTGCGGGCTAGCGGCGGTCCTTCGCCTTCTCGCCGGGAGCGGGTCGGGGCCGCGCCGTGGGTGTCCGTCCTCGGAACGGCGCGATGAACCTCCCTACCGACTGACTGACGTTGACGCGCCAATCGCTGCGGGCGAGCCCCCCCCGACACGTCCCTTCTCGCCGTACGCGGGTGCGAGAGCGCCGTGGCTCGCCCAGCTGCGGGCATGCGTGCCGGCCCCGCCCCCCAGCTGCGGGCATGCGTGCCGCCAGGGCTG
>NZ_POUC01000461.1 GCF_002891435.1 Streptomyces cahuitamycinicus
TCGTGGGCTCGGAGATTTGTATAAGAGACAGCCGCTGCGGCGCGATCCCCGCCGGTACCGCCCGCTGCCTCGCCGGGGTCCCCGTCCAGCACGTGCCGCGGCGGGACAGCAGGCGGCGGAGCCAGAGCTCCAGGGCGACCAGGTCCGCGAGGCCGTCCAGGGGAAGAGGCTCGCCCGCCGCCGCATCGCGCAGCGCCTTGCGCACCACACGGGCCTCGACCAGGCCCGCCTCCGCCAGCAGCGGGGTGTCGAACAGGGCGACCAGGGAGTCCGCCGCCACCCGCAGGCCCGTACGCTCCGCCGCCGCCGTCGCCTGGGTCGGGGCGCCCCAGCCGGGCGGCAGCTCCCGGACCCCGGCTCCTTCCAGCACCGTCCGCAGGATCGCGGCCCGCGCACCCGGCCGCACCCGCAGCGCCTCGGGCAGCGCCCGGGCCGCGCGGACGACCTGGTTGTCGAGGAACGGCGCGTGCAGCCGCTGGAAGCGGACCTCCGCGGCCTGCTCCAGCACCCGCAGGTCCGCCGCATGGCGCGCCAGCGCCGCACGCGCGCGGAAGTCACCCGGCCGCTGCCCCGGCCCCACCAGCTCCGACCGGTGTGTCGACGCCTGAAGGCGAACCGATACTTCAGCGAGCGCCTCACCGGTCAGCCAGCGCGCCGCCGGCCCGGGTCTGCCCCAGGTCAGCGCGGCGAGCGAGGCATCCAGCGCCCCGCCGGGCGCGTCGAGGCCGTCGTCGGAGCGGGGGGCGAGCAGACGCTCGGCGAGGGACTCGACCCCCGACCGGTACGGCGTCCGCGACAACCGCCGGGCCGCCGCGTACACCCGCGCCGGCACCAGCACGGACCCGTCGGCCTTGGCCAGGGCGGCGACCGGCCGTACGAGATGACGCCGTCGGCGGTCCATCAGCAGGTCGGCGAGGCGCGCGGGGTGGGCGTCCAGGACCTGGCGCGCGCCGTAGCCCGTGAAGTGGTCCGCGCTGCCCGCGGCCAGCCGGGCCCGATGGCGCGCCGCGGACACCAGGCACGGCCCGGGTTCGTCGGTCAGCGGCCCGTCCAGGTCGGCGTACGGAAGGGTCTCCTCGCCGCCCGGCACGACGACGTGGTGCAGCCGTGGGTTCGCCGCGAGCGCGCCCGCCCGCTCCAGCTCGGCTTCCCGCCCGCCGACGGCGAGGTCGTTGAACGTGACGGCGAGCAGCCGCTCCCCCGCGCCCGTGCCGTGCCCCAGCACCGTGCCCGGCATCCCGGGCAGGCCCGCGGCCAGCAGCGCCAGAGCCCCGGAGGCCGGCCCGCCGGACAGGTCCGCGCCGATGCCCGGCACCGGCATCCCGCGCGCGGCCCGCCGCTCGGCGGGACCCATGCCGGGCACCGGACCGGGGTCTATGTCCGCCCCGGGAACGTGCCGCGGCGCGGACAGCCGCGTCCGTACGGACTCCACCAGCGCGTCGCGCACCGCGTCGACCGCGCTGTCGGGATCGGCCGGGGGCGCCGCGACGGCCAGCGAGGCGACCGGCTCGTACCCGGCGATCTCGCGTGCCCCCGCGCGCAGGATGAGGGCATGCCCGGGCGGAATGCGCTTCACGCCGTCGTACGGCGTGGAGTCGTGCAGCGCGGCGGGCACGTCCGGGGCGGCCAGCAGCGCGGCGAGATGCCCGAAGTCCAGGTTGGCCTCGATCAGGTCGGCCAGCGGCAGCGCGGCGGTCGCGTACGCCGTGCCTCCGGCCCAGGGCGTGTGGAACACCGGCCGCGCGCCCGCGAGATCGCCGCAGACGGTGACCCGTCTGCCGACCTGGACGATCGCGGTGTAGCTGCCGGGCCAGGCGGTCAGATGCCGGAGGGCGCCACCGCGCGCGGCGAACAGCGCGACGCGCAGCTGCTCGTCGGTGGCGCCGCAGATGCCGAGGACGGCGATCCTGGTCCGGTCGTCGGCCTTCACGACCCGCACCTCGTCGGGGCGCCAGTCGCCGACCGCCCACAGCGGGTCCGGGTCCCCCCACAGGAGTTGGGACCCCACCGGGTGCAGCGTCTCGCCCTCGCTGCCGGTCGCCCCCGCCGAACCGGCAGCGACGGCTCCCGCGGCGGTGCTGCTCCACCCCACCAACCACCGCATCGCCGCCTCCACAGGCTGTGGACAACCAGTGCACCGTACGAACCGGTTCACCATGCTGCCATGAAGGAAGCGTTCCAGAGGGTGCCGACGCCGCTTGCGCTCCGTCCAATGCGCCCCGGCGGAGCCGCCGACACGTGTCCGGACCCCCGAACACCCGCACGTCTTATGCGGAGTCGGGCCCGAACGGCGGTCGGAGAAGACGGCGTCGGAGACAGACGAGAACGAAGAGGCGGCCAAGAATCAAGGCACGTCGGCGACATGTCTCCGGTATGACTGCGACGCGAATGCGCCCCCGGAACGCGCCCCGATCACGCCCGGTGCGCCCTCAACTGCCGTGGTAGGAGGCTTGATACCCCACGGCCCACGGGGTCGATTTTCAGCCGAATCGATTTCGCGCGGGCAGCCTCGAACACGCTCCGTACAGGCTCCGCGCCCTGCCACCCGGTCGCGCAGTCCGGGAGACGGAGCACGCCTCCCGGACCGTTCCGCCGCCCGCGGGGATGAAGGCGGCGGTGTCCCCCAGCCCACTGGATCCAGTACAGCGGGCCGACCCACGCGATGACCATGGAACCGCTCCCGCGATGGCCGGAGAAGAGCGCACGGACAGGCGCACGGCCACACAGCGGGAGCACGTCGCAACAGCCCGTATCTGAACCGCACTTCAGTACGGACCACAATCCCGCCAACCGGAAGAATGCCCCTTAACGCTTGGGATGCGGCGAACTACGCTGGGTTTACGAATGCCGCATGGTTATGCCAGTGCGGCAGCCGTCTGTGTCGAGGGGTGGCGCATGTCCAGGGAGCAACGCGGGCCGAACGAAAAACTCGGCGCCGTTCTCGCCCTCGCGGGAATCTCCAACGCAGGCCTCGCGCGGCGCGTCAACGACCTTGGCGCTCAGCGAGGACTGACACTTCGCTATGACAAAACGTCGGTGGCGCGCTGGGTGTCGAAGGGGATGGTGCCGCAAGGTGCTGCCCCGCACCTCATCGCCGCCGCCATCGGCCAGAAACTCGGCCGCCCGGTGCCGCTCCACGAGATCGGCCTGGCGGACGCGGACCCCGCACCCGAAGTCGGCCTCGCCTTCCCGCGGGACGTCGGTCAGGCGGTGAGGTCCGCGACCGACCTGTACCGCCTCGACCTCGCCGGCCGCCGGGCCGGTTCCGGCGGCATCTGGCAGTCGCTGGCCGGATCGTTCGCGGTGAGCGCATACGCAACGCCCGCCTCACGATGGCTGATAACCCCGGCCGACAGTTCGGTCGCGCGTGACGTGGGCCCCGGCGAGGGCTCCGGCGCACCGCTCAAAGTCGGCCACAGCGATGTGCAGAAGCTGCGGGAGGCCGCCGAGGACGCGCGGCGCTGGGACTCCAAGTACGGCGGCGGCGACTGGCGTTCGTCCATGGTCCCCGAGTGCTTAAGGGTGGAGGCGGCCCCGCTGCTGCTCGGCTCGTACTCCGACGAGGTCGGCCGGGCCCTCTTCGGCGCCTCCGCCGAACTCACCCGGCTCGCGGGCTGGATGGCCTTCGACACGGGCCAGCAGGAAGCGGCCCAGCGCTACTACATCCAGGCCCTGCGCCTGGCCCGGGCTGCGGCGGACGTCCCCCTCGGTGGTTACGTGCTGGCCACCATGTCCCTCCAGGCCACCTACCGCGGCTTCGGCGACGAGGGTGTGGATCTCGCCCAGGCCGCCCTCGAACGCAACCGCGGCCTGGCCACGGCCCGCACCATGAGCTTCTTCCGCCTCGTCGAGGCACGCGCGCACGCCCGCGCCAACGACGCCCCGGCGGCCGGCGGCGCCCTCAAGGCGGCCGAGAGCTGGCTCGAGCGCGCCCGCCCCGGCGACAACGACCCGAGCTGGCTCGGCTTCTACTCCTACGACCGTTTCGCCGCCGACGCGGCCGAGTGCTACCGCGACCTCAAGGCACCCCGCCAGGTCCGCCGCTTCACCGAGCAGGCCCTGTCGAAGCCGACGGAGGAGTTCGTCCGCTCCCACGGCCTGCGTCTGGTCGTCTCGGCCGTCGCCGAACTGGAGTCGGGCAACCTGGACGCGGCGTGCGAGCAGGGGGTGCGGGCCGTGGAGGTCGCCGGGCGGATCTCCTCGGCCCGTACCACCGAGTACGTGAAGGACCTCCTGCACCGGCTGGAGCCGTACGGCGACGAGCCACAGGTGGTGGAGCTCCGTGAGCGTGCACGCCCTTTGCTGATGACTCCGGCGTAGTCGGAGCAGGGGTGCCGCCCGTCCCGCGTTTGAAGGCATTGTCAGTGGCGCAGTGCACTATCGAAGCGGGAGGTGGTGCGAGTGCGGATCGCATACGACTGTGACGTACTGGTGATCGGCGGCGGAATCGTCGGGCTGTCGACGGCGTACGCGATCACCCGCGCGGCACCGGGCACACGTGTCACCGTCCTGGAGAAGGAACCGGGCCCGGCCCGCCACCAGACCGGCCGCAACAGCGGCGTCATCCACAGCGGCATCTACTACCGCCCAGGCTCCCTCAAGGCGCGCTACGCGGTGCGGGGCGCGGCGGAGATGGTCAAGTTCTGCGCCGAGTACGGCATCCCGCACGCGATCACCGGCAAGCTGATCGTCGCCACCGACCGCGCGGAGCTGCCCCGCCTGCACGCCCTCGTACAGCGCGGCCGGGAGAACGGGATCCCGGTGCGGGAGCTGGGCGCGTCCCAGATCGCGGAGTACGAGCCGGAGGTGCGCGGCCTCGCCGCGATACACGTCGGCACGACCGGCATCTGCGACTTCGTCGCGGTCGCCCGCCAGCTGGCCCACGGCTCCGGCGCGGAGATCCGCTACGGCACACGGGTCGTGCGCGTCGACCGGCGCCCGGAGCGGGGAGTCGCCGTGCTCACGGCTGCGGGGGGCGTCGTACGCGGGCGGGTCCTGGTGAACTGCGCGGGGCTGCAGTGCGACGAGATCGCCCGGCTCACCGGGGACGACCCGGACATGCGGATCGTGCCGTTCCGGGGCGAGTACTACGAGCTGGCCCGGCCGGAGCTGGTGCGCGGCCTGGTCTACCCGGTGCCCGATCCGGCGTTCCCGTTCCTCGGCGTGCACCTCACACGGGGTATCGACGGGGGCGTCCATGTCGGACCCAACGCGGTGCCGGCCCTGGCTCGCGAGGGCTACGGGTGGGGCACGGTCCGCCCCCGCGAGCTGGGCTCGACCCTGGCCTGGCCCGGCTCCTGGCAGATAGCCCGCCGGCACTGGCGGTACGGGGCGGGTGAGCTGCGGCGCTCCCTGTCCAAGCGGGCCTTCACGCATGCGGTGGGCAGGCTGCTGCCCGGAGTGTCCGAGGACGACCTCGTACCGACGGCCGCGGGGGTGCGTGCACAGGCGGTCCTGCGTGACGGGACCATGGTCGACGACTTCCTGATCCGCGAGGGCCCACGCACGGTGCACGTCCTGAACGCACCGTCTCCCGCGGCCACGGCGTCCTTGCCGATCGGCCGGGAGGTGGCCCGGAGGGCGTTGAGCGCGCTGTGAGATCTGCAGATCCCGGCGTTGCCGCGGGGTCAGGGGGATCCCTCAACCCGGCGAAACGGGATGCCTCCCCCAAGCTCTCCGAGCAGGGGGGACCCCCAGCGCCCTCAGCGGCACGATTGCCCACGGCTGGGGCGGCACGATTGCCCGCAGCTAGGGCGGCACGCACCCGCACCCGCCGTCGACGCAAGGGGACGTGTCGGGGGGTGTCCGCCCGCAGCGGTTGGCGCGTCAACGGACAGTGAGTCGGTACGCGACCCATCGCGCCGTTCCGAGGACGGACACCCCCCGGCGCGGCCCCGACCCACCACCGGTGAGACGCGCCTCACCGGCGGACTGCGCGCCACACCCCAGCCGTAAAATCAGAGGCACTGTGTCTGACTCCGCAAAC
>NZ_POUC01000462.1 GCF_002891435.1 Streptomyces cahuitamycinicus
ATGCGGCGGCGGGCGGCCGGGCCGTGGCGCCGGGGGTCGTCGAGGCGGCGCCCGCCGAAGGGCGGCAGGGCAAGGGTCGCGATCCGCTGACCGACGACGAACTGAAGCGGGCCGAGAAGATCGCCCTCAGCCGGCAGCTGTTCCGGAGCAGTGAGAGCGTGGACGGGGACCGCGGCCCGCAGCCCCTCGGTGTCGACCTCGCCGAACCCGAGGCCGACGAGGCCGGCAAGCCGGACGCGCCCCGCCGTGCCGACGTGACGTTCTACGACTACCGGGACGACACCCTCGTCACCCGGACCGTCGATCTCGGCACCGGCAAGGTGGTGGCGACCGGCAGCCAGCACGGCGTACAGCCGCCCCTGAGCCGCGCGGAGAAGGCCGAGGCGGCCGCTCTTCTGATCGCCGACCCGCTCGGCTCGGGGCTGAAGGCCGACTACAAGGACGCCACCGGCAAGGCGCTCACCTCCCCGGACCAGCTCCAGCTCAGCGGAGCCGTCTACCGGGCCGCGCCGGGCGCGCAGCCCGCCGTGCTCGACAAGTGCGGAGAGCACCGCTGCGTCCGGCTGTTCCCGAAGATCAAGAACGGTCCGTGGGTCGACGCCCGGCAGCTGGTGATCGACCTGAGCGCCCGCAAGGCCGCCCGGCTCGACCGCTGACCTGCCCGCTTCGCTCACCCGTCCACCCCGCTCCTCCTCGTCAGGGAGTCATCTCGTCATGCGCGTGAACAGCAACACCAAGGCCCGCACCCGGGCGGCCGCGGGACTGACCGTGGCCGCGCTGGCCGCGGGTGCCACGGCCGGCGCGGGACCGGCCACCGCCCAGCCGAAGGCCGCCCCCGCCGCGGCGGCCGCCGACTGCAGCGCCGCCTACCGCATCGAGCAGAAGCTCTCCTCCGGAACCACCTGGCGGATGTGCTGGCGCTACGACGGCAAGGCCGGCCTCGTGCTGGAGAAGATCTCGTACCAGCCCAAGGGCGAGCCCAAACCGATCAGGGTCCTCAACAGCGCCCGGCTCGGGCAGATCCACGTCCCCTACGACGACGGCAACATCGAGTACGACGACCTCACCGGCTTCGACTTCGCCCAGGGCCTGATGAACCTGGCGCCGGGCGAGTGCCCCGGCGGCACCATCAAGACCGTCAAGGTCCCGGACTCCTGGAACGAGGACCCGAACGTCAAGGGCCTGTGCACCACCACCCGTTCCCGCGGCCACGCCTACCGCATGCAGGGCGACACCGCGAACAAGGTCTTCCAGGCCCAGGGCAAGGACCTCCTCGTCTACACGGTCAACCAGGTCGGCTGGTACGAGTACATGACCGAGTGGCGCTTCCAGGACGACGGCGCGATCACCATGAACGTCGGCGCCACCGGCAGCCTGTCCTGGGACGACTACGACGCCGGCGACGGCCGTGGCTGGCCCATCGGCAAGGGCGCGAGCGCCAAGTCCACCAGCCACAGCCACAACGCCTTCTGGCGGCTCGACTTCGCCCTGGACGGCTCCACGAAGAACCGCGTCGAGCAGTACGACTCCACCGTCAGCGCGCCCACCCGGGGCCAGCGCGCCCCCACCACCAAGACCACGCGCACCAAGGTGACCAAGGAACTGGCGGGGGACAGCAAGAACTACCGCTGGTGGCGCATGGTCAGCGCGACCGGCAAGAACAAGGACGGACACGCGCGCTCCTACGAGATCGTCCCCGGGCCCACGACCAAATACCCGGGCCGCAGCTACACCAAGCGCGACCTGTACGTCACGCAGTACAACAAGTGCGAACTGTTCGCCAGCCACAACCCCGGCAACTGCGGCCCCGGAGCGGGGAAGTCCGTGGACAAGTGGGTGAACGGACAGGCCCTGACCCACCCGGTGGTCTGGATGAACATCGGCTTCCACCACATAGCCCGGGACGAGGACCAGCAGCCCATGCCCGTCCACTGGCAGGGCTTCTCCATCGCCCCGCGCGACGTCACCGCCATGAATCCGCTCACTCCGGCGGAGCTCGGCTGGCAGAACGGGCACTGGCAGCCCCGCCGTTGAGAACGACCCTGCCCATCCGGCTGCACCGCCGACCGCTCCCGGAGTACCCTTCCTTGATCGTTGACAAGGGGAGTGCTCGGGGGAGCGGAAGGCGGTGCGCGGGTGGGCTCGGGAGGGCTGGAGCTGCCCCCTGGTGACGAGGGTCACGAGGGGCACTCCACAGACGTCCCGACCGGTGCCGTGTCCCTGGCGCGGCCGATGGACGCGACGGGCTCGATCGGCCCGGAGCTGGACTGGGACGCCGACGCCTGGCGCGAGGTGCGCACCCGCGCCCAGCGGGCCGGCCGGGCCTACATCTGGCTCAACCTCGTCGAACAGCGGCTGCGCGCGGTGGTCGCCGCCGTGCTGCGGCCCGTCTACGAACCCGTCCACGGCGAGGACTGGGTGGTGGCCGCCGCCGGACCGGCCGGCCAGGAGTGGGTGCAGCGCGCGGTGGCCGTCCGCGAGGTCAGCCGCCGCAAGGGCTACCTGCTCGACCCGGCCGACGACAACGTGCTCTCCTTCCTCACCCTGCCCCAGCTGCGCGAGCTGATGGTGCAGCACTGGCCGTGCTTCGAGCCCTACTTCGACGACCGCCGGGACGTCGAACTCGCCCTGGACGAGCTGGAGGTCACCCGGAACGTCGTCTCCCGCAACCGGGCCCTGTCCGAGGCCGTGCTGAGCCAGGCCGAGCGGGCCTCGGCCCGGCTGCTGGAGATGCTCGGCGCGGGCGGTGACGTGCCCTCCGCGCGCCGGCTGCCCATCGACGCGGTCGAGGACTTGGTCGGCGACCGGTACGCCGACGTGGTCGCCGTCCATTCGGACCGGGTGCGGCTGATGCGGCAGTTCCCCGCCGAGGACATCTTCGGCGGCGCCCGCCGCCTCGACGCCATCGGCATCGGCCTCAACCTGCTCGTGCAGAACTTCTCCGGCCGGCGGCTGGTGCGGCTGGCCGAGTCCGGCTGCCGGGTCAGGCTGTTGTTCCTCAACCCGGCCTCCAGCGCGGTCAAGCGCCGCGAGCGGGAGCTCGGCATCAGGCGCGGCGAGCTGAGCCGGGCCGTCGAGATGAACATCCTGCACATGCGCCGGGTGCGCGCCCGGCTGCGCGACCCTGGGGCCTTCGAGATCCAGGTCTTCGACGAGACCCCCCGCTTCACGGCGTATCTCGTGGACGGCGACGGTGCGGACGGCATCGCGGTCGTGCAGAGCTATCTGCGCCGCACCCGGGGCATGGAGGCGCCCGTCTTCGTCCTGCGCAACAGCGGCAAGGTGGTCAAGCCGGGCGAGATGGACGAAGCGGGCCTCTTCCCCACCTATCGCGAGGAGTTCGAGGTGATGTGGGCGGATTCACGGCCGGTGTCCTGAACTGTGCCGTGCTGCACGGTGGTTCCGGGTCCGCCGCCGCGGGTAAGCGGAACGCGGTCCTCTGATTGTCAGTGGTGCGTGGGAAGGTGGGGACCACTGGGGGAACGCACCACAAGAAGGGGGACGGCCCATGGGCTGGCACCGGGAGCTGCTGGTCGGCTTCGACCTGGAGACGACGGGCACCGATCCGCGCGAGGCGCGCATCGTCACGGGGGCCGTGATCGAGGTCAGGGGCGGAGAGCCGATAGGGCGCCGGGAGTGGCTGGCCGACCCGGGAGTGCTGATCCCCGAGGACGCGGTGGCGGTGCACGGCATCAGCAACGAGCGGGCGGCGGCCGAGGGCAGACCCGCCGACCAGGTGGCGGACGCGCTGGCCGATGTCCTCACCTCGTACTGGAAGACGGGCGTTCCGGTCGTCGCCTACAACGCGGCCTTCGACCTCACCCTGCTCTCCGCGGAGTTGCGGCGGCACGGCCTGCCGTCCCTGCGCGACCGTCTGGGCGGCGCGGACCCGGCGCCGGTCATCGACCCGTACACCATCGACCGCTGGGTCGACCGCTACCGCCGAGGCAAACGCAACCTCGAAGCGGTCTGCGCCGAGTACGGCGTCGTCCTCGACGCGGCCCACGACGCCATGGCCGACGCCCTGGCGGCGGCCCGCCTGGCCGGCGCGATAGCCGACCGCCACCCCAAGATCGCCACCCTCGGCCCGGCGGCCCTGCACCACCGCCAGATCGAGTGGTACGCGCAGTGGGCGGCGGACTTCCAGGCCTTCCTGCGCGGCAAGGGCGATCCGACGGCTTCGGTCGACGGGACGTGGCCCCTGCGGGAGCCGGCGGACGAGCCGGTCTGAGGCGTCTGCCGGGCGGCCGGGCGGTCACGCCTAGGCAGCGCCGAGGTCTGGCAGGCGTTCAGACGGTCAGGCAGGCGCCCAGGTCTGGCAGGCGTTCAGGCGGGCGCCCAGTGTGGCGGTCAGAACGGATACCACCGCACCGTCTCGTCACCGTCCCGCAAGGACCGCACCCGCCGCTCGAACTCGGCCAGCGCCTTCGGGTTGCCCGGCGCATGCTGGGCGACCCAGGCGCAACTGGCCGTCTCCCGGGCTCCGCGCAGCACCCCGCAGCCCTCCCACTCGCGCACGTCCCAGCCGTAGGTCTGCGCGAACGAAGCGTAGGCCTCGTCCCCCAGCCCGTACCGGTCGTGGGACAGCACCATCACCACGAGATCGTGCTCGCGCAGGTCCGCGGACACCGTCTCCAGGTCCACCAGCACGGGCCCGTCGGGTCCGACATGCACATTGCGCGGCAGCGCGTCCCCGTGGATCGGCCCCCGCGGCAGATGCGGCGTGAGCGCGGTGGCCCGAGCGGCGAAGGCGTCCCGTCGCTCGCGCAGATACGCGGCGTCCGCGGGATCGACCGCGTCCCCCGCGAGCCGCAGCCACCGCTCCACACCGCCCAGCAGGTCACGGGCCGGAAGGTCGAAGGGAGGAAGAGGCGTGGCATGTACGACCCGCAGCAGTTCGGCCAAATCCCGCGGCTCGGCGGGCCGTACGGCATCCGGCAGCCGATGCCACACCGTCACCGGATGCCCGTCGGCCAGCAGCGCCTCCGGCTCGGCAGCCCGCACCGCCGGCACGCCCGCCTCGGCGAGCCACACCGCGATGTCCAGTTCGCGGCGCGCCCGGTCCAGGAGCTCGGCATCGCGGCCGACCTTGACGACCAGGTCACCGGCGGCGAACACCGCGTTCTCGCCCAGGGCGAGCAAGCGCGCCTCCCCGGCCGCACCCGGCAGCACCCCGGCCGCCGCCAGTACGTCCCGCGCCCGCGCCTCGTCCATCGTCCGCCTCCGTCGTCCGCGCCCCGACCGTCGGGTTCCGGCCATCCACCGGTCAGTGTGGCATCGGCACAGGTCGGGCGGCATACGCGGTGCCTTGACGAGGCACCTGGCCTTCACGAGCATGACCAGGCCGGGCGAGCGTGCAAAGGGGCAGCCGACTGGCAGGTACTGCCCGCCCCGGCAGGAGCCGCCGGACTCACCCAGGGGGTCAGCCCCCAGACCCTCTCCATCGCCGAGGACTGCCCGCACAAGAATGAAGCCGCGCAGTTCCTCGACTTCCTGCTGCGGAAGAACATGGTCCGCCTCGCCCTCGGCGACTGGCTGCCCGCGGCACCCAGGCGCTGAGAGACCCCGCCCTGCGCACCACGCGGCACGGCTGGGCCACCGGCACCGCCCTCGCCGTCCGTCTGCGCCCGGCACACGCGCGGACGGTCCGGGGCTACCCCGAGTGGAAGGACAAGGTGGCGACCCCAGCCCTGCAGGAGTACTACAGCGGAGCCATCGGTCTCGGTGAACTGCGCGAACGGCTGGAGGAGGACGGCGACCTGGTGCTCGCCCGCTATCAGCGCTGACCCGGAAAACCCGTTGTCCGTCCGCACCGGCGCCGTCTAGCGTGCTGCTCGTGGGTATCAACGCGATCTACATCTCCGGTCACGCCCGGGGCTGTGCGCACTCCGCCAGGACGCGCCGCCGCCCCGGAGCCCTGACCGGCC
>NZ_POUC01000463.1 GCF_002891435.1 Streptomyces cahuitamycinicus
CACTGGACGGCTTCGCTGCCGGCGGGTCCGCAGAACCGCACGCGTGCCCGCTCGGCGAGGCCTGGCGGCAGGGTGCGATACAGCTCGGTGAGAAAGGCGTCCTTCGCGGGTGTCGCCAGATCGAGGGTCCGCGGAGGTGCCGCCGAGGGCCCTGCCCGTAGTACCGCGGCCGGAGCCGGTGAACGCCAGGAGGCAGGTCCGACCGGTCGCCGCGCGTACCATCGCGTAGGCGCACTGGACGGCTTCGCTGCCGGCGGGTCCGCAGAACCGCACGCGTGCCCGCTCGGCGAGGCCTGGCGGCAGGGTGCGATACAGCTCGGTGAGAAAGGCGTCCTTCGCGGGTGTCGCCAGATCGAGGGCGTTCAGGGGTGCGCCGGAGTCGAGCACCTTGCGGATGGCTTCCAGGACGACCGGGTGATTGTGGCCGAGGGCGAGGGTGCCGGCGCCGGAGAGGCAGTCCAGGTAGCGGCGGCCGTCCGCGCCCTCGATGGTCAGTCCCCTCGCCCGCACCGGAACGATCGGCAGGGCGCGGGCGTAGGTCCGGGCGGCGGGTTCGCGCGCGGCTTGGCGGCGCAGGATTGCCTCGGGCCCGTTGCGCGGGGCGTGTGCGGTGGCTTCGACGGCTCCGCCGGGGTGGGATTTCGCCTGCGTACGTCCCACAGCCGCCTCCTCTGACGCACAACCCCCATGAGTGGATTCCGCCACGACTTCCCTGACCTCCCACTGGGCACGGGCACAGAGGGCCGCGCACAGACAGCAGGCGCCCCACCGCTACCAACCCCGGATCACTCACCGGGTTACGGGTTGCCTCAAGATCCTTTCCGTGACGGAACTGTTGCGGACCCGTCGGATCGCTCTCACAGCCACCGCATAGTGTGTGGTGCCGTTCCCGGACACCGTGCGGTCGTCCCGAACGTCCCGTGTGACAGCGGGAATCGGGGCCGAAGTGCCGGTTCGTCCATGTTCGTTCCGTATCAGGGGGAGTCAGATCATGCGATCCACACGGCCGTCGTCCCATGCCAGCCGAGGGGGGAGGGCGGGTCGCAGGAACTCCCCCGTGCTGGCCGCCGTGGCCCTCGCCTCGGCGCTCGCGCTGACCGCCACCGCCTGCGAGTCGGGCGATGCCACGGCGGGCGGCGAAGCCTCCGCGTCGGCCACCGCCTCCGACGACGGCAAGCTCAGGATCCCGGACGACATCAGGGATCGGCTCCGTGAGCACGGGATCGACGTCGACAAGTGGAAGAACGGCGCCTGGAAGAACTGGGACCGGGACGACTGGCTGCGCGAGGCCAACGAGTACGTCAACCCGATCATCGAGGGGCTCTGGAACCCGGACCGCATGCGGGAGGCCGAGGAACCCGACCAGGGTGTCGACGACAGCGACCTCTCCGGTGACCGGGGCGTGACCGATCCGACGCCCGAGCCCGTCGAGGCGCAGGCCGTGCCGCCGTCGTACCACGCCAACGCCCCGACGGCCGGGAAGGTGTTCTTCGACTCTCCCAAGGGCTCGGCCGTCTGCTCGGCGACCGTGGTGAAAGACCCGGCGCACCCCGGCAAGTCCAACCTGGTGTGGACGGCGGGCCACTGCGTGCACGCGGGCAAGGAGGGCGGCTGGTACCGCAACATCGCCTTCGTGCCGTCGTACAACGACGACGGCAGGCCGGTGGAGGAGCTGGAGAACGCCACCCGTGAGGACGTCGCTCCCTACGGTGTCTGGTGGGGCGACTGGGCGCAGACCTCGGACCAGTGGATCGAGCAGGGCGGTTCGACGGGCGGCGATGGCGCGCCGTACGACTTCGCGGTCATCCATGTGACGCCGGAGAAGGGCAGCGGCGGCAAGTCGCTTGAGGAGATGGTCGGTTCGGCACTGCCGGTCGACTTCAAGGCGCCCGCGGTGCCGCAGGTGAAGAGCGTTACGGCAATCGGCTACCCGGCCGCGCCGCCCTACGACGGGCAGAAGCTGTATCGGTGCCAGGACCGGCCCGGGCGGCTGTCGGTCACCGCGTCGGATCCGACGATGTACCGCGTCGGCTGCACGATGACCGGCGGTTCGTCGGGCGGCGGCTGGGTCGCGACCGGCTCGGACGGCAGGTTGGCGCTGGTGTCCAACACCTCCATCGGCCCGGTGACATCGGGCTGGCTGGCCGGACCGCGCCTGGGCGGCGTGGCCAAGGGCGTGTACGACTCGGTGAGCAAGAAGTTCGCCGGCCGGTGACGGCCGGCTGAACGCGCAGTCGGTGGGGCGACGTCCCCTGGGAGACCTTCACCGCCCCACCCCGGTACGCCCTCAACCCCACGGGCATAGTGGGGAGCGCGCGGGAACGCCGACGCCCACGCCATGGCATGCGCACGTAGCGCGCCCGCCCCCAGCACCAGCACCAGCACCAGCACCAGCACCAGCACCAGCACCAGCTTCGTACGGACAACGGGGGTCATCGCACCATGCGTTCCACACGTACGCCCGCACCTGGGCGCGGGCGGCGCACCGTCCTCGCTGCCGCCGGGCTCGTCGCCGCCCTGGCTCTCACCGCGACCGCCTGCGGCGGTTCCACGGACTCGGCGAGCGACAAGCCCGACGCCACCTCCTCACAAGCCGCCGCGGAGGGCAGCGGCAGCGGCAAGATCCCGGCCGATCTCGCGGGCAAGCTCAAAGAGCACGGGATCGACGTCGACCGCTGGAAGGACGGCGGCTGGAAGGACTGGGACAAGGACAAGTGGCTCGGTGACGCCAAGGACTTCGTCAACCCGGTGATCGAGGGCCTTTGGAAGCCGGAGCGGATGCAGTCCGCCGAGGAGGCCGACAAGACGGTCACGACGAAGGACGCGTCGGCAGGCCAGGGCGTCAGCGACCCGGATCCGGCTCCTGTCCGGGCGCAGGCCGAGAAGACGCCGTACCACCGCAACGCGGCGCCGGTCGGCAAGGTCTTCTTCGACTCCCCCGACGGCCCGGCCGTCTGCTCCGGCACGGTCGTCAAGGACGTCAACCATCCGGGCAAGTCCAACCTGGTGTGGACGGCGGGCCACTGCGTGCACGCGGGCGGCAACGGCGGCTGGTATCGCAACATCATGTTCGTCCCGGCCTACAACGACCTCGGCAAGTCCGAGGCGGTCAGCAACGCGAACCCGACCGAGGCCGCCCCCTACGGCAATTGGTGGGCGAACTGGGCCTCGACCTCGAACCAGTGGATCCAGGGCGGTTCGGCGAGCGGCGGGGACGGAGCCGCGTACGACTACGCCGTGCTGCACGTGAAGCCGGAGCAGGGCGCCAAGTCCCTGGAGGAGACGGTCGGCGCCGCGCTGGACGTGGACTTCTCCGCCCCGTCCGCGGCCGAGGCCGCCAAGATGGGCGCCTGGGGCTACCCGGCCGCGCCGCCCTACAACGGCGAGAAGATGTTCAAGTGCATCGACGTCCCCGGCCGGTTCTCGCTCGACCCGTCCCTGCCGACGATGTACCGCATCGGCTGCGACATGACCGGCGGTTCGTCCGGGGGCGGCTGGTTCCGGGTCCTGAACGGCAAGTCGGTGCTGGTCTCCAACACCTCGATCGGCCCGTCCGACAACACCTGGCTGGCCGGTCCGCAGCTGGGCCGCGACGCCGAAGCGCTCTACCAGAACATGAGCAAGCCGTACGGCGGTAAGTGACCGCATGCTGAAGGCCCGCTCCCCGGCAACAGGGGGCGGGCCTTCTCGCGGTCGGGCAAGCCGCGCTCAGGCCGGGCTGAGAGCACCAACCAGGCCAGGCTCAGAGCACCAACCAAGGTCGGGCTCAGAACGCCGGCCGGTCCTGCTCAGAACGCCGGCCCGTCCTGCTCAGAGTGCCGGCGCCGCCGCCGGAACGTACGGCGTGAGTTCCGCCGCCAGTTCCTCGTGCACCCGCACCTTGAGCAGGGTGCCCTCCGGGGTGTGCTCCTCGGAGATCACCTCGCCCTCGTCGTGGGCACGGGCGACCAGCTTGCCGTGCGTGTACGGCACGAGCGCCTCGATCTCGACCGACGGGCGCGGCAGCTCGTTGTCGATGAGCGCGAGCAGCTCCTCGATGCCCTGGCCGGTGCGGGCCGAGACGGCGATGGACCGCTTCTCGACGCGCAGCAGCCGCTGGAGCGTCAGAGGGTCGGCCGCGTCCGCCTTGTTGATCACGACGATCTCGGGCACGTCGGTGGCGCCGACGTCCCGGACCACCTCGCGCACGGCGGCCAGCTGCTCCTCCGGGAACGGGTGCGAACCGTCCACCACGTGCAGGATCAGGTCGGACTCGCCGACCTCCTCCATCGTGGAGCGGAACGCCTCGACCAGGTGGTGGGGCAGATGGCGCACAAACCCGACCGTGTCGGCCAGCGTGTACAGCCGTCCGCTCGGGGTCTCAGCCCGGCGCACGGTCGGGTCGAGGGTCGCGAACAGGGCGTTCTCGACCAGCACGCCCGCGCCCGTGAGGCGGTTGAGCAGCGAGGACTTGCCGGCGTTGGTGTAGCCCGCGATGGCGACGGACGGCACCTTGTGGCGCTTGCGCTCCTGGCGCTTGATCTCGCGGCCGGTCTTCATGTCCGCGATCTCCCGGCGCATCTTCGCCATCTTCTCGCGGATCCGGCGCCGGTCCGTCTCGATCTTGGTCTCACCGGGACCACGGGTCGCGAGGCCGCCGCCCTTGCCGCCGCCCATCTGCCGGGAGAGCGACTGACCCCAGCCGCGCAGTCGCGGCAGCATGTACTGCATCTGCGCGAGAGCGACCTGCGCCTTGCCCTCTCGGGACTTGGCATGCTGGGCGAAGATGTCGAGGATCAGGGCCGTCCGGTCGATGACCTTGACCTTGACGACGTCTTCGAGGTGGATCAACTGGCCGGGGCTGAGCTCACCGTCGCAGATGACGGTGTCCGCGCCCGTATCGACGACGATGTCCCGCAGTTCCTCGGCCTTGCCGGAGCCGATGTACGTGGCCGCGTCGGGCTTGTCGCGACGCTGGGTGACGCCGTCGAGCACCAGCGCGCCGGCCGTCTCCGCGAGGGCAGCGAGCTCCGCTAGGGAGTTCTCCGCGTCCTGCACGGTTCCCGAGGTCCAGACACCGACGAGGACGACCCGCTCCAGACGGAGCTGGCGGTACTCGACCTCGGTGACGTCCTCGAGTTCGGTGGAGAGGCCCACCACACGGCGCAGGGCCGCGCGGTCGGAGCGGTCGAACTGGTCGCCGTCCCGCTCTCCGTCGATCTCGTGGCTCCAGGCGACGTCCTCTTCCATCAGGGCATCGGCCCGAAAACCCTCGGGGTGGCTGTGCTCGAAGCGCTTGGAGTCCTGGGAAAAGGAAGAAGAGGAGGTCATTGGATCCTTACGTAGATGGGAAGCCGTTCACTGTCTGCAACGCGCGGGTGGTCCGGGAGATTCCCGGCACCCCGTACCGCGCCGACCTGAAGATGTTCGCACGGCACGGGGCGTCTCGTCACTGTGTTATCGGGCGGGCGTCCGCGCCGCTCGGCCCGGCCTCGCCCAAGCCTGCGGCTCGGCTGCCTGGGCCTGCGGCTTCGCTGCCGCGGCTCGCGGTTTCGCTGCCGGCGTCTGCGGCTTCATGGTCGGTGTCTGCGGCTTCGCGGGCATCTCCGGCTTCCAGTCCGGGTGCCCCGGCATCGGAGGGGTTTTCTCGCCGTACAGCCAGTCCTGGAAGAAGCCGTCGAGGTCACGCCCGGAGATCTCGGCGGCGAGCCTGACGAAATCCTCCGTGGTGGCCGTGTCGTCCTGGTGACGGGCGACCCAGGCGCGTTCCAGGCGTTCGAAGGCCGGGCGGCCGATCTCCTGGCGCAGGGCGTACAGGACCAGCGCAGCCCCGTCGTAGACGCTGGGCCGGAAGATGCCGGTCTTGCGGGCGGGGTCCGGGGCCTTGG
>NZ_POUC01000464.1 GCF_002891435.1 Streptomyces cahuitamycinicus
GGGTCAGGCGGCGCAGCACGGCCAGGCGGCGGCCGACGGTGTCGCTGCGGGGGCTGAGCCGCTCGTGCGGGAGCGTCTCCCAGGACGGGTACTCCACGATCCCCTCGGCCGGGAGGAGGGAGCGCAGGGCCGCGGCCAGGTCCTCCGCCTCACGGCCCGTCGCCGTGACCGCCAGCACCGGGCGGCCCGTGTCACGGGCCAGGGCGGCGACCGCGAAGGGACGGGCCGCAGGGGGGCCGACCAGGTCGACGTGCATGCGGTTGCCGTCTGCGGCGGCCCTGATCGCTTCCGCGAGGGCGGCGTCCTTGACTACGGCGTCGAGCAGACCGTGCAGGCTCATGGGGGCTTTTTCCGTCCAGGGGTGGGCAACACGACGGGCCCGACGCGCGCCGCGGGCCGGGGGTCTCCAGCGTACGACGACGCGCGCCCGCGCGGCGGGCCTGTGGACAACGCCCGCTCTCCCCGGGGCGAACACCCGCCCTGTCCCACGTGGCTCAGGGAGAGTGCGCCGGTCCCGGAGCCCGGGGCCCGCGGAACACTGCCCGCCAAGTGGGGATACGGCCGCCCAACCTTCACAACATCACCCCCACCCGTTGTTTTCGCCCCGGCATGATCGATCGGACGCCGCTCCCGGCCGCTCACCGCACCCTTAAGGCACGGCATGCCTCCCCCCACCGTCCAGATCGCGCAGCCCCGCATACCGACGCCGGTCATCCACCCCCCGGATGACCGGCACCCCGACCGCGCGCGCGGTGAGCCCTGGGCCCTCGCGGCGGTCCTCTTCGCCGCCTACACGCTCGTCTCCGTCGGCCGCTACCGGCACATGACCGGCCTCTCCTGGGACCTGGGCATCTTCGAGCAGGTCGTGCGCGCCTACGCGCAGCTGCGGGCGCCGGTGTCCGACCTCAAGGGGCCGGGGTTCGTCATCCTCGGTGACCACTTCAGCCCGGTGACCGCCCTGCTCGCGCCGCTGTACCGGCTCTTCCCCTCGCCGGTCACGCTGCTGGTCGCGCAGGCCGCGCTCTTCGCGCTGTCCGCCGTGCCGGTGACGCGGGCCGCCACCCGGCTCCTGGGCCGTCGCCGCGGGCTCGCGCTCGGCCTGGCGTACGGACTGTCCTGGGGCCTCCAGCGCGCCGTCGACTTCGACTTCCACGAGATCTGCTTCGCCGTCCCGATGATCGCCTTCTCCCTGGAGGCCCTTCTCGCGCGGCGCCCGCGCGCGGCCCTGGGGTGGGCGCTTCCCCTGGTGCTGGTGAAGGAGGACCTGGGGCTGACGCTGGCCGCGATCGCGCTCGTCGTCGCCTGGCGGGCGCGCGACTCGTCGCCGCGGACGGTCCGGTACGCGCTCGGCGTGGCGGTGTTCGGCGTGGCGGCGACCGTGCTCGCCTTGACGGTGGTCGTCCCGGCGTTCAACACCTCGGGCGGCTACGACTACTGGAACAAGGTCAGCGGTGCGGGCAGCCCCTTCGACGGCACCGGCACCAAGCTGCGCACGCTCGCCTGGCTGCTGATCCCGACCACGGGCCTGCTCGCGCTGCGCTCCCCGCTGCTGGTGGTCGCGCTGCCGACGCTCGGCTGGCGGTTCGTCTCCGGCGACGAGCACTACTGGGGCACCGACTGGCACTACAGCGCCGTCCTGATGCCGGTCGTCTTCCTCGCCCTCGCCGACGCGCTCCGGGCCGTTCGCCGCGGCACGCGCGCGTGGCTGCGTTCCTACGCCGCTCACCTGCCGGCCGCCGTCGCCGCGGCGGCACTGGCGCTGACCACCTCACTGCCGCTGGCGCAGCTCACCGAGGCCGACATCTATCGCAAGCCCGCCGCGGTGTCCGACGTGGAACGGCTGCTGGAGCGGATTCCCGACGACGCCACCGTCGAGGCCAACATCGGCCCGATCAGCCGCCTCACATCGCGCTGCCGGGTCTTCTGGCTCGGCAACACCCGGGGCGTCATCCCGGAGTACATCGCCCTGGAGAACGTCGACGACAGGTACCGCGACCCCGTGGGCTACGCCCGCACCCTGCACCCCCTCGCCGAGTACGCCGTCGCGGGCGAGGCGGCCGGGTACGTGGTTCTCGAACGCCGGACGGCGACGGCCGGGGTCCGACGCGCCGGGGGCGCCGCACCCGCCCCGCAGCGGGCCGACGCCTGAGCGTCCGGCCGGCGCGGCCCGCCGCCCGCCCGTCCGTCCGGCAGGCAAGCCGTCGGGCCCGCCCCGGAGGCGGAGACCTCCGGGGCGGGCCCATCCCCCGCAACCCCCGTGTGCGGTGGTCTCGGGCGGTCCGCTACTCGGTGGCGATCGCGTTGAGGACGTTCATCCGGCCTGCCCGGAACGCCGGGATCAGGGCGGCGAACAGGCCCACGAAGGCCGAGCCGATGAAGACGCCGATGATCGTCGGCCAGGGGATGTCCAGGACCATCAGGCCCTCCAGGGCGAGCAGCTTCTGCGCCGTGGCGCCCCAGCCCATGCCCAGTCCGAGGCCCAGCAGGGCACCGAAGAGGGCGATCACGACCGACTCCAGGCGGATCATGCGGCGCAGCTGGCGGCGGGAGAGGCCGATGGCCCGCATCAGGCCGATCTCCCGGGTGCGCTCCACCACCGAGAGGGCCAGGGTGTTCACCACGCCCAGGATGGCCACGATGATCGCCAGGGCCAGCAGGCCGTAGATCATGTTGAGCAGCTGGCCGATCTGGTCCTTCAGGGCGTCCTTGTAGTCGGTCTGGTCGCGCACGGTGTACTGCGGGTAGTCGTGCAGCGCGGCCTTCAGGGACTTGTAGGCGGCGTCCTGCTGCCCGTCCTTGGCGCTGGCGAAGACCAGCGAGTCCAGGGGCATCTTGTCGGCCGGGACGTACTTGGCCATCGTCGAGATGGAGGTGTACATCGCGCCCGCGTCGATCACGACGTCGCTGCTGGTGATCGCCCGAACCGTCAGGTCGGCCGCCGAGCCGTCCTTGAAGGCCACCTTGATCTTGGAGCCGAGGCTGATGCCGTGCTCCTTGGCGAATTTCTCGTGGACGGACATCGAGTCGGGCTTGTAGGCGTCGGGGAGCTTGCCGGCGACGGTCTCGGTGCGCAGGTCGGTCGCGTACGACGGGTCGGCCGCCGTGATCGCCGTGTCCTTGAGCGTCTTGCCGTCCGGGGTGGTGAAGTCGGCCTTGGTCCACTTGTACTGGGTGACCCGGGCCAGGTCCGGCGACGACTTCACGGCCTTGACCGCCTGCGGCGTGACCAGCTGGCCGCTGTCGGACTGGATGATGAAGTCCGTGCCGACGGTCTTGTCGAGCTGGTCGGTGGCGGACGCCACCATGGAGGAGCCGACCACGGACAGGCACGCCACGAGGGCGAGGCCGATCATCAGCGCGGCGCCGGTCGCGCCGGTGCGGCGCGGGTTGCGCAGGGCGTTGCGCTCGGCCATGCGGCCGACGGGGCCGAACATGCGGAGCAGCACGGCGCCCAGGACGCGGACCACGGCGCCGGCGAGCAGCGGGCCGATGACGACGAAGCCGATCAGCGACAGGACGATGCCGAGGCCGAGCCACAGGGAGCCGTCCTTGGCCTTGTCGGCCTCGGACGCCAGGTAGAGGGCGAAGCCGCCGGTGCCGGTGAGGACCGTGCCGATCGCGGCGCGGATCCGGCCGGCCTTGGCGTCGGCGGGGGCTCCCGCGTCGCGCAGGGCGGCCATCGGGGAGATCTTGCCGGCGCGCCGGGCGGGCAGATAGGCGGCCAGCACGGTGACGATCACGCCGAGGACGAGGCCGACCACCGGGGTCGTCCAGGCCACCGTGAGGTCGTCGGTGGACAGCTCCATGCCCATCTGGCCCATGAGTTTCATCAGGCCGACGGCGAGGCCGACGCCCGCGCCGACGCCCAGTACCGAGCCGACGACGCCGAGGAGCAGCGCCTCGGCCAGCACGGAGCGGTTGACCTGCTTGCGGGAGGAGCCGATGGCCCGCATCAGGCCGATCTCGCGGGTGCGCTGGGCGACCAGCATGGAGAAGGTGTTGATGATCAGGAAGATGCCGACGAGGAAGGCGATCCCGGCGAAGCCGAGCATCGCGTACTTCATGACGTTCATGAAGCCCTCGACGTCCTTCTGGTTGGCGTCGGCGGTCTCCTTGGCCGTCTTCACCTGGAAGCCGCCGCCGAGTTCGGCCGTGACGTTCTTCTTCAGCTGTGCGTCGCTGACGCCGGTGGCCGCGGTGACGTTGACGTTGGTGTAGACACCGCTCTCGCCGACCAGGGTCTGCTGGGCGGTCTTCGTGTCGAGGTAGAAGATCGCGGCGCCGGGGTTGGTGACGGTGAAGTCGGCGATGCCGGAGATCTTCGCGTTGTGGTTGCCGACGGCGGTGAGCACGCCGATCTCGTCGCCGAGCTTCAGGTCGTGCTTGTCGGCGGTGTCGGCGTCGACCATGATCTGGTCGGCGCCCTTGGGGGCCCCACCGGAGGTGATCTTCATGGTGCGGGCTTCGTTGCGGTTCCAGCTGCCGACGATGGTCGGGGCGCCGCTGGAGGGCGACAGGCTGTCCTTGTCGGCGTCGACGACGGTCACCGAGGTGGAGAACACCGCGCCCTCGGCGGACTTGACGCCCTGCGCCTTGCGGACCTCGCCCAGCACGGAGGCCGGCAGGACCGGCGGCTTGCCGTTGTCGGCGGTCGTCTCGCCGGTGTCGGAGGCGCCCTTGGCGCTCACCGTCACGTCGGAGGAGGTGGCCGCGAAGAGCTTGTCGAAGGTGGTGGACATGGTGTCCGTGAAGACGAGCGTGCCGCAGACGAAGGCGACCGACAGCAGGACGGCGATCGCGGAGAGCGCCATCCGCCCCTTGTGCGCGAGGAAGTTGCGCATCGAGGTCTTCATGACGGTCATGACGTGCGCCCCCGGGCGTCGAAGTCCTTCATGCGGTCCAGGACGGCCTCCGCGGTCGGCTTGAACATCTCGTCGACGATGCGACCGTCGGCGAGGTACAGCACCCGGTCCGCGTAACTGGCGGCCACCGGGTCGTGGGTGACCATCACGATGGTCTGGCCCAGCTCGTCCACCGACCGGCGCAGGAAGCCGAGGACCTCGGCGCCGGCGCGGGAGTCGAGGTTTCCGGTCGGCTCGTCCCCGAAGATGATCTCGGGCCGGGCGGCGAGTGCCCGCGCCACGGCGACGCGCTGCTGCTGACCGCCGGAGAGCTGGGTGGGCCGGTGCTTGAGACGGTCGGCGAGCCCGACGGTCTCCACGACCCGCGTCAGCCACTCCTTGTCCGGCTTGCGGCCCGCGATGTCCATGGGCAGGGTGATGTTCTCGATCGCGTTCAGCGTCGGCAGGAGGTTGAACGCCTGGAAGATGAACCCGATCCGGTCCCGGCGCAGCCGCGTGAGCTTCTTGTCCTTCAGACCGGTGATCTCGGTCTCGTCGAGGTAGATCTGGCCGCCCGTCACGGTGTCGAGCCCGGCCAGGCAGTGCATGAGGGTGGACTTGCCGGATCCCGAGGGACCCATGATCGCGGTGAACTGGCCGCGTGCGATGTCCACGTCGACATGATCGAGGGCGACGACACGGGTCTCACCGGATCCGTACGCCTTCACGACCTGCCGCGCCCGCGCGGCAACGGCCGTACGCCCTCCAGTGCCCCCGTGCCTGGGAATGGTTACAGCCGATGTCACGGTATGTCTCCTATATCGGTCAGCAGATGGTGAAGGCGGTCGCCTGGTCGACAGCCGCTGTGTGCGATGCCGGACCAGGAACCGGTCCGACGTGTTTCAGTCTCGCGGCGGGGAGGGGTACCGCGCCCTGGTGTTCAGCGCAGTCTTTTGCTGTGGAAAACCCCACCCCCGCCGGTGTGCCAACCGCCCCCCGGCGGCGTAAAGCCAGGTTAAGGA
>NZ_POUC01000465.1 GCF_002891435.1 Streptomyces cahuitamycinicus
CCGTGGCTGCCGAGCTGAACAGCCGCCCGCGCAAAACGCTCGGCTGGGAAACCCCAGCCGAGCGTCTCGCTAAGCTCCTGGCGACAGCCAGTTGATCACTGTGTTGCTACGACCCCTGGAATTCGCCCACCGCGTGCGGGGGCTTCACGCTGTGCGCCGGGGCTCGCGCTGGGGGCGGGGGCTCCGCTCTGCGCGTCGGCTCGCGCTGGGGCGGTGGCTTCGCTCTGCGCGGGGGGCTCGCACTGGTGCGGGCCGCCTGCCGCAACCGGGCGTCGTGGGAGCGAAATCCGGCCATGGGCAGACCTCGCAGAGTGGGCACACATTACTCACGCGTAATGTTTGCAGTGTGAACGCGCGGGAGTTGGGTCCGATTTGATCGTGGACGGTCAAAATGAGGGGGCGTGCGAAGCGCTGTCTACGCGCGTCTCGAACTCACCCTTGTGTGCTCCCCGTTGTCCTCGGAATAGTGGGCGCTCGTCAACGAAGCCTTCCGGCTCGTGAGGTCCCCACAACCTCTCGGGCCGACCCCCCACAGGAGGACAGAAGTTGAAGCACCGACGCATACCCAAGCGGCGTGCAGCCGTGGCAGGCGCGGGCATCGCCGCGCTGGTCGCCGCGGGAGTGACGTTCCAGACCGCGAACGCCAGTGAGACCCCTGAGGCGTCCGCACCCCGGACCCTGTCGGTCGCCGCGGCCGGAAAGCTCGCCTCGACGCTGGCCGAGGACCTGGGCGGCGACGCGGCCGGGACGTACTACGACACCAAGAGCAAGAGCCTCGTGGTGAACGTGCTCGACGAGGCCGCCGCGCAAGCCGTCGAGAAGGCCGGCGCCAAGGCGAGAGTCGTGGCGAACTCCCTCGCCGAACTCAAGAGCGCCCGCGGCACGCTGAAGCAGGACGCGACGATCCCGGGCACCGCCTGGGTGACCGACCCGACGACGAACAAGGTCGTCGTGACCGCCGACCGCACGGTCTCCAAGGCCGAGTGGGCGACCCTGACGAAGGTCGTGGACGGGCTCGGCGCAAAGGCCGAACTCAAGCGGTCGAAGGGGGAGTACAAGCCCTTCATCGCCGGCGGTGACGCGATCACCGGCGGCAGCGGGCGCTGCTCGCTGGGCTTCAACGTGGTCAAGGGCGGCGAGCCGTTCTTCCTGACCGCCGGTCACTGCACCGAGGGCATCTCCACGTGGTCGGACTCCGACGGCAAGGAGATCGGCACCAACGCGGACTCCAGCTTCCCGGACAACGACTACGGGCTGGTCAAGTACACCGCGGAGGTCGCTCACCCGAGTGAGGTGAACCTCTACGACGGCTCCAGCCAGAAGATCTCGGGCGCCGCGGACGCGACCGTCGGCATGGCGGTCACCCGGAGCGGGTCGACCACGCAGGTGCACGAGGGCAAGGTCACCGGGCTGGACGCCACGGTGAACTACGGCAACGGCGACGTCGTCAACGGGCTGATCCAGACCGACGTGTGCGCGGAGCCGGGTGACAGCGGCGGGTCGCTGTTCTCCAGCGACAAGGCGGTCGGGCTCACGTCCGGCGGCAGCGGTGACTGCACCTCCGGCGGGGAGACGTTCTTCCAGCCGGTGACCGAGGCGCTGTCGGCGACCGGGACGCAGATCGGCTGACGACCGAGTGTGTGAAGTCCCGCCCCTTGTGCGAGGGGCGGGACTTTTGCGTGCTGTGCGCCGCCCTTGCGTCGCGTCTCGCCTCTCCGTTTCGTCGTGTGCGGCTTTCGTTCGGCTTCGTGTGACGCCGGATGGTGGGTCGGGGCCGCGCCGGGGGTGCCCGTCCTCCGAACGGCGCGATGGGGGCGGACGCCGACCGACTGTTCGTCGACGCGCCGACCGCTGCGGGCGGACACCCCCCGGCACGGCCCCTTCTCGCCGTGCGCGGGTGCGGGCCGGGAGCGGTTACGGGATCTGTGTCGCGTTCGCGCGCCTTCGTGCTGCGGCTGCCGCCATGGTGACTGCGGTTCCCGCCACCGCCCACGCCGCCAGGACCAGGAGTGACGTCGTCATCGCGTTGTCGTCGAAGTAGGCGATGGAGCGGGTCGACCAGGTGCCGGCGCCAGGCGGCAGGGCCGGGCCGATCGCCTTCCAGAAGGGTGGGAGGAGGGGGGGCAGTGCGCCGCCCGCGCTGGGGTTGCCGAGGATGACCACCAGCAGGATGACCAGGCCGATGCCGATCGTGCCGAAGAGGCCCTGCAGCGCGAGGGTGGCCGCGCCCACGGCGAAGATGATCAGGGCGCCCAGACCCCAGAGGGCCGCGGTGCTGCCCGGCAGGGCGTTCAGGGCCGGGCCGGCGATGAGGGCTCCGCCGAGACCGCCGGTGAGGGCGACCAGGGCCCATGACCGCCAGGCGGATCGCCGCGCGGGAGGGGTTGGCGGGTTTCGCCCCGGCGCTGATGGCCAGGGCCGCGGCGCCCAGGTAGCCGCCCACGCACCAGCCGATCACCAGGTAGAAGGACGAGAGTCCGTTGGGGTCGTGGGGTGCGGACGGGATCACGTCGACCGTTCGGACGGTGCGCCGCTCGGACTTCTCCAGGTCGGTGACCAGGGTCGTCAGCGTGGTGGAGAGGATCCTGCCGCCCCCGGAGGCGACCAGGAGGGTGTCGGTGCCGCCCCGGGGGTCGATGATCAGGGCCGCGTCGATGTCGCGGTGGGTGAGCTGGGACCGGGCCGTGGCCTCGTCGGGCAGGGCGCGCGGGTCCAGGGGCGAGCCGGGCAGCCGTTCCAGCCGGGTGACGGCCTGGCCCGCGGCGGCCTGCGGGGCGACCACGCCGAACGGCACGTCCTTGGGTTTCGGGTCGTGCAGTGCTCCGACGTACGAGGCGATGAACAGCAACTGGAGGGCGATCACGCCGACGATGAGCAGGGTGGCCCGCGGGGTGACGGCGTCTCTCACCTCCGTGCGGAACGAGCTGTGCGGCATGCCCCCACGGTCGGGGGTTTTGGGGCGTTTCCGCAGGTGGGGCGGGGCTGAACGGATGTCGCACATACATTCGAGGATGGGGGTATGGTGGGGGTGAGGTAGCTGGGAACAGATGTTCGAGAGCTGGTGTGGCTCACAAGTGCGGGAGGTGCGTGTGCCGGGGTTCACGCATCTGCACACCGTCTCCGGATTCTCGTCGCGCTATGGAGCCTCGCACCCGGAGCGGCTGGCCGAGCGTGCCTCCGAGCGGGGCATGGACGCCCTGGCGCTGACCGATCGCGACACGCTCGCCGGTGCTGTCCGGTTCTCGAAAGCCTGCGCGAAGGCGGGGGTCCGGCCGCTGCTCGGAGCCGAGCTGGCGGTGGCGGATGCGGAGCCCGGCGCCGGAGCCGAGCGGCGGGGGCGGCGCCGGACCCCGGTGCGGGGTGGTTCCTTTGTCGACGAGTCGGCTCCCCGAGTGACCTTTCTCGCCCGGGACGGCGCCCGGGGATGGGGGGAGCTGTGCCGGCTCGTCTCGGCTGCCCATGAGGGGGAGGGGACGCCCCTGCTGCCCTGGGAGCGTAATCACGCAGAGGGGCTGACCGTGCTGCTCGGGCCCGGATCGGACGTCGGGCGCGCCCTGGCCGCGGGGCGGCCCGACCGTGCGGCGCGACTGCTCGCGCCCTGGCGTGACGTCTACGGCGACGCCCTGCGGCTGGAGGCCGTCTGGCACGGCCGGGAAGGGACGGGGCCCGGGTCGTTGCGGCTGGCCGCCCGGACCGTCGGCTTCGCCGCCGAGCACCGGATCCGGCCCGTGCTCACCAACGCGGTGCGGTACGCCGACCCGGGTCTCGGGCCGGTCGCCGATGTCCTGGACGCCGCCCGGCGGCTGGTGCCCATCGACCCGGCCAAGGGGCTGGACTCCGGTGAGGCCTGGCTCAAGGGCGCCGGGGACATGTTCGCTGCGGCGGAGCGGATCGTGGAGGCCGCGGGGTTCCGGCGGGAGACCGCGCACCGGCTGGTGGAGCAGACGCAGGCCACGGCCGCCGAGTGCCTGGTCGATCCCGAGGACGATCTCGGGATCGGCACCGTCCACTTCCCCGAACCGCATCTGGTCGGCGCCGGGCGCCGGACCGCCCAGCGGACGCTGGCCTCGCGGGCGGCGGCGGGGATGGTGCTGCGCGGCTACGACCGGCGGCGGGAGTACTGGGAGCGGATGCACCACGAGCTGGACATCATCGCCCACCACGGTTTCGCCTCCTACTTCCTGACCGTCTCCCAGGTGGTGGAGGACGTACGGAAGATGGGTGTACGGGTCGCCGCCCGGGGATCCGGGGCCGGGTCGCTCGTCAACCATCTGCTCGGTATCGCGCATGCCGACCCGATCGAGCACCGGCTGCTGATGGAGCGGTTCCTGTCGAAGGAGCGGGTCGTGCTGCCCGACATCGACATCGACGTGGAGTCCGCGCGGCGGCTGGAGGTCTACCGCGCGATCATCGGCCGGTTCGGCACCGAGCGGGTGGCGACGGTCGCGATGCCGGAGACCTATCGCGTACGGCACGCCATCCGTGACGTGGGGGCCGCCCTGTCCATGGACCCGGCCGAGATCGACCGGGTCGCCAAGTCCTTTCCCCATATCAGGGCGCGGGACGCCCGCGCGGCGTTGGAGGAGCTGCCCGAGCTGCGTGCGCTGGCGGGGGAGAAGGAGAAGTACGGGAAGCTGTGGGAGCTGGTCGAGGGGCTGGACGCCCTGCCGCGCGGCGTGGCCATGCACCCGTGCGGGGTGCTGCTGTCCGACGCCTCCCTGCTGGCGCGTACGCCGGTCATGCCGACCAGCGGCGAGGGCTTTCCGATGTCGCAGTTCGACAAGGACGACGTCGAGGACCTCGGGCTGCTGAAGCTCGATGTGCTGGGCGTGCGGATGCAGTCGGCCATGGCGCACGCGGTGGAGGAAGTGGAACGGGTGTCGGGGGTGAGGGTCGACCTGGACGGGCTGCCGCCGGGGGATCCGCAGACGTACCGCCTGATCCAGTCCACCGAGACCCTCGGGTGCTTCCAGATCGAGTCGCCCGGGCAGCGGGATCTGGTCGGGCGGCTCCAGCCGGCCGGCTTCCACGACCTCGTCGTCGACATCTCGCTGTTCCGGCCCGGGCCGGTCGCCGCCGACATGGTGCGGCCGTTCATCGAGGCACGGCACGGGCGGGCGCCGATCCGGTATCCGCACCCCGACCTGGAGGGGCCGCTGAAGGAGACCTACGGGGTCGTCGTCTTCCACGAGCAGATCATCGACATCGTCGACATCATGACCGGCTGCGGGCGCGGCGAGGCCGACCGGGTGCGGCGCGGGCTGTCGGATCCGGAGTCGCAGGAGCGGATCAAGGTGTGGTTCGCGCAGCACGCTGCGGTGAACGGTTATGACGCGGAAACGATTCAGCGGACCTGGGAGATCGTCGAGGCCTTCGGGTCGTACGGCTTCTGCAAGGCGCACGCGGTCGCCTTCGCCGTACCGACGTACCAGTCGGCGTGGCTGAAAACGCATCACCCGGCCGCCTTCTACGCGGGGTTGCTCACGCACGACCCCGGCATGTACCCGAAGCGGCTGCTGCTGGCGGACGCGCGGCGGCGCGGAGTGCCCGTGCTGCCGCTGGACGTGAACGCGTCGGGCGTCGCACACCGTATCGAACTGGTGTCCGGTAAATGGGGTCTGCGGCTGGCTCTCTCCGATGTGCACGGCATCAGCGAGGCCGAGGCGGCGCGGATCGCCGAGGGGCAGCCGTACGCCTCGCTGGTCGACTTCTGGGAGCGGGGCCGGCCCAGCCGTCCGCTGGCCCAGCGGCTCGCACAGGTGGGAGCACTGGACGCGTTCGGCGCCAACCGCCGCGATCTGCAACTGCATCTGACCGAGCTGCATCGGGGCGCCCGGGGCGGGGGCGGCGGCCAGCTCCCC
>NZ_POUC01000466.1 GCF_002891435.1 Streptomyces cahuitamycinicus
GTGTTGTCACGGTTCCGCAACAGCCGTCCGGCCGGGTGTTCAGGCCGGCGGAGGGCCGTGGTGTTGACGTGGACCTGGTTGCCGTAGCGGGCGACCGCGTACCTCCCCCGCACCCCGTCCACGTCGAGGATCACCAGACGCGCGTCGGCGTGGACCACCCGCACTCCCTCCACGCCCTCCGCCTCCAGACCCTCCCTGGTGTGCCGGTAACGGGCCTCGTACTCCACGCCCGCCATCACGTACCGCTTGGTCTGCGGCTGTGAGGGGACGTTGCGCCAGCCGCCGAAGCGGGAGCGGCCGTGGGCGTCGGCGAGGGCGGCTGCCAGGGGGGCGTGCGGGTCGGGACGCGGGTCGGTCAGCTCCGGCAGGTGGCGGTCGTAGAAGCCGGTGTCCATGCGGGCCGCGGTGAACTCGGGGTGGCGCAGGGAGCGGACCAGGAGGTCGCGGTTGGTGACGGGGCCGTGGATCTCGGCGCGTTCCAGGGCGGAGGCGAGTGTGCGCAGGGCCTGCGCGCGGGTCGGGGCGTGGGCCACGACCTTGGCGAGCATGGGGTCGTAGTGGACGCCGATCTCGTCGCCGTCCGTGTACCCGGTGTCCAGGCGGACGGGCCCGGGGACGGACAGGCGGTGCAGGGTGCCGGTCTGCGGGGACCAGTCGCGGGCGGGGTCCTCGGCGTACAGGCGGGCCTCCACGGCGTGGCCGCGCGCGGGTGGCGGGCCGGTTTCGAGGGGGTGACCCTCGGCGATGCGGATCTGCTCCGCCACCAGGTCGATGCCGAAGACGGCCTCCGTGACGGGGTGTTCGACCTGGAGGCGGGTGTTCATCTCCAGGAAGTGGGCCCTGCCGTCGGCGACGAGGAACTCGACCGTTCCGGCGCCCACGTAGCCGACGGCCCGGGCGGCCCGTACGGCGAGGGCGCGGACCTCCTCGTCGAGTGCGGCGGGCAGTCCGGGGGCCGGGGCCTCCTCGATCACCTTCTGGTGGCGGCGCTGGAGGGAGCAGTCGCGGGTGCCGAGCGGCCGGACCGTGCCGTGGGTGTCGGCGAGGATCTGCACCTCGACGTGGCGGCCGTTCTCCACGTACGGCTCGACGAAGACCTCGCCGTCGCCGAAGGCACGCGCCGCTTCGGCACGGGCGGCGGCCAGTCCGGCGTCCAGGTCCGCGAGGTGCCGTACGACGCGCATGCCCCGGCCGCCGCCGCCCGCCGCCGCCTTGACCAGCACGGGCAGGTCGGCCTCGGTGACGTCGGTGAGGGGCTCGATGCCCATGAGCTGCTTGGCGCGGGTCTTGGACGCCATCGCCTCGACGGCCTGCGGGGGCGGGCCGATCCAGACCAGGCCCGCGTCCAGGACGGCCCGGGCGAAGCCGGCGTTCTCGGAGAGGAAGCCGTAGCCGGGGTGCACGGCGTCCGCCCCGGTCGTGAGGGCGGCCTTCACGAGGAGGTCGCCGCGCAGATAGGTGTCGGCGGGTGTCTCCCCCGGGAGTCGTACGCTCGCGTCGGCCACGCGCGCGTGGAGGGCGTTCGCGTCGGCGTCCGAGTGCACGGCGACGGTGCGGATGCCCAGGTCGTGGCAGGTGCGGAAGACACGGCAGGCGATCTCGCCCCGGTTGGCGACGAGCACGGAAGTGATCACTGAAGGGCCCCTCACGGCATCGGTCACTGGTTCCCTCACATCCGGAAGACGCCGAAGCCGCCGCGCGCGCCCTCGTAGCGGGCGGTGTGGATCGCGGACAGGCACAGGCCGAGGGCGGTGCGGGTGTCGCGCGGGTCGATGACGCCGTCGTCGTAGAGCCGCCCGGACAGGAACATCGGCAGCGACTCGGACTCGATCTGCTGCTCCACCATGGCGCGCAACGCCGCGTCCGCCTCCTCGTCGTAGGGCTGCCCCTTGGCGGCGGCGGACTGGCGGGCGACGATCGACAGCACGCCGGCGAGCTGCTGGGGGCCCATGACGGCCGACTTGGCGCTGGGCCAGGCGAAGAGGAAGCGGGGGTCGTAGGCGCGGCCGCACATGCCGTAGTGCCCGGCGCCGTAGGAGGCGCCCAGGAGCACGGACAGGTGCGGGACCTTCGAGTTGCTGACGGCATTGATCATCATCGCGCCGTGTTTGATGATGCCGCCCTGCTCGTACTCCCTGCCGACCATGTAGCCGGTGGTGTTGTGCAGGAACAGCAGGGGGATGTCGCGCTGGTTGGCGAGCTGGATGAACTGCGCGGCCTTCTGGGACTCCTCGCTGAACAGCACGCCCCGGGCGTTGGCGAGGATACCGACCGGATAGCCGTGCAAGGCGGCCCAGCCGGTGGTCAGGCTCGTCCCGTACAGCGGCTTGAACTCGTCGAAGTCGGAGGCGTCGACGATGCGGGCGATGACCTCGCGCGGGTCGAAGGGGCTCTTGAGGTCGCCGGGGACGATGCCCAGCAGCTCCTCCGTGTCGTACTTGGGCGGCTCGGCGGGGCCCGGGTCCGTGTGCGCCTTGCGGTGGTTGAGGCGGGCGACCACGCGCCGGGCCTGCCGGAGCGCGTCCTGCTCGTCGACGGCGAAGTGGTCGGCGAGGCCCGACACGCGCGCGTGCATCTCCGCGCCGCCCAGGGAGTCGTCGTCGCTCTCCTCCCCGGTGGCCATCTTCACCAGCGGCGGACCGCCGAGGAACACCTTGGCCCGCTCCTTGACCATGATCACGTGGTCGGACATGCCGGGGATGTAGGCGCCGCCCGCGGTGGAGTTGCCGAAGACGACCGCGACGGTCGGAACGCCGGCGGCGGACAGCCGGGTGAGGTCGCGGAAGATGGCGCCGCCGGGGATGAAGATCTCCTTCTGCGACGGCAGGTCGGCACCGCCGGACTCCACCAGGCTGATGCAGGGCAGCCGGTTGGCGAGTGCGATGTCGTTGGCGCGCAGGGCCTTCCTCAGTGACCAGGGGTTGCTCGCTCCGCCGCGCACGGTCGGGTCGTTGGCGGTGATCAGGCACTCCACGCCCTCGACGACACCGATGCCGGTGACGAGGGACGCGCCGACGGTGTACTCACTGCCCCAGGCGGCCAGCGGGGACAGCTCCAGGAACGGCGTGTCGGGGTCGAGGAGCAGCTCGATGCGCTCGCGGGCGAGGAGCTTGCCGCGCCCCCGGTGCCGGGCGACGTACTTCTCGCCGCCGCCCTCGACGGCTTTGGCGTGCTCGGCGTCGAGCTCGGCGAGCTTGACGAGCATGGCCTCGCGGTTGGCCCGGTACTCCGGGTCGTTCGGGTCCAGGGCGGAGGTCAGGACGGTCACAGGAGGGCCTCCGGTATGTCCAGGTGGCGGGAGCGCAGCCATTCGCCGAGGGCCTTGGCCTGCGGGTCGAAGCGGTGCTGCGCGGCGACACCGGCGCCGAGGATCCCCTCGACGACGAAGTTGAGGGCGCGCAGATTCGGCAGCGCGTGCCGTACGACGGTCAGCTCGCGGCTCTCGGGGATCAGCTCCCGGAACCGGTCGACGGTCAGCTCGTGCGCGAGCCACCGCCAGGCGTCGTCCGTGCGGGCCCACACCCCGACGTTGGCGTTGCCGCCCTTGTCCCCGCTGCGGGCGCCCGCGACCAGGCCGAGGGGGGCCCTTGTCACCGGCCCGGGCGCCGGCGGCTCGGGGAGCGGAGGCTCCGGCACCTCGTCGAGTACGGCCGTGTCGTGGGCCGGTGGTACGGGGACCCGACGCCCGTCATGGAGGACGGCCACATGGTCGACGCCACCATGGGGGACGTACACATCCTCGAAGACCCCATAAGGCGAGCCCTTCCCGGGTGGGGCCAGCACATGGAAGCCGGGGTAGCTGGCCAGTGCCAGCTCCACGGCCGCCCCGCTCAGCGCCCGCCCGACGACCTCTTGGCCGGGGTCCCGCACGACGAGCCGCAGCAGCGCGCTCGCGGTCTCCTCGCTCGGGGCGTCGGGCCGGTCGGTGCGGACCAGCTCCCAGCGCACGTCGGCGACCTTGCCGAGGGCGGGTTCCATCTGGTCCCGCACCAGGGCGGCCTTGGCCTCGATGTCGAGGCCGGTGAGCACGAAGACGACCTCGTTGCGGAAGCCGCCGAGCCGGTTGAGCCCGACCTTGAGGGTGGGCGGCGGCGCCTCTCCGCGCACGCCCTCGATGCGGACCCGGTCGGGCCCGTCCTGGCGCAGCCGTACGGTGTCCAGCCGGGCGGTGACGTCCGGCCCCGCGTACCGGGCACCGGCCGTCTCGTACAGCAGCTGGGCGGTGACCGTGCCGACGTCGACGAAGCCGCCGGTGCCGGGGTGTTTGGTGATGACGCAGCTGCCGTCCTCATGCAGTTCGGCGAGCGGGAAGCCGGGCCGACGGACGTCGCCGCCGGTGAAGAAGGCGTAGTTGCCGCCGGTGGCCTGTGCCCCGCACTCCAGGACGTGCCCGGCGACGACGGCACCGGCGAGCCGGTCGTGGTCGCGTGGTGTCCATCCGAAGTGGGCGGCGGCCGGCCCGGTGACCAGGGCCGCGTCCGTCACACGCCCGGTGACGACGACGTCGGCGCCCGCCCGCAGGCACCGCGCGATGCCGAAGCCGCCGAGGTAGGCGTGGGCGGCGAGGCTCCCCGCGGGGGTCTGCCCTGCTCGAGCGGAGCCGAGAGCTCGGGGGAGCGCGGTGCTGAGGTCGTCGCCCTCGACATGTGCGACGCGCACGGGAATGCCGAGCCGGTCGGCCAGTTGCCTGACGGCGTCGGCGAGTCCGGCCGGGTTGAGCCCGCCCGCGTTGGTGACGATCCTGACGCCCCGCTCGTGCGCGAGGCCCAAGCAGTCCTCCAGCTGCCGCAGGAACGTGCGGGCGTATCCGGCGGCCGGATCCTTGAGGCGGTCGCGGCCGAGGATGAGCATGGTCAGCTCGGCGAGGTAGTCACCGGTGAGGACGTCGAGTTCGCCGCCGGTGAGCATCTCGCGCATCGCGTCGAAGCGGTCGCCGTAGAAGCCGGAGGCGTTGCCGATGCGGAGGATCGTCACGAGGCCGCCTCCTCACCGCCGCGCACGGGCGTCACGAGCCGGCCTCCTTCGGCGGGCGTCCGCCGCCCGGCGGTCCCGCGAAGGCCTGCGCGATGCCGAGCCAGCGGTCGGCGTCGGGGCCGTCGGCGCGCAGGGCGAGGTCGGTGCGGTGGGCGCGCTGGGTGACCAGGAGGCAGAAGTCGAGAGCGGGTCCGGTGACGCGCTGCGGGGCGTCCTCGGGGCCGTACGTCCACAGGTCGCCGGAGGGGGCGCGCAGTTCGACGCGGAAGGGGTCGGCGGGCGGGGTGAGGCCGTGCACGCCGTAGGCGAAGTCCCGGGTCCGCACCCCGAGCCAGGCCACATGCCGCAGCCGGTCGGTGGGTGGGCGCACCACACCCAGGGCGCCGGCCACGTCCTGCCCGTGGGCCCAGGTCTCCATGAGACGGGCCGTCGTCATGGAGGCGGCCGACATGGGCGGGCCGTACCAGGGGAAGCGCGCCCCGGGTGGGGCGGCCCGCAGGGCTTCCTCCAGTGCCGTACGGCCGGCGCGCCACCGGGCGAGCAGCTCGCCGGGCGGGGCTTGCGCGCCCTCTTCGGCGCCCTCGTCGACGAAGGTTCCCGGCGCGGCGAGGGCCTTCTCGACCAGCGCGCGAAAACCGTCGGCGTCCGTGACGGCGAGCAGGGCCGAGCGGTCCGTCCAGGCCAGGTGGGCGATCTGGTGGGTCACGCTCCAGCCGGGCGCGGAGGTCGCGATCGACCAGCGCAGCGGGGGCAACCCGGCCACGAGGCGGTCGAGTTCCTCGCTCTCCTCGCGCAGATCGTCGATCACGGAGGTCGGATCGGACACGGGCGCTCCCCTCGGGGCACGGCGGTGTGCGGGGTGGTGCGGGGT
>NZ_POUC01000467.1 GCF_002891435.1 Streptomyces cahuitamycinicus
GCCGCGGCAGGACCGGTTCGTGCCGCCCACCGGGGAGGGGCTGGACCCGGCTTCCGACGCGCCCCGGCTGCTCGGGGCGCCCGAAGGCGACTTCCAGCTGATCGCCAAGGTCACCGTCGGGTTCGGCGCGGCCTTCGATGCCGGGGTGCTCTACGTCCACGTGGGGGAGCGGGCCTGGGCCAAGCTCTGCCTGGAGTACTCCCCGGACGTCCCCACCGTCTGCACGGTAGTGACCCGGGGTCACTCCGACGACGCCAACTCCTTCACGGTGGACGGCAGTTCCGTCTGGCTGCGGGTGAGCCGCACCGGCCGCGCCTTCGCCTTCCACGCCTCCCGCGACGGCGAACGCTGGACGTTCGTCCGCCTGTTCACCCTCGGCGACGAGAAGGAGACCGGCGCGGCCCTGGTGGGCTTCATGACCCAGTCCCCGATGGGGGAGGGCTGTGTGGTGACGTACGACCACATCGAGTTCAGGCCGGCCTGGCCGGACGATCTGCGCGACGGCGGCTGAGGCCCGGCCGGGAACCGCCTCCCGGCCCGTCCCGTCTTCCGTTGCATGATCAATGAGCGAGTGATCCCCGACCGTGTGATCCGCACCGTCCTGCCCGCGGAGGTGGCGGACGTCGTCGCACTGCACACGCGGGCCCGGGCCACGTACTACCCCGACGGGCTGCCCCAGGACGGCACCGACTGGTCCGCCGTCTGGCACGGCGCCCTCACTCGCCCGGACGGCCGGGTGCTGTGCGCCGTGGAGGCGGGCCGCATCGTCGCCCTGGCCTCCTTCCGCGTCCCCGAGGACGCCCCGGCGGACACGGTGACGCTGTTCCAGTTCCACGTCGACCCCGGCCACTGGCGCCAGGGAGTCGGCAGCGCGCTGCACGCGGCCTGTGTGGAGGAGTGGCAGGCCGACGGCAGGCGTACGGCCGTGCTCGACGTGCACGTGGACAACCAGCGGGCGCAGGGCTTCTACCGGCGGCAGGGCTGGGTTGCGGAACCGGCCGGGCCGGGAGAGCACCATCTGCGGATGCGGTTCGCCGTGCCCGGGGAATGAAGCGCTCTGCTTGAACGTTCATACACCTTGCGGAGGGAGTCTCCGTACCCGTACGACCTGGAGAGAGCCGAGACATGCGCGTCGAGATCTGGAGCGACATCGCCTGCCCCTGGTGCTACGTGGGCAAGGCCCGCTTCGAGAAGGCGCTGCGGGACTTCCCGTACCGCGACGAGGTCGAGGTGGTGCACCGCTCCTTCGAGCTGGACCCTGGCCGCGCCAAGGACGACGTCCAGCCCGTGATCGCGATGCTCACCAAGAAGTACGGGATGAGTGCCGCGCAGGCCGAGGCCGGGGAGGACAACCTGGGCGCCCAGGCCGCCGCCGAGGGCCTCGACTACCGCACCCGGGGCCGCGACCACGGCAGCACCTTCGACATGCACCGCCTGCTGCACTTCGCCAAGGAGCAGGGCCGCCAGGAGCAGCTCCTCGACCTGCTGTACCGGGCCAACTTCGCCGAGGAGCGCTCCCTCTTCGACGGCGACGAGCGGCTCGTGGAACTCGCCGTCGCCGCCGGACTGGAGGCGGCGGCCGTCCGTGCGGTGCTCGCCGACGCGGAGGCGTACGCCGACGACGTACGTGCCGACGAGCGGGAGGCCGCGCAGCTCGGCGCGAGCGGTGTGCCGTTCTTCGTGCTCGACCGCACGTACGGCGTCTCAGGCGCCCAGCCCGCCGAGGTCTTCGCCCAGGCCCTTTCCCAGGCGTACGGCGAGCGCCCGCCCCTGGAGATCGTGGACGGCGGCGAGGGCGCGGACGCCTGCGGCCCGGACGGCTGCGCCGTGCCCCAGCACTGAAACCCCCAGGTCGGAGCGCATTCATAAGCGGTCCTTAGGGGCATCTCGCAGAAATCGGCGATGGACGGGGACATCCCGGGGACGCAGAGTGGTCCCATGGAGACCTTCGAGAACCTCGTCCGTGCCGAGTTCACCCCGAAGCACACCTACCTCAACACCGCGAGCAACGGGCTGCTGCCCGCCCGTACCGTCAGCGCCGTGCAGCAGGCGGTGCGGATGCGGGCCGAGGGCACGCCCCTGGGTCCCCTCTACGAGGACGTGGAGGCCGCCCGCGCGTCCTTCGCCCGGCTGGCCGGTGTACCGGCCGAGCGTGTCGCGACCGGGGCCTCGGTCGCCGAGTACGGCGCGCTGATCGCGGCCTCACTGCCCGCCGGGGCCGAAGTCCTCACGGCGGAGGGCGACTTCGCCTCGCTGGTGAACCCGTTCCATGTGCGCGGCGACCTCAAGGTGCGGGCCGTGCCCCTGGAGCGGCTCGCCGAGTCGGTCCGCCCCGGTACCGCGCTCGTCGCGGTCAGCGCCGCCCAGTCCGCCGACGGCCGCCTCGCCGACCTGCCCGCGCTGCGCGAGGCGGCCCGGGCGCACGGCGCCCGCACCTACGTCGACGCCTCCCAGTCGGCCGGCTGGCTGCCGATGGACGCCGACGCCGACGACTTCCTCGCCGCCGTCGGATTCAAGTGGCTCATGGGCCCGCACGGCGCCTCGTTCTTCGTCGCCCCGCAGGACTTCGGAGGGCTCACACCGCTGCTCGCCGGCTGGGTCGCCGGTGAGGTCCCCTGGGACAGCTGCTACGGCCCCGTGGCGGAACTCGCCCATTCCGCACGGCGGTTCGACGTCAGCCCAGCCCTCTTCACCTACGCCGGTCTGCGCGCCTCACTGGAGCTGCTGGAGGAGATCGGCGTCGACGTCGTGCACGCCCACGACGTCGGCCTCGCGGACCGCTTCCGCGCCGGGCTCGCCGGGCTGGGCCAGGAGCCGGTGCCCGCACCGGGTTCGGCGATCGTGTCGGTGCCGGGGCTCGGTCACCGGCAGGGCGACCTGAGCCGGGTGGGCATCGAGGTCTCGAACCGGGCCGGGAACCTGCGGGCCGCGTTCCACCTCTACAACACGCCCGCGGACGTGGACCGGCTGCTGGAGGTCCTGGCGGCATGACAGAACCGGGTGGGGCCTCCCGTCCCACACGAGGAGGCCCCACCCGGCAGCTCTGTCACACGGTCGTCTCACCGCTGACCGGCGGTCACCGCACCGGCGTGAAGTCCCGCGCCCCAATGAACTCCGGCCGCCGGACCGGCGCCGCGAACGGTTCCACCGCCGTGTTCTCCACGCTGTTGAACACGATGAACACGTTGCTGCGCGGGAACGGCGTGATGTTGTCGCCGGAACCGTGCATGGCGTTGCAGTCGAACCACGTCGCCGAACCGGCCTTGCCCGTGAACAGCTTGATGCCGTGCCGCGCGGCCAGCTGGGTCAGCGCCTCGTCGGACGGCGTGCCCGCGTCCTGCATCTGCAGCGACTTCTTGTAGTTGTCCTTCGGGGTTTCCCCCGCGCACCCGAGGAACGTCTTGTGCGACCCCGGCATGATCATGAGCCCGCCGTTGGTGTCGTAGTTCTCGGTGAGCGCGATCGAGACCGACACCGTGCGCATGCGCGGCAGGCCGTCCTCGGCGTGCCACGTCTCGAAGTCCGAGTGCCAGTAGAAACCACTGGCCCCGAACCCCGGCTTGACGTTGATCCGCGACTGGTGGACGTACACGTCCGAGCCGAGGATCTGCCGCGCCCGTCCGGCGACCCGCTCGTCGCGGACCAGCCGGGCGAACACCTCGCTGATCTTGTGCACCTCGAAGACCGTGCGGATCTCCTTGGACTGCGGCTCGACGATCGACCGCTCGTCGGCACGGATGTCCGGGTCGTTCACCAGCCGGTTCAGTTCGTTCCGGTAGACGGTGACCTCGTCCTCGGTGATCAGCTCGTCGATGGCCAGGAAGCCGTCGCGCTCGAAGGACAGCAGGTCGGCCGGGTCGACCGGGCCCGGGGCGTCGGGTGCGCCCCAGACGACCGGGTCCTGGCGCGGGATCAGCGCCTCGGCGGGACCGCGACTGGGATAGAGGTCCGGGATACCGGTGGTGGTGTCGGTAGTGGCGGTCATGGAAACGTCACACCTCCTCGGTGAGCAGCGGGTATACGCCGTTCTCGTCGTGGTCCTCCCGTCCGGTCACGGGCGGGTTGAACACGCAGAGGCAGCGGAAGTCCTGCTTGACCCGCAGCGTGTGCCTCTCGTGCCCGTCCAGGAGGTACATGGTGCCGGGCGTGATGGTGTGCTTCAGCCCGGTCTCGTGGTCGGTCAGCTCGGCCTCGCCCTCCACGCAGACGACGGCCTCGATGTGGTTCGCGTACCACATCGACGTCTCCGTACCCGCGTACAGGATCGTCTCGTGCAGGGAGAAACCCACCTTCTCCTTGGCGAGGACGATGCGTTTGCTCTCCCACGTACCGGACGCCGCCTTCACGTGCCGGTCGGTACCTTCGATCTCCTTGAACGAACGGACAATCACGGTGCTGCGATGCCTCCTAGATGAGTGGTGCTCGGTTGGTCAGGCGGTCTCTCGGACGGCGCGGGCCAGCATGCTGAGGCCCTCGTCCAGCTCCTCGGGCGTGATGGTGAGCGCCGGGAGCAGCTTCACGACCTCGCTCTCCGGGCCGGACGTCTCGATGAGCAGTCCGAGCTCGAAGGCGCGCTTGGCGACCTTGCCGGCGCGGGCCTTGTCGTGGAACTCGATGCCCCACACCAGGCCGCGGCCCCGGTACTCCTTGACGTCGGCCAGGTTCTCCTCGGTGATGGAGATCATGGCCTGTTCGACCTGCTCGCCGCGCTTGCGGGTCTGCTTCTCCATGGCGGAACCGTCGGCCCAGTACGTCTCCAGAGTCGCGGTGGCCGTGACGAACGCGGGGTTGTTGCCGCGGAAGGTGCCGTTGTGCTCGCCGGGCTCCCAGATATCGAGCTCGGGCTTGAACAGGCACAGCGCCATGGGCATGCCGTAGCCGCTGATCGACTTGGAGACGGTGACGATGTCCGGTGTGATGCCCGCCTCCTCGAAGGAGAAGAACGCGCCGGTACGGCCGCAGCCCATCTGGATGTCGTCGACGATCAGCAGCATGTCCTGCCGCTCGCACAGCTCCGACAGGGCGCGCAGCCACTCGGGCCGGGCCACGTTGATGCCGCCCTCGCCCTGCACGGTCTCGACGATCACGGCGGCCGGCTTGTTCAGGCCGGAGCCCTGGTCCTCCAGCAGCCGCTCGAACCACAGGAAGTCCTCGACGGTGCCGTCGAAGTAGTTGTCGAACGGCATCGGGGTGCCGTGCACCAGCGGGATACCGGCGCCCGCCCGCTTGAAGGCGTTGCCGGTCACGGCCAGCGAGCCCAGCGACATGCCGTGGAAGGCGTTGGTGAAGGACACGATCGACTCGCGCCCCTTGACCTTCCGCGCCAGCTTCAGCGCGGCCTCCACGGCGTTGGTGCCGGTCGGGCCAGGGAACATGACCTTGTACGGCAGGTCGCGCGGGCGCAGCAGCAGGTTCTGGAAGGCCTCCAGGAACGTGCGCTTGGCGGTGGTCGACATGTCGAGCCCGTGCGTGACGCCGTCACGCTCCAGGTAGTCGATCAGCGCGCGTTTCAGGACCGGGTTGTTGTGCCCGTAGTTCAGTGACCCGGCTCCGGCGAAGAAGTCGAGGTACTCATGGCCGTCCTCGTCGTACATGCGGCTGCCCACCGCACGGTCGAAGACGGTGGGCCAGCCGCGGCAGTAGCTGCGCACCTCGGACTCGACGGTCTCGAAGACGCTCAGGTCGGGCTCTGTCTCTTATAAACATCT
>NZ_POUC01000468.1 GCF_002891435.1 Streptomyces cahuitamycinicus
CACCACCGGGTGCCCCCTGCCGCCGCCGGGCACGGCCAGGGCCTGGTCCAGTTCGTCCTGGCCGCGCACGAGGGCCAGCGCAACACCCGCCTGTTCTGGGCCGCCTGCCGCGCCTACGAGGACGGCATCGGCCCGGCGCTCGTCGATCCGCTGGCCGACGCGGCCCGGGCCACCGGCCTGTCCGAACGGGAGGCCCGGGCGACGATCGCCTCGGCGGCACGGATGACGGGGCACCGGCCCTGAACCCGGTTCCGCCCATGACCACCACCGAAAGACCTCGATGCAACTGCACGCGAAAAGGCCGGCCCTGGCGCTCGCCCGCCTCGTCCTGGCCTCCGGCCGCCCGGTGGACCTCGCCGAGCTGCGGTTCTCCTCGACGTACGGCGACCTTCAGGACGGCTACCCCTGCAAGCCGCTGAACGACCTGCGCATCCGCAGCCTCCTGCACGCCGCCGAGCGGTCCCGCCCGGGCACGCCGGTGCACCTCCTCCCGCCCCGGCGCGAGTACCCCGACCAGTACGCGGGCGGCCTCGGGCCGGTCGAGGTACTGCCCGCCGTGGCCTGCCTCGGCACGTTCCACTCGGCGGCCCTGGACCCGGCCCGCGACCCGGTCGCCTACCGCTCGCGCCTGACCGTCGTCTGGTTCCAGTCCACGGCCCGCCTGCCGTCGGGCTGCGACGCCGAACCCGCGTTGCGGGACCTCGACTGGCCGGTACTGGCCCGGGACGCCACGGCCCCCGTAGGGTCGGCCCGATGAGCGCATCCCGAACGGAACTGACGCGTTGGCAGTTCGAGTTCACCTGGTCGCTGTTCGAGTACCACCTGGAACGGCTGGAGCCCGGGGACTTCCTCTGGGAACCCGCCGAGCTCTGCTGGACGATGCGCCGGGGCCCCGACGGCACCTGGGTCCCGGACTGGGCGGACACCGAGCCCGACCCGGTCCCCGTACCCACCCTCGGGTGGGTGAGCTGGCACATCGGATGGTGGTGGAGCGTCGCCCTCGACCACACACAGGGCCGCCCGCCCCGCGACCGGTCGGACATCGTCTGGCCCGGCGAGGGCGCCCCGACGGTCGAGTGGCTCCGGGGCCTGCGCACCCAGTGGCTCAAGGTCCTCGACGACCTCACCGACCAGGACCTGGACGCCACGGCCCCGTTCCCCTGGCCGAACGATCCCGAGCACACCGTCGCGCACATGGTGGCCTGGGTGAACGCGGAGCTGATGAAGAACGTGAGCGAGATCGGCCAACTGCGGCTGCTGCGGGGGCGTCCGTCTAGACCGTGCCGGGGCCACGAGCACGGCGTCCTCCGGAGCGATCTCTGCTCGGTCAGCCGTGCCGACGAGCGTACCGGTACGTCTACATCACCAACGGCAAGCTTGTGACCTGCTGTGCGGCGGTGCGTTGCAGGATGCATGCGACTCCGTCTGATCTCCCGTGCCGCTGCTCTGCTCGTCGCGCTCGTCGTCCTGCAGGGCGGTTCGTCCGCGCTGGCCGCCGAAGGCGGAGGAGGCGGCGGTGACAACGGCCCGACAGGGGCGATCGATCCGATCACCCCGTTCGCACAGGGCGCCTCCGTGCTCGCCGGGACGGCCCAGCCGTTCTACGACGCGTTCAGCCAGGCCGTGTCCACGGCTCCCGGGGCGCGGCCGCCCGGGGCGTGACATCGTGAGGGCATGAGCATCGAGGTGCGCCCGGCCACGGACTTCGAGGACGTCCGTGCCGTGCTCGGGCCGAAGTCTCCCGGGGCGAACGTCTGCTGGTGCCTGAGCTACAGGATCCCCTCCCGGCTCAACAACGAACTGCGCGGTCCGGCCCGCGGCGCGTACGTCGCCGAGTTGTGCCGCGCCGATCCGCCCCCGGGCGTCCTCGCCTACGACGGCGACGAACCGGTCGGCTGGGCCGCCGTCGCCCCGCGCGCGGACACGTCGTTCGCCCGCAACCGCAAGATCCCGCACATCGACGACCTGCCGGTGTGGTCGCTCTGGTGCGTCCGGGTCCGCCCCGGCCATCGCAAGCAGGGCATCTCGCACGCCCTCATCGCCGGCGCGGTCGACTTCGCCCGCGACCGGGGCGCACCGGCGATCGAGGCGTACCCCCTGGACAACGGCGACGCCAAGGTCGATCTGACGATGGCCTACGCGGGACTGCGGAAGAACTTCGAGCGGGCCGGCTTCGCCCACGCGGCGGACACGACCTCGGTCCTGGCCGGTCACCCGCGCGTTCTGATGCGCCTCGACCTGCGCTGAAAGGGCTGGGCCTTGCGCTGAAAGAGGTTCGACCTGCGCTGAAGGCTCCGGGAAGAGGCTCCGACCTGCGCTTAAAGGGCCTTCGACCTGCACTGAAAAAGGCTCGACCGCTGGCGACGGGGGATGCACCAGCGGTCGAGCCATGGCCAAGGGTAACAAGCGCTTGCCCACCACGAGCCGACTGACCGTCAGGAAAGCCCGGTTGTGACTGGTATCACTGAACTACCGTGTATGCCAGGCCTGTTGGGCGAGACGGCCTCGTCAGCTGTCGCACGGCGGATCGTAGGAGAGCCGGGGCAGGTACTCCCGCCAGGTGTCCGGCGTCAGCACGCCCCGGGTCATCGAGCAGATGCGGCGGACGGCCGTGTCGACGTCGAGATCCCAGAGCCGGATCGTGTCCGCGCCGCTCGACACCCCGAGCATGTGGCTGTTCGGACTGAAGGCCAGGAAGGTGCCGGTCTTGGCGTTGGGGCTCATCGACGGGCCGATCGCGGTGGCGTGCGCGGGGTCGGAGACGTTCCACAGCCGGACGGTGCTGTCGTTGCCGCCGCTGGCCAGGGTGCGGCCGTCCCGGCTGAACGTCAGCGACACGACCGCCTCCGTGTGGCCCGTGAGCCGCGCCTGCTCGGAGGCCTCGGCGGGGTCGGTGACGTCCCAGAGGCGGACCGAGTTGTCGTCGCCCGCGCTGGCCAGGGTGCGGCCGTCGCGGCTGAGGGCGAGCGCGTTGACCGCTCCGAGGTGGCCGCGCAGAGGCGCCCCGATGAGGGTCACCCGGCCGGGGTCGGTCGTGTTCCACAGGCGGATCGTGCCGTCCGCGCTGCCGCTGGCGAGGGTCCGGCCATCAGGGCCGAACACGAGGTGGTTGATGTAGCCCTTGTGGCCGGTGAGGGGGAGGCCGAGCGGCCGTGGCCGGGCCGGGTCGCCGATGTTCCACAGCTGGACGGTGCGGTCGTCGTAGGCCGTGGCCAGGATCCGCCCGTCGGGGCTGAAGGCCAGCGGGTCGGCGTACCGCACGCGCAGGGGGGCGGGAGAGCCGTGACGGACCGGGCGTTCGGGGTCGCCGAGGTTCCACAGCTCCACCACCCGGTCGCCCGTAACGATCGCGAGGGTGCGGCCGTCCGGGGAGAAGTCCAGGGAGCGCACGTCGCCCTGGCCCGGGCGAAACGGTTCTCCTATCCGGATCGGCCTGCCGGGCGTCCGCACGTCCCACAGCCGGATCCGCCCGTCCCGGGCCGCCGTCGCGAGAAGCCGCCCGTCCGGTCGGAACACTCCGGTCCGGCCGGTCATGTCCGACATGGGCAGCGACCACAGGCGGACCCTGTTGTCGCCCGCACCGGTGGCGAGGGTGCGCCCGTCGGGGCTGAAGCCCAGCGCGTACATCTCGCCGCTGCTTCCCGCTAGAGGCCCGCCGACCTGCGACGCGTGCTCCGGATCACCGACCTTCCACAGGCTCGCGGTGCTGTCCGCGCTGGCCGCGGCGAGCATGTTCCCGTCCGGACTGAAGGCCACGGACCAGACCGGCCCGGTGTGGCCGGTGAGCGGCGCCCCGACCGCGGCCGGGCGGCCCGGACCGGCCATGTTCCACAGGTGTACGGTGCCGTCCGCGCTTCCGCCGGCGAGCGTGCGCCCGTCGGGGCTGAAGTCCACGGAGTGCACGGTGGCGGTGTGGCCGGTCAGCGGCGTCCCGGCCGGCTGCGGACGCCCCGGGCCGGACACGTCCCACAGCCGGATCGTGCCGTCGTCGCCGCCCGCGGCCAGCGTCCCGCCGTCCGGGCCGAACGCCACCGAACGCACGGCTGCCGTGTGTCCGGTCAGGGGCTCACCCAGGGCCCGCGGCCGGCTCGTGTCGGCCATGTTCCACAGCCGCACGGTGCGGTCGTCGCCGGCGGAGGCCAGCGTGCGGCCGTCCGGACTGAAGGCGATCAGGTAGATCGTGCCGTGGTGGCCGGTCAGGGGCTCGCCGAGCGGCTTCGGTTGACCGGGGCCGGTCACGTCCCACAGCCGGATCGTGCCGTCGTCGGACGCGCTGGCGAGCGTCCGGCCGTCCGGGCTGAAGACCGCGCTGCTCACCCAGCTCGTGTGACCGGTGAGGGGCCTGCCCAGGGGCTTCGGGCGCTTGGGGTCGTCGACGTCCCACAACCGTACGGTCCGGTCGTAGCTGGCGGTGGCCAGTACCCGTCCGTCCGGGCTGAAGGTCGTGAGGTAGACGGCGCCCGTGTGACCGGTGAGGGGTCTGGAGAGCGGGGCGTTCACGATGGAGATCAGACGGCTGTTCGCGCCCTTGTCGTCGGGCCGCAGACCGTGCGCCACGAGGTCGAGCTGCGCCGACAGCGACGGATCGGTGTGCTGGACGCGGTCGGACTGGGCGAGCACCTGCTCGAAGACGGCTGCGTCCCGCTGCTTCCAGGCCACGACGGCGGAACCGCCGGCCAGCACCGCCAGTACGACCAGCGCCGCCACCGCGCCCCGGCTGATCCAGATGATCCGCCTGCGCAGCCGAACGGACGCCGCCAGGAACTCCACCGCGCTGCGGGTCAGGAACGTGTCCCCGGCGGATCTCGCCCAGCCGTGGGCCTGCTCCAGCCGGGAGCCCCGGTAGAGCAGTGAGGTGTCGCGGTTCGACTCCTCCCACGCCCGGCCGTCCTCCTCCAGGCGCTGACGCAGCAGATTGCCCTGCCGGTCCTCGTCGATCCAGTCGCGCAGCCGTGGCCAGGCGTGCAACAGTGCCTCGTGGGTGATCTCCACGGTCTCCGCGTCGAGCGTCACCAGCCGGGCGCGGACCAGCGCTTCGAGGGACTCCTCGGTCTTGCCCGGGTCGGCCGACTCCTGCGCCAGCTGACGCCGGGTCCCGCGGCGACGCGTGGCCTGGGTGTCCTCGCCGAGGCGGACCAGACGAAGCAGGAGCAGCCGGGCCGCCGTGCGCGCGGCCGGATCGAGACCGGCCCAGGCCCGTTCGGCGGTCGCCGCGACCGCGCCCTGGATGCCGCCGGCCGCGCGGTAGCCGGCCAGTGTGAGCCGGCCCCCCTTCCTGCGCTGCCAGGTGGCGAGCAGGGCGTGCGAGAGGAGCGGCAGCACACCGGCGTCGTGCGCCGGGCGCAGGCCGTCGGCACTGACCTCCCGGACGATCAGCTCCGCGAGGCCCGGTTCCAGCTCCAGGCCGACGGCCTTGGCCGGTCCGGTCACCGCCTCGCGCAGCTCCGTGGTGGTCAGCGGCCCGAGCACCATGTGCCGGTGCTGGAGCGCGTCGGCCAGCTCGGGGTACCTCAGGCAGCGGTAGTAGAAGTCGGCGCGTATGCCCAGCACCACGACCGCCGGGGCCGGTTCGCCGGGGCCGACGGGCGAGCAGGCGGCGTGCAGGACCTCGATGAAGGCGCGCCGCTCCGCTTCGTCGGGGCAGAGCGTGAACGTTTCCTCGAACTGGTCCACGATCACGACCGGACGGGCCCCGGAAGGAGCCACGCGCCGGGCCCAGGCGGCGACGGCAGCGGCGGCCGGGCGCGGCAGGTCGTGC
>NZ_POUC01000469.1 GCF_002891435.1 Streptomyces cahuitamycinicus
GGCCCCGGCCCCGCGAATCACCTACGGCGCGGTGCTGGGCAGCCCGTACGTCGCCCGCCTCCTCGGCGGCACCCTCACCGGCCGACTCCCCAACGGCATGGCGCCCGTCGCCATCCTCCTGTGGGCCACCACGAGCGGCAGCAGCATCGCCTTCGGCGGACTGCTCAGCGCCCTGTACGGGCTGTCCTCCTCGGTGGTGCAGCCCGTCAAGGGACGCCTCATGGACCGCCACGGCCAGACGGCGGTGCACCTTCCGGCCGCCGTGTTCAACTCGGCTCTCCTGGTGACCCTTCCGCTGACGGGACCGTACGGCGGACCGGGCCTCGCCACGGCCCTCGTCGTCGCCGCCGGCCTGACCACCCCGTCCCTGGAGGCCGGGCTGCGGGCCCTGTGGCCCAGCGTGCTGCCCGACGCCCGCCTTCGACACGCCGCGCTCGCCCTCGACACCGGTACGCAGGGCCTCCTGTACATCGTCGGCCCCCTGCTCGCCGCCGCCCTCGCCTCCGCGTACAACCCCAGCGTCGCGCTCACCGTCACCGCCGTCCTCGGCCTGGCCGGCACCACCGTGGTCGTCCTCGCTCCGCCATCGCGGCGCTGGCGATCGACGCCGTCAGTCGGCACCCTGCACGGTCCCGTTGGACGGCTGACCAGCCCCGGTCTGCTGCTCCTGTTCGTCTCTCTGACCGGCATCGGGTTCGCGATCGGGGCCTTGAATGTGTGGTCGATCGCCATAGCCGAGGACCACGAACAGGACATGCTCTCGGGCATCATCCCCGCTGCGTTCTCCACCGGCAGCTTCCTGGGCGGCCTCGTCTACGGGCGCCGCACCTGGAGTCGGACCGCCGCCGACCGGCTGATCATCGCCAGCGCCGCGTTCCTCGCCGGATGGCTCCCGCTCGCAACCCAGCCCGCGCCGTTCGCGGCCACCGCCGCGGTCACCGTGCCTGGTGCGTTCCTGACCGTCGTGGTCGCCTGCGCCTACGTGACCACCGATGCCCTCGCCCCTGCGGGCCGGACCAGCGAGGCGTATGCGTGGCTGATCCTCTCGATCGGCGTCGGGCAGTCCGCCGGTACCGCCCTGGCCGGACGCCTCGCCGAGCAGACGCTGGCCAGCGCGGCGCTCCCCGCCGCCGGCGCGGCCTTCACCCTCGCCGTCCTTCTCGCCGCGCGCCGACAGCTCCGCCCCGCCGGGCACCGGCCGCCCGGCCGACACCGCCGCCCACTCCGAGGCCGGCACAAGACGTCCTGATCAGGGCACGCCCCCACCTTCCAACCCCTTTGAGGAGATCGAATTATGGCTGTGCGTACGCACTGGACCGTGGAGCACGCCTGCTCCCACAGCGTGGATCACGACCTGTCCAATCGTCCTGCCGACAAGCGGGCGGGCTTTGCCCGTTGGCTCGCGTCGAAGGACTGCACCGACTGCTGGAAGGCGGCGCGCGACGCCGACTCCGAGTCCAAAGAGGAGTGGCTCGCGACCAAGCGGGCCGAGGAGCAGGAGACAGCCGTCGCGTGGGCCAAGCAGTTCTACATGCCGCAGTTGGAGGGCCCTGAGAAGGCCCTGGGCTGGGGCGAGCGCTCCCGCCACCAACTGATGACGGCCGCGCACACCGCGCTCGTCGTCGAGGGCACTTGGGACGAGGCGGACTGGGCGGAGCTGGAGGAGAAGGCCCGCTCCGTCACCCGTGCTGGATGGTGGATCGACCAGCGGGACGCCGAAGGCACTGACCTTCTCGAACTCCTCGACGCGGCCAGTGAGGCGGACCGCGGGACGGAGAACCCGTTCCGCTGACGGCGGGGCAACATAGCCGGGAAACGCCGGTTAGCCAAACCGGCGTTCCTCCGGACTATTGATGCTCCCACCCCGCCAGCCATCGCGTGGAAGGAACTCATGTCCCAGCCCCCGTCCGCCTCGGCGTTCGCACCGACGCCCGACCCGCTCACCCCCGACCGGGACATCACCCACGCCCATTTCCAGGCCGGTGACACCATCGTCGTCCTGAAGGGGGTGGCCGGCGGAGAACTGTGGGGCGACACGATGCGCGTCGTGGCCCCGTCCTGGCACACCCCGACCGACGAGGACGGGTGGCGGCTGCGGGATGCGACCGGCGGCGCCCAGTCCTACGTCACCGCCCACCCTCGCTACCTCGTGCACCTCTCACGCCGCTGCCCTGACTGCCTGATCTATCTACGGGCCATGGAGGACTCCCTCCTCGCACGGTTCGCCGACCGCGACGAGCTGATCGACTGCGGCTGGTACACCACCACCGCCCTGGGCCAGCTCGTGCACATCGCCGACATCCAGGGCGGCCGGTGATCCCCCGCCTGCACGAGCAGACCCACCGGCCCCACGACCCGCTCGAAGAGGCGCTGGGGCGGCCGGTCTCACCGAACGAGGGCCTGACGGAGCACACGATCATCGCCCACTGGCCCGGCCTGGATTACTTCACCCTGGACGACGAGCAGAGGATCTGGACGTCCGTCCAGTGGGCCGAGCACCTCGAAGACCCCTACCTGGAACATCCGTTCGCCGCCAGCCCCGACGACGACCGGCGGGCGATCCTCCACCTCGATGTCCGCCTTCACCCGGATGACCGGGAACTGACAGGACCGGAGTGGGCCGAGGTCGCTCAACGGCTCGCACGAGCCGCCGGCATCGAGATCCCCGGCAAGGAACATGGCTGCCGGTGGATCGCCGTCCAGGCCCAGCCCGGCCGCCTCGACCTGATCGCCAACCTGATCCACCTCGACGGCGCGTGGCACGCTCTTCCCGCGGACAATCTGCGGCGCCTGGCACAGGAGGCGCGTCGCATCGAACAGGACCTCCACCTGGTCCCTGTCCGATCCGACCCCCCTTCGCGGCCTGCTGTCCGCGCGGCGCTCACGGCGTCGGCCCAGCTCGCGACCATCCTCACTCAGCTCGCCGACGAACAGGCCGGCCCGCTGGCCGCGGTACGTGGACTCGTCGAGCACACCTCGCACCGGATCGCCCGCCAGCCGGGAGCAGCCAGCGCCGATACGGCACACCGCCTGGAGCTGATTGCCCGCCGCCTCTACGCCATCCAGCAGGACCTGGACGCCACCGCCAACCGCCTGGTCCAGCCCCGTGCCGTCCCGGCCCCGGACGCCGTCCGGCACAACGCCCACCGATCGCCGTAGGAGAAACGTCTCCTTGCCCCGCACCGACCGCTTCCTGGACATCCGCCGCGACCCGCACTCCGACGAACTCCTTGCCCGCGGCGGCGACTCCGAGGCGCACAGCATCCTCCAGCGCGCGGGCTTCGTCGCCGTCGTCCGCGTCCATGAGACGTACCACCGCGCCCCGACCGGCCTGGCGGAGGACGACGAGTCCCGTCTGGCCACCGACGCCGTGGCCCGCCTGCGGGCGGCCGGATACCACGTCGACTGCGACGCGGACTTCGACACCGCCTCGCGTCCGGCCAGTTACCTGCCGCTGGGATCCTCCGTTGCCCACGTCGCCGAGCGCCTTCGCGAGGCCGCCACTACGGGCGAGGCGGCCGATGCGCTGACTGAGCTGACCGCCGCCCACGACGGCGTCCTCGCCGCGCTGGAGGAAGTCCTCACCGCCACCGCCGACTTCCACGACGGGCTCGGCCAGGCGGCCGACCCCTACATCGCGCGGCGGCTGCGCTACCTCGCCGACGAGCATCTTCGCGTCATCCGTACCGACCTCTGCGAGACCCGCAACCAGCTCGCCGACCGGCATGCCCCGCACCCCGGCCGCAGCACTTGCACCGGGGAAGTCCCGTCAACCGAGCAAGAGCGCTCTGCTGTGTGCGCCTGCCCGCCACCGCCGCGCACCCTACCGGCCCCGCCGCCCCCGATGGCCGCCGGACTGCGCCGCTGACTCCCACCTCGCCCAAGGACACCATGCACGACCACCACACCTCCGAACGCCTCGCCTCGTACGCCGACGTTCTCGCCGGCGAACTCCCCGACAGTTGGACCAGCTCCCACCTGCCAGCCGACGCCAAGGACGACCTCGCCGAACTCGCCGACCGAATCTGGGACCTGGACCTGGTCGCCGCCTCTCTTGCCGAGCACCCCCTGCAGCAGGCCGCCATCCTGAGCCGACAGGACGGTGCGCAGCTCGTCCTTCTGGACCGGAACGACGAGCGCGACGGCTTCCTCATCGCCGCCGTCGCCCCGCACGCCCTGCCCGACGAGGCGTTCCGCGGCGTTCCCGAGCCCAACGGCATCGCCCTGGCCGATGACCCGTTCCTGAGCGCCGAGCAGGTCACCGGCGACCTGCTCGCCCGCTACGACGCCGCCCTCGCCCAGGTCCGCCACAACGCCCTGGGCGGCATCCAGCCCTCCCAGCCGGACCGGGTCGTCCTGACCTGGCAGCCGGACGGCAGCATCGCCACCGCCCCCGCCGACGACCGCGCCAGCGCGGTCCTCATGGCCCACGGCTTCGTCCAGGACCCGCAGAGTGGCATCTACCGCCTGGGTGGTGACGACACCCAGGCCCAGGCCCGCGCCCTGTGCGAGATCGGCCCGCGCCTCGACGCGCTCGGCATCGGCACCGCTCTGCAGCATCCCGCAGGCCGGACCGCGCCCACCGCCGCCGCTTCCGTGCCGCACGTCCCGGCCGGTCCCCGTACGCCGGCCACCCGGTCTCGGTGAAGCAGACGGAGCCCGACTTCTGGGTGCTGGAGTACGTCACCATCACCAAGGACCCCCGCACCGACCTGGTCGTGGCCATCGGCGGCACCGACAAGGCTGCGGACATCCTCCAGCGAACCGGCGGCTTCCTCTCCGCTCCCGGACCGCGCGGGGACTATCACCGGCTTCCACACGGCTTGCCCGTCGAGCAGCAGCGCCGGAAGGCGACCGCAGCCTCGCACGCCCTGCTCGCCGCCGGGCACAGCGTCCACCTCGACCCCACGCTGAACATGCTGGTCGCACCGGACGGTGAACGTGAGGCCGCCCTGCGCTACCTGGCGGGGCTCGCTGAGCGAGCTGCAGCTGCCACAACCAGCAGCGAGGTGGCCGAGGTCCTGACCGAGGTCGCTGCCCCCGTCCACGGGCTGCTGCCCCTCGCCAGAGAGGTCGTCGTCCGCGCCTGGATCGCCGCCAGCGACTTCCAAGGGGCCGCGCCCACCGGGGAACCCGATCCCATCGCACGGCTCGGAAGCACCGCCACCTCCATGAGCGAGGCCGCTCGCGCCATCCTCCACGCCCGCAACCACGCCGCGCGCCCTGCGCAGCGGTCGGCCACTACCTCACCGCCGCCGAGCCGCGCCCAGCCCGCGAAATCCCGCCGCCGCTGACTTCGGAGAACCACATGGCCAACCTAGCCGACGAATACGGCACGGACGTCGAGATCTACATCAAGGCCCTGACGACCACCATCCACGCCGACACCCCAACGGGCGCCTCCGACCAGCTCCACGACCTGCTGGAACACCTCGGCCTGGAACGCCACGAGTACCCCGCCGACACGCCCATCTACATCTGGCACACCGTGCCCGAACACCTCGACGCCGACGAGCAGAAGCGGCTGGCAACCCGCGCCATCCCCGTCCTGCTCCTGGCCGGGTACGAGGTCAACTGCACGCCCGAAGTCTTCGACGAATCCGCCTACCGGCAGGCCGTGCAGGACCTGCGCACCCGAGCGGGCCGCCCTGCCGTGCGGCAACAGGCACCGATCGGCTCCGCCTCGCCTGCAGCTCCGGCCCGCCGCACCCCGTAAGGCGCCTGGGCGGTCCCGGCACCGCGCCGGGAC
>NZ_POUC01000046.1 GCF_002891435.1 Streptomyces cahuitamycinicus
GTTGCCGGTCCAGGTCACCTCGACCTCGTAGCGGTGCGTGCGGGGCCCTAGATCGGCTGCCATGGTTCCGTGGGTTGTTTTGTTCAAGCAGAAGACGGCATACGATATGAGCGCTAGTCTCGTGGGCTCGGAGATGTGTATAACAGAGAGGGCCAGGGCTGGGGCGAGGAAGCCGGGAAATCGAAAAAGACGGAGTGGGCAGGGGCCGTCGCGGCGCCGACCGGAGCGTGGTGACGGGCGGCCGGGGGGAGTCCGCGGCGGGCGAGGCGGGGTTACGCGGCCGGCGTCCGCCGGGCGGAGCGTCCGCCGAGTTGCATGAGGACCACATCGCCGGTGGCGGGTGCGGTGACGAACCGGCCCGTGTAGGGGGCGGTGTCGGTGTCCGTGCGCCGGGCGGTGAAGGTCAGGTCGCCGTGGAGCGCGAGGTCGGCGGTGAGTCCGGTGGCGTCGGTCAGGCGCAGGGCGGAGCCGTCGCCGCGGGTGCGGACCGCGAAGCGCGTGTCGCCGTTGCGATAGTCACCGGTGAAGCGGTCGGGACCCGTCGTCACGGCGGGTGCGGTGGAGACGGCGGGGCGGTGGTCGCCCACGGGTATGCCGTGCTCCCGCAGCGTGTCGACGAGGTCGGCCCACAGCAGGGTGCCGGTGGTCGCGTTGGTGGTCAACGCGACGGCGGTGCCGGTGGCCGGGTGGAAACGCAGGTGGGCGGTGCCGCCGTCGGCGGTGCCGTCGTGTCCGAGCCAGGTGCCGTCGGGCGAGGCGTAGTGGGCGAGGCCGAGGCCCCAGCCGTCGGCCATGCCGAAGGCGTCGGCGAGGGGGTCCCGGGCCGCCATCTCGGCACGGTCCGTGGCCGGGAGCAGGGTGTCGGCGTCGGGGTGGGTGCCCAGGTGCAGGGCGGCGAGTGCGACCAGGTCGTCGGCGCTCCCGGCGAGGCCGCTCGCAGGTGCCCAGCCGGCCGGTACGTACGGGTCGACGGGATGCGCGGTGCGCTCACGGCCGGCCCGTACGGCGTGGCCGTCGGCGAGGGTGCGCAGACCCGCCGCGAAGCCGCCGCTGAGGAACACCGGGTCGATGCCGAGCGGTCGTAAGAGGAAGTTCTCCACGACCGCCTGCCATTTCATGTCACTGGCGGTCTCGATGACACGTCCGACGACGTTGTAGCCGGTGTTCGAATAGGAGAAACAGTGACCCGGTTCGTGCAGGGGCGACGTGGTCGCGACGCTTGCCGTGTAGCGCGCCAGGGAGGATTCCCGTGCGTCGTCGAGTTCATGGTCGGCGACCAGTCCGGCGGTGTGACCGAGGAGGTGTCTCAGGGTGACGGTGGAAAACCTGTCGTCCTCCGCCCCGTCGAACTCCGCCAGATATTCGGCGACCGGGTCGTCCCATTCGAGATCTCCCTGGGCGACGAGCTGGGCGGCGACGGTCGCCGTGAATGCCTTGGTCACCGAACCCAGGGCGAAAGCGGTGTCCGCAGTCACCGGCCGGGTCGTTCCGACGCGTGTCACACCCGTGGTCACGGACAGGCTTTCCCCGGCCCGGTGGATGGTCAGCTGGGCGCCGGGAACCGAGTGGTCGTGCGTGAGCCTGCGCAGTCGGTCTGCCGCAAGTGGCGCTTCCACATCTCCCCCTTGATGAACGTCATGGGTACGGGTACCCGCACCGTGGGGGGTGCGGGTAGCCGTACCCCCACATCCTCGATGACCTGTTCAAAGAAAGGCAAGGAGTTTCGATTTAAGGAAAAAGTGCAGGTCAGATGGGTCGAGTTGACCAGGGGAGAGTGGCGGTCACCGTGGTCGGCCCACCAGGGGGACTCGTGACGTCCAACCGTCCGTCGAGGGCGGCCGCCCGGTCCTCCAGGCCGCGCAGACCCGTCCCGTCGGCAAGCGAGGCGCCGCCCGTGCCGTCGTCCGTCACCGAGACGATCAGCTGGTTGTCGCGCTCCTCCAGGTCGACCTGAATACGTGTGGCGGACGCGTGCTTGACCGTGTTCGCCAGGCATTCCGCGACGATGTAGTACGCGGTCGACTCCACGCTCACATCGGGGCGCCGATCGAGAGTGCTGGACACGGCGGCGGGCACGTGAAACCGCTCTGTCAGCGCGGTGACGGCCGCGTCGAGACCGCGGTCGCTCAGAATGGGCGGCTGAATTCCGTGTACCAGGTCCCGGATCTCATTGAGCGCCCTGCCGATTTCCTGGTGTGTTTCTTCGATGAGCGCATTCAGATACTCCACGTCGGTGCCCCGCCGGCGTTTCGCCTGCGAAAGGCGCATGAGCAGAACCGCCAGGCGCGCCTGTGCCCCGTCGTGCAAATCCCTTTCCAGACGACGGTAATCGGCGTCGTTGACCCGCAGGGCCGCGATGCGCTGGCGCTCGGCCGCCTGCTCCCGGAGCCGCGCCTCCGCCGCGTCGATACGGCTGAGGACGCGCCGCACCATCCGGGCACGCAGCTTGCCCATCCACAGCAGCACGCCCAGCAGCACCGAGAAGAGCACCACGGAGGCGACGGCGACCGACACCCGCGTGACCGCCCCGGTCACCGGCAGCGTCACGCCCGGCCCGAACGCGAGCTGCTCGGGCGGCCCGAGGGGCAGGGCGATGACGAACGCGATGACCGGGAACGCCAGTGTCGCCAGCGGCAGCAGCCAGACCGTGCCGAGCAACAGCAGTCCGAGGTAACCGATGTCGTCCCATCCCGGCTCGGCGGACCGGCGCTCGCGCTGCACCTCCCGGTCGGCCTCCGTGAACCGGTGCGACGGGTCACCGGGGTCGCCGACGACCGAGTGGGCGAGCAGGCGCTCCAGGTCGGCGACGGCTCGCAGCAGCGGCAGGCTGAACGACATGCCGTCGCGCAGGGCCGCCATCCGGGCCGGCACCTGCCGCAGCACCTCGCCCAGGGCGTGTTCGGTCCTCCTCGTCCGCCGCCGCGCCGCCGGCACGGCCCGCCGGACCACCGCCCCCGCGCCGCGCACGGCGACGACGACCGCCGTCGGAAGGCCGACGAGCAGGAGCCACGAGACGGCGCGCAGGGCCAGCGAGGCCGCCAGGAGGGGGGCCAGCAGCAAGCCGACCAGACTGCCCACGGAGAGATAGATCAGGCCGGCGGCCACACGGTGGGGAGCCGGGAATGTCATGGGACTACGGGCCATGGTGCGTCAGCCGGCTCAGTCCTTCAGCCTTTCCAGGCCTCGCAGATAGTCCAGTACGGCCAGCACCCGGCGATGATTCTCACCCGAGTTGGGAATCCGCAACTTGCCGAGGATCGAGGTGACGTGCTTTTCCACCGCGCGTTCGGATATGCCGAGGCGGTTCACGATTCCGCTGTTGGTCAGCCCCGTCGCCATGAGTTCGAGCACTTGGCGTTCGCGCGGCGTCAGTAACTCGCTGGCGCGTTTCTCCCGTGGACTTCCGATGAACTGCTTGAAGATGTCGGAGTCGAGGACGGTTTCCCCGCACCGCACCCGGTGCAGGGCGGCAAGGAATTCCTCGAAGTCCCCGACGCGCTGCTTCAGCAGGTACCCCGTCCCCGTCGGCGCGTGCCGGACCAGCTCCTCGGCGTAGGTGGGCTCCACGTACTGGGAAAGGAGCAACACCGCTGTGTCCGTGCCGAGTTTCTGTATCTCCAGGGCGGCGCGTATGCCCTCGTCCGTGAATGTGGGGGGCATGCGGACATCCATGATGACGACGTGCGGCCGGGTGGCCCGGACGACTTCCAGCACCCCCGTGGCGTCGCTCAGCGAAGCGACCACGTCGATTCCTTCGTCCGCCAGCAGCCTCGCCATCCCGGCTCGCAGGAGCGCGGAATCCTCGGCGATCGCGACGCGCATGGAGACTCCTGCTCGTTAGATCGTGCCGACCGACCACCGGGTCATGACGCCGCCCGATGGTGAAAGGGAATTGGAGCCGTGGGGGGCCATCAGCATAGGGGCGGCACGGTGGGTGACGCTACGCCGAACACGGTTCGACCACGGGGCGGCCGGGACTACCGGCGCGAAGCGACCATCATCACACCGGCTTGCCGCAGCAAACGACCGGTCGCGGCCAGACTCACCATCACGCCCGCGAGCACACACGCCGCCGTGAGCGCCGAGAGCATGCCCCACTCGACGGCCAGCGGCGCCTCGCCGCCGAGCACCGTCAGCGCCCCCCGGTAGGCCCGTGCCCCCATCGCCACCACTCCCGCCGCGATCAGCACGCCCAGCGTGGAGGTGGACAGCGTCTCCCACAGAGCCATGCGGCGCACCTGCCACGCACTGACCCCGAGCATCCGCATGCCCGCGATCTCCCCTCCGCGCCGGCTGTACGACATCACCAGCGTGCCCGCCACGGCGATCAGCGCGTACAGAGAAGCGGGCACCGTCAGCACACCCAGCACCAGCCGGTTGAGCCGGTCCTGGTCGGTCGCGGCCTCGCCGAACCACTGGGCCGACGGCACCACCCTGACCCGCTCGGCGCCCACCCGCGCGGTCAGTTCGGCTGCCACCGCCCGCGCCGAGCCCGCGGCCTCCTCGTCGAGCAGCACGGCGGCACGCGACGGGTCCGCGGCCGCATCCCGCGCACCGTCCGGCAGCAGGAGCGGAGGCACGGCCGACCCGCCGTCCAGCACCGCCACCACGCGGGCCTTGACCGGCCGGCCGCCGAACAGCCCGTAGGTCACCGTCGATCCCGCGCGATGCCCGTACCACTCGGCGAACTCCCGCGACACGGCGACGGTGCCGGGCCGCAGCGCTTCCAGCGATCCGTCGACCACGGAGATCCGGTGCGTGCGGGCCAGGGCGGCCGGGTCCTCGACCGCCGCCTGCTCCTTCCACACCGAGTCCGGGCCCGCCACCGCCACTTCCAGCGCGGAGGGCGCCGAGACGGCCGCCACCCGCGGGTCGGCGCGCAGCGCCCTCACGTCGTCCGCGCTCAGCGAGTCGCCCCGGGCGGGCTCCACGACGAGTTGGGCGACGGTACGCGCGCGGTCGTCCGCCTCCGTCGCCGCGCCCGTGGTCGACAGCACCGTCGTGAAGGCGCCGACGACCGCGAGGATCGCCAGCACCGGCCCCACCAGCGACGCCGTACGCCGCCGCGACGTGCGCACCGACTCCGCGGCCAGACGCCCGGCCACCGGGTCGGCCCAGCGCAGGGGCAGCGCCATCAGCGCTAGCAGCGGCGGCAGATACACCGGTCCCAGCAACGTGGCGGCAACCGCCAGCGCCATCGTGCCGAACAAGGCCAGCGGAGTCGCCGCCTCCGCCCCGGCGCCGGGGGCCAGCGCCAGCATCACCGCGCCGGTCACCAGCATCAGCACGCCCGTCACCGCGCGGCCCGCCGTCATGGTCCGGGCATCCAGGTCCGCCTCGCGCAGCGCCTCCGTCGGGCGGACCCGGGCGGCCCGCCTCGAGGCGGCCAGCGTTCCCAGCACGGCCATGAACAGGCCGCCGGCCGCCGCGAACACGAGCGGCCAGAGCAACGGTGGCTGCCGCAAATCAACGGGCGAAAGGCCCGTTCCGTTGAGCGCCTCCACGGTGACCGGCGCGGCCACGACGACGGCCGCGCACCCCGCGAGCGCGGCGGGCACCGCCACCGCCAGTGACTCGCCCAGCACCATCCGGCGCACCTGCGGCCCGCCAGCGCCCACCATGCGCAGCAACCCCATGTCACGGCGGCGCAGGGCGATACCGAACGCGCAGGTGCCGGTGATGACGAAGACCGTCACGAACGCGGACACCACCCCCGCCATCGCCAGCACACTCTGCACCCCACCGAGATCCAGGTCACCGCTGGACAGGGTGTGAGCCGTGCCGGTGCCGTCCGTGAGCGTCACCGACGGGTTCCCGGCCCGCGGCGACGTCGGCACCGCCCAGGTCGCGGCCAGGGCCGACGCGGACGTGCCGATCAGTGCCACGCCGAGAGCGAGGGCGACGAACGTACCGGCGAACAGGGCCCAGTAGTGCCGCACCGAGTACAGGGAGATCCGCCACATCACCGCTCCCACATGCTCAGCCGGCGGGCGACCGCGTCGGCCGTGGGGTGATCGAGCCGCCCCACGACCTGGCCGTCGGAGAGGAACACCACCCGGTCCGCGCATGCCGCGACCGCGGGGTCGTGGGTCACCATGACCACCGTGCGCCCCGCCCGGTCGACCACGGCGCGCAGCAGCTCCATGATCTGCCGGCCGCTGTGCCGGTCCAGGGAACCGGTCGGCTCGTCGGCGAAGACGATCTCCGGCTCGGCCACCAGCGTCCGCGCGATCGCGACCCGCTGCTGCTGGCCGCCGGACAACTGCGCGGGCCGGCGGTCGGCCTTGTCCGCCAGACCCACCTCGCGCAGCGCCTCCATGACCCGGTCCCGCTTCACCGACCGGCGCCGCAATCGCAGCGGCAGGGCCACGTTCTCGAACGCGGTCAGCATCGGCAGCAGGTTGAACTGCTGGAAGACGAAGCCGATCCGGCCGCGGCGCACCGCCGTGAGCTCCCGCTCGTCGCAGACGGCGAGGTCCGTGTCTCCGAGGAGGACCTTGCCGCTGTCGGGCCTGTCCAGGCCGGCCGCGCAGTTCAGCAGCGTCGTCTTGCCGGAGCCGGACGGCCCCATCACAGCGGTCAGGGCCCGCTGCGAAAAGCCGAGACTGACCTCGCGCAGCACCGGCACGCTGCCTGCGGCGCCCGGGTAGCTCTTGGAGACGGCGGCCAGCTGGACGGCCGGCAGTTGGATGTCGGTGAGCAGAGACATGCTCCCAGTCCAGCAGCGCGGGCCGCCCGGGTCAGTGGAGCTGCAAAGAGTCCTGGAAGGCGGGTTTTCCCTACCGTCCGCCGAGGCCGGCGGCCCATTAGAGTGACCGGCGGACTTGCCCGCGCACGGCCCCGGAGGATACGCACCATGACCGTCGCCGTCTGGGAGGCTCTGCGAGAACGCCCCCTGCGTTTCGCCCTCTCCACCTGGCCGCTGCGGTGCTGGGCGTTCCTGCTGAGCGGCACGGTCGTGGGCTTCTTCGCCCTGCTCCTGCTGACGGTCCTCCTCTTCGTGGGGGTGGGACTGTCCGTCGTGGGCGTCGGGTTGCTCGTCCTCATGGGAGTCGCTGTGCTGGGCATTCCCGTCGCCGCGCTGGAACGGCACCGGTTACGGCTCGTCGAACCGGAACCGCTCCTCGACCCCCACGGTTCGCTCCCCGGCACGGGCGCCTGGCCCTGGCTGCGCACCCGGCTGCGCGAGCGGGCCACCTGGCGGGAACTGGGGTACACCCTCGCCCTGGGCGTGGTCTTCACCGCCACGGGGATCGGCTTCGCCGCCCTGCTGGGCCTGTCGGTGCTGCTGACGGCGACTCCGGTCATCGTGTGGGCGATCGCACCCGACACCGTGATGCTGGTGCCCGGCCGGCCCATCTCCGATCCCTTCGCGGCCCTGCCCGGCAGCGCCGCGGGCCTTCTCGGACTGCTCGTCTCCGCATACGTGGGCGGACTCCTCGCCGGCGCGCAGGTGTGGGTCGCCCAGTCCCTGCTGTCGGCGCGGGACGAGGACTTGAGCACGCGGGTCATCGAACTGACCCGTTCCCGGGCCCGGTTGGTCGACGCGTTCGAAGCGGAGCGGCGACGCATCGAACGCGATCTGCACGACGGCGCCCAGCAGCAACTCGTGGCGCTCAGCATGACGTTGGGACTGGCCGAACTGGAGCTGCGCGGCCAGGACTCGCCGGCCACCCCCCTCATCGCCCGCGCCCGGGGCGAGGCCCGCCAGGCACTGGACCAGCTGCGTTCCCTGGTGCGCGGCATCCACCCCCAGGTCCTCACCGACCACGGACTGCCGGCCGCCGTGTCCGAACTGGCCCTGCGCAACCCGATCCCGGTGACCGTGGACGTGCACCTGCCGGACCGGTTGCCGTCGGCGGTCGAGACGACGGCCTACTTCACCGTCACCGAGGCGCTGACGAATGCCTCCAAGCACAGCGGCGCCGACCAAGTCAGCGTCGTCGGCCGGCTGCGCGACGACAAACTGGTCCTGCTCATCACCGACAACGGGCATGGCGGCGCGGAGCCGTCAGCCGGAGCCGGTCTGCAAGGATTGGCGGACCGTGTGGCCATTCTCAAAGGGAGACTCGTCGTGACCAGTCCCGTCGGTGGACCGACCCAACTGCGGGTGGAGGTGCCGTGCTCCGCGTAGTGCTCGCCGAGGACGCCGTCCTGCTGCGTGCCGGTCTGGTGGAGTTGCTGTCCCGAGTCGGACACGTGGTGACCGCCGCCGTCGGGGACGCCGTAGAACTGGCGCGAGCCGTGGACGCCGACCGGCCGGACGTGGTCATCACCGATGTGCGGATGCCGCCCGGGTTCCGCGACGAAGGGCTGAAGGCGGCACTGGAACTGCGCAGCCGGCACCCGGGCCTGCCGGTCGTGGTGCTGTCGCAGTACGTCGCCACGGCCTACGCGACGCAGTTGTTCAGCGGCGCTGCGTCGGCCGAGGGAGGGCTCGGTTACCTGCTGAAGGACCGGGTCGGCGAGGTCACCGACTTCCTCGACGCGCTGGACCGCGTGGCCGGCGGGCAGACCGTGATCGACCCGGAGGTGGTCCGGGTGCTGCTCCAGCAGCGGACCGCCGACGAACCGCTGCAGCGCCTCACGCCCCGCGAGCGGGAGGTGCTGGCTCTCATGGCGGAGGGGCTCAACAACCAGGCGATTGCGCAGCGGCTCACCATCACGGAGGCGTCGGTGGTCAAGCACTCGAGCAACATCTTCATGAAGCTGGATCTCGACCCGGCCGAGGGCAACCGGCGCGTCCTGGCGGTCCTCGCCCACCTCCGCCGGGAGGCCCCGCAGGTCTGACCGGGGCACCGACGGCTGCCCGGGGGAGGGCCGGAGCCGTGTCAGCCCTCCCCGTCGCCCCGGCCGGGCACGGCCGTCTCGAGGTCGGCGCCCGGGGACAGCAGTCGCGTCAGCCGTTGCGCCGACGCGTCCCAGGACCACTGTGAAGCCACCCATGCCCGGCCGGAATCGCTCATCGCCGCGGCCCTCTCGGGGGTGCGCAGGATCCCGGACACGGCGCGGGCCACGGCCCCGGTGTCCGCGCCGTCCACGACGGTGCCCGTCACCCCGTCGACGACCGCGTCCGGCGCACCCCCCGAGTCCCCGGCGACCACGGGCAGTCCGCTGGCCGCCGCCTCCAGGAACACGATGCCGAGCCCCTCCGCCTCGAGCCCGGCCTTCCGGGTCCGGCACGGCATGGCGAACACGTCCGCCGCCGCGTAGTACGGGGCCGTCGCCTCGTGGTCCAGCCCGCCGACGAACACCACGTGTCCGTCGGCGTGCCGGCGCGCGAGCTTGCGCAGCCGCTCCTCCTCCGGGCCGCTGCCCACGATCACCAGCACCGCCTCCGGCACGGCCCGCCGTATGGCGGGCAGCGCCCGTATCAGCATGTCCTGCCCCTTGCGCCGGACCAGCCGCGAGACGCACAGAACGACCTTGCGGCCCACGATGCCGTGCCGCTCCCGGATCTCCCGGGCCCGGCCGGAGACGGGCAGGAACGCCGCCGGGTCCACGCCCGGAACCAGCCGTACCAGTGCGGCCCGCGGCCCCAGCGCCGGCGCGATGCGGCGCCGGGTGTACTCGCCGAGGTACGTCACGGCGTCCACGTGCTCGCCGATGCGCCGCATCACCCGCCTGGCGCCCGGTGTGCGCGCCCACCAGATCTCGTGACCGTGCGTCGTGGCGACCATCCGCCGTATCCCACCGCGCCGCAGTGCGGGCGCCATCGCCGCGAGCGGTGCGGCGGCCCCGAACCAGACCCGGTCGCAGCCGTGCCGCCGGGCGATCTCCAGAGTGCGGCGGGTCACCCTGGGGGTGGGCAGCAGCAGGCGGCTGGGGTCCCGGAGAACCGGGAACGGCAGAGTGGCGTCGTACGCGGCGGCACCCGGCTCGCTGGAGGTGTAGACGACCACGTCGTTGCCCGGGACGCGGGTCGCCATGGCGTGGACGAAGGTCTCGATGCCGCCTTGGCGGGGCGGGAAGTCGTTGGTGACGATCAGGGTGGTGCCCATGGTGGTCGCTGCCTCCGGGAAGGGGGTGGTCACGCGGTGAAGAGGTAGTTGCGACAGTCGTCGGTGACGTGGGAAACGGGGACCCAGTGGCCGTGCCGCCGGCGATGGGCCTGGTAGCCGAAGCCGCGCAAGTGCCGCAGGACATCAGCCGGATGCACGCCGTACTTCGCCAGGTGACGGCGCTCGATCTCCAGCAGCAGCGTGGGCCGGTGGCGGCGCAGCGTGGCCGAGCCGCCCTTCAGAACCGCGAGTTCGGTTCCTTCGACGTCGGCCTTGACGAACGCCAGCCGCTCCAGGCCGCTCTCGCGGGCCAGCTGATCGAGGGTACGGACGGGCGCCACCACGGTGCGGGAGGCGCGGAACTCGGCATTGGGGCCCGGCCCGTGAGCGCCCTCGGTGAGGTAGGCCCGGCCGTGTACGGGCAGCCCTCGCCGTACCGGCAGGCTGAGCCTGCCGCGCCCGCACCGGTCACCCAGGGCGGCACGGTGCACGGTGACGTTGCGGGCACCCAGGAGCCGCGCGGTGACCTGCAGCCAGCGACAGGGGCCGGGCAGCGGCTCGACGCTGTGCACCCGGCCGGACGGCCCGGCCAGGGCGGCCAGCACCCAGGTGTAGAGCCCGTACTCGGCTCCCGCGTCCACGCACACCGACCCCGCCGGCACGAACGCCCGCAGACCCGCCACCTCGTCCTCGACGAACGGGAACCGGTGGGCGCTCCACCGCAGGGTGGCCCCGACCGCCGCGGTGCGACGGGCCCTCACCGAGCACCCCGCGCGGCGGGAACCGGGGCCGGGCGCGCAGGACGGGAGGTCCGTACGACGAGGTCGTGCGCGGGCCTCTCACGGTGGGCGCCGCCCACCAGCCGGGCGAGCACGGCCAGGGTGACCGGCAGGGCGAGATACCCGAAGCGCCCGGCCGGCGCGAGGAGGAACGCGACGCACAGGCCGACGGCAAGCCGGTCGGCGGCCGACACGAGGTCGTGCGGAGGCCGGACCAGGAGGGACACGAAGACGGCCAGCCCACCGGCCAGCAGCAGTGCGACCGCCGCGTACCAGCCGGCCGGCCCGAGGTCGGCGAGCAACCGGCCCGGCAGCGGACTGGCCGCCGGGGTCTCGAACGGCCCGCGCCCGGTCGGGAAGGCGAACACCTGCTGCACCAGGGGCCCCGGTGACAACAGCACGCTCGGCAGAACGAGCAGGACGGTGCCCCCCACCGCCACGCCCGCCCCGCGCACGGCCGCCCGGGTCCCCGCGTGGTGGGCGAGCAGCGTCACGGCGACCGCGACGGCGGGCCAGGCCGTCCACTTGAGGGAGCAAGCGGCGGCGAGCGCCAACCCGGCGGCCACCGGCCGCCGTCGTGCCGCGAACGCCAGCGTGAGGAACAGCAGTCCGGTCAGCGGCAGGTCCACGCCACTGACGCAGAGCGGAAGCGCCACGGCCGGCGAGGCGACGAACGCGCCGACCGCGCAACCACGCGATGCGCCGCCGCCGACCGCCGAGGGGCCGTCGGCCGGGCGCCGGATCGCGCGCCGCGTGGCCCACAGACAGCCGAGGAACGCCACGGCGCACCAGAGCCGGGCGTCACCCAGCAGCCGGGGCAGGGGGCCACCCTCGCCCAGCACCGCGCGCGGCAGCCCGAACACGGCCATGCCCGGCAGGTACGGGGTGACCTCGCCCACCGTGTGCGGTTCGGGCAGGTACGGCGTGGCCTGGCGCAAGGTCAGCAGCCCGGAGCGCTCGACCACGCCGACCTCGCTCTGCGCCGTGCCGGTCAGCACCAGGAGCACGAAGGGCACGACGACGGCCCCACCGAGGGCCAGGCAGACCGAGACGGCGCGGCCGCGCGGGCGCGACGACAGCGCGGCGACCGCCGCGCAGAGGTAACCCAGGCAGGCGCTCATGCCCCACACACGGTGCGGCTCGGGTGCCATGATGAACGGAAAGACAGCGGCCCAGGCGGCTGCCACGAGCCAGCCGCCGCACCACAATTTCCGCTTGTCCGGACGAAGTTGACCCCGATGAATCAGCACTCGTCCATTGCATCCGGAGCGTCGGATCAGGTCATGACGGCCAGGTCGAGACCTGACGGTCGGGTTTCCCCCACCATCGGGCGTCCCGTCGCGCAGGGTCGGGGGTCACGGAGTCAGCCCTGACACGGCGGCTGTCGCGCGAGTTCGGCGGCGACCTCGTCGGCCGTCGGATGGTCGATCTTGCCGACCACACGACCGCCGAGGAGGAAGACGGCCCGGTCCGCGCAGGCCGCAGCCGCCGGATCGCGTGTGCCCATGACGACGGTGCGTCCGGCCCGCTCCACCAGGGTGCGCAGCACATCCATGATCCGGCGCGCCCCGGCGTGGTCGAGCGCGTCCGTCGGTTCGTCGATGAACAGGATCCTGGGGCCCGCCGGCAGGGTTCTGGCGATGGCGACGCGCTTGAGCTGCTCGGCGGAGAGCCCGTCCGGGTACCGCCCGGCCTCTTCATCGAGGCCCACGTGGCGCAGCGCCTCCATGGCGGCCGCCCGTCGGGCTCTGCGGCCGCCGGCGTACGACGCCTGGGCCACGTTCTCACACGTGGTGAGCGCCGGGTCCAACTCGGGCTGCCGAGGGACGAAGAGACCCCGAAGTTCCGTGAGCTCCTGATCGTCCATGGCCTCCAGCTCCCGGGAGCCCTTGAACACCTTGCCCCGGTGCGGCCGTTCCAGGCCCGAGGCGCACCGCAGAAGGGCGCTCTTGCCCGCCCCGGAGGGACCCACGACCGCGGTGAGGGTTCGCTCCGGGAAGCCCACACTTGCTTCGAGGAGTGCCCCGCCACGGCCGGCGGCGCCGCGGCGGTCGACGGAGACCCTGACCAACTGGACAACGGGGAGACGGACATCGGTTATCTGCGACATATCGGGCAGCCCTCGTCGAAGTCGGGATCTGGGGATCCCAGTGCAACAGGGCGGCCGGGGAGAGGCAGTAGACCTGGCAGGAGAGTTCCGGGGCGGGTTTCCCCCACCCTTTGAGCTGTCTCAAAGTCATCAGCAGGGGATCACCGGGTTCTAGGATCGGATGCGTCGTGTGATCTCGAAGGAGCCAGAACAGCTGTGACTGACGGACGAGTTGTTGTCCTGACCGGTGGAGGCTCGGGCATCGGGGAGGCCACTGCCCGGCTGTTGCGCGAAGGAGGTCACCATGTGGTCGTCTCGGGCCGGCGGAGCGAGCCGTTGCGCCGTCTCGAGAAGGAGATCGGGGTGCTTGCGCACCCCTCCGACGTGAGGGACCCGGAGGCCGCCGACGGTCTCGTCCAGGCGGCCCTGGCCGCGTACGGCCGACTCGACGGACTCGTGCTCAACGCCGGCATCGGGCGCGGCGGGTCCGTGGGCGACCTGTCGTTGGAGGACTGGGACGAGGTGATGCGCACCAACGTCACCGGTCCGCTGCTGCTTCTGCGCGCCGCGATCCCGCACCTGCTGGAGGCGAGGGGGGCGGTGGTCGCCGTCGCTTCGGTGTCCGCCCTGCGCAACGGTACGAGCAACGCCCCGTACGCCACGTCCAAGGCGGCCCTGCTCCAACTCTGCCGTTCGGTCGCCGTCGACTACGGGCGTCAGGGGGTGCGGGCCAACATCGTGTGTCCGAGCTGGGTGAGAAGCGAGATGGCCGACCGCCGCATGGCGCGCTTCGCCGCCGAGGCGGACCTGCGGGGTGAGGGCGTGGACGGTGCCTATGAGGAGGTGACCGGACTTCTTCCCCTGGGGCGTCCGGGTGAGCCGCGTGAGATCGCGGAAGCCATCGGCTGGCTGCTGTCCCCGGCGGCGTCCTATGTGAACGGCGCCGTGCTCACCGTCGACGGCGGGGCGACGGCCCTGGATCCCGGGACGCTGGCGTTCGACTTCCGTGTCGCGCCCCGTCACGACGAGGCACCCGGCACTCCCCGGTAGCGGCCCGGCCCCGTGGCTGCCGTGCCGCCCGCCCGTCACTCGCGGTGGGGCGGTGCCACCGCGTCGACTCGCTCGTCGTGCCAGGGCAGCGCGTCCGTCATCGACGGCCACATCCGGGCGATCCCCAGCAGGGTCGCGGGGCTGCCGTGCTCCACACCGGGCAGCGGACGGGGGACGGACGGGGGCGCATCGACGAGCTTGGCCCGTCGGGCTTGGCCCAGCGCTCCGGCCAGTGCGGCGGCGGCGAGCCGATGGTCCGGCACCCCGGCCTGCCGCGCATGCCGTTGCGCCTCTTCATAGGCGCCGGGTTGGACGAATCGCTGCAGATCCAGGAGCGCGTCGTAGGTCTCGATCGTCTGCCGGTGAGCCTGCAGCGCAAGCGGGGACCGCGGTCGCAGGACCTCCTGGAGCCTGGTCCGCTGTGGGCTGGAGAGCGCTACCTGGGGCACCGCCGAAACAAGATCGCGCCACAGTGGCCACAGACGCCAGGTGACACGCAGGGCGCTCCATGACCGGACGAGGGCGGTGGCGGTGGTGACGAGCAGCGATGCCGCCCTGATGCAGCCGTGGACGCCGATGATCAGGGACAGGTAGGGGAGCAGGGCGGAGCTGCCACCGTAGAGGTGCCAGAGGTAGCCGCACCAAAATGCGAGCGCGAGGACGCTTCCGGCGGCGAACAGCCGCAGCGACCAGACGAGATCGCGATCCCCGGTACGCAGGCTGTACGACCAGCAGACCACGAGCGCGACGGCGTCACCGACCAAGTGGGCCACGATGAGGATCAACCAGTAGGAGAACGCCGGGTCGGCCGGCCCCTGGACGGATGCGACACTCTCGCGCGGGTGGTCGCCCTGCAGCAGGTCCAGGGCGACCAACGCGCCCATCACCGTCGTCAGCCCCGCCGCCACGGTGAGACGCAGGTGGCGTACCCGGGTGGAACCGACCATGAAGAGAAGGACCAGCCCGGCACTGAGGACGCCGATCAGGTTCCGGGTCAGGGCGACCGTGTGCAGTTCCACGCCGGCGTGCGTGAGCCGGCCGACGACCTCGGGCTGGAACAGCGTGATGGCGACGGCCGCGGCCAGGACCGTCAGCCACAGCCCCCGCTGGTGCGGTTGGCGCAGCGCGGGCCGGGCACGCAGGACGAGGGCGAACCACATGGTGACGATGCTGAGGAGCCCCACCTTGGTCGCCAGCTCAGATGCCGACATCGTCCGTCACTCCCAGGAACGCGCCGAGACGGCCGAGAGAGCCGGCCACCGGTCCGGTCTTCCCGGCGCTCTGTATCAGGCTGGCGATCATCTCGGCTTCTTGTTCCTCGGCGGTCGTGTAACTGGTCCGAGCCATCAGCCGCTTCACGAGATGGGGTTGCAGACCGCTGAGGAGCCGGTCCGTCAGCTCGTCGCCCGGGTCCGTGATGCCCCGATGGTGGTCGCACAGGACGTGGCCGATCTCGTGCAGGATGATGTGCTCCCGGTGGAGAGGCGCGGTCCGGGCCTCGTAGAAGACGTAGTCGGCGTCGTCGGTGCCCAGCCAGAGGCCACAGGCTCCGGCGATCGCTGCCTGCTCGGGCAGTTCCTTCAGAACGAGCGGGCGGCCTCTGAGTTCCTCCACCCGCTCACGGATCGCGTCGAAGGAAAGGGAGCGGTGCACCCCGAGATCACGCAGGATCGCCGCACACTTCCGTTGTAACCTGGCGTATTCCCCCGTTCGTCTCACCTGCTGTCACCCCCGTCCCGGATGACAGAAACGCGAAAGACGCCTGAACGCTTGCATGAGCGGGCTTCGTCCCTCTTGCTCTCACTGGTCGTGGCTGCCCCGACTTTCCGCATGGTTTCACCGGCCGGGACGCTGCTGTCCTCCTGCGGAGTCGGACTCGTTGGACATCGCGTTCACGAGTGCGAGAAGCGCGTCGAGCCCTGCCTCCGACAACCCGTCGGCACGGAAGGCCAGCGTTCGGACCTTGCTGTTGCCCAGGGCGACGGCGAACTCCATCTGGCGCCTCACTCTCTCGGAGACCTCCTCATCGGTGAAGTAGTCCGGCGTGACGCCGAAATGCTCCGCCAGCACCCGGAGGTGGTCGCGTGTCACGTTCCGCTTCCGGCCCGTCGTCAGCTCCCAGAGGTAGGTGGCCGAGAACGTCCGCCCCGTGCTCTGGCGGATCTCCTCCGCGATCTTGCTGTAGGGAGGACGGTTGCCCCGGTAGTAGGCGTTGACGATGTCTTCAAGCCGTCGGGCCAGGGATGACGGGCCTGTCGTGCCGTTGTCGCCGTTGCTGCTGCTGGCCAAGTCTCCAACTCCCGGGCGCGATAACACGTCTGTGTCCAGCGGACAGGATAGGACATCCAACTTACGCAGCGACCCGCCGCCTTGCCCACTCCCTCCAGGCGCGCGGCCCCCCTTTGGCTCAAAACATTCCCTGCGCTGCGTGTGGGGGAGTGGGTGGAGGGGATGGCGACCGAAGGGGGCACCGGGGGTGCCCAGCGGATCAGTTGACACCCTTTCATCCGCTGAGTACGGTCCCCGAGTGCTTGCGTCGTACCAGGGGGAATCACGGGGATGACATCCGTACCGGAGCCGGCGGGATCCGACGCAGAACCGCACACCGGCCTCGTCAAGTGCTCAAAAGCCCCGCGGGCTCTGCCGTGCCCGACCACCGGCAGCGCTCGACGTCTCCCCGCCGGTTCGGCACACGAACCGCACGAGCCGAGTTGAGGAGACAGCGCATTGGTCTGCATGCATCTCACGGTGAAGGACCTTTCCCGCATCCGCTTCGTCGGCTCTCTCGGACTGGATCTCGAAGTCCGGTTCGCCCAGCTCAGATACGCGGACACGCGACCGGACGAATTCGCGGACTGGCGCATGAAGGTGCGGAGAAAACTGCGCCACGCGAGCCCTTCCGGCACGCCGGGCAACGGATTCCTGCGACGTGCGCCGGGAGCGGCGCCCCACGCCGACACCCGGCGCTTCAGCTCGGTGGCCGTGGTGCCCTTCTGGGGACGCATACGCAACCACCTGGAGCAGGAACGAGAAGCGCGCGGCCGCGCCGTTCTCTCCGGCGGTGTGGAAAGCCTCCTCAACGAGTTGCACCCCTCCATCAGTTGGCACGCACCCCTGCTCCACGTGGACGACCAACAGGAGGAGCAGCGAGCCGACCCGCTCGGGGAGGGCCTGGTCATCGCTCCGTCGCTGTTCGCGCCCGGGCCGATGGTCCTCGACGCGGAGACGGGCGGCCAGGACGCCCCCGTCCTCGTCTACAACGTCAGCCCCACCACCGACACCGCCGCCGGACTCTGGCAACAGCAGGAGGAGGACCGGACCGCTGCCCTGAGCGACCTCCTCGGGCACACCCGCGCGAACGTCCTCGAATCCCTGCGGTCGCCCGTGTCCATCAGCGAGATATCCCGCCGTCTCGACCTCTCCCACCCCTCCGTCAGCAGACATCTGGGTGTCCTGCGCAGATCCGGGATGGTCGCGGCCGAACGCCGGGACAACCTGACCCTGCATCGCCTGACACATCTCGGCGAGGCGGTACTCGGCCGGAGGGACTGACCGGTCTCGGCGACGGCCGGGACGCCCGGACCCTTCGCGGCCTCATGGTGCCCGCGGGTCTGTCTCGGCCAGGGCCTCCGCTTCGTGGGTGCGTCGGGTGCCGGCGGTGAACTCGCGCGTGTACGTCGCCTCGTCCATCGTGGCGCGCAGGCGGGCCGCGATGCGTTCCACGTCGCCCCCCCGTTCCGCCGGGGGGTGCGGGGCGCCGGCCCGTTCGCGGGTCGCCGCCGCCGTGCCGAGGAGGCGGGTCGCCCGTTCCCCCTCGCCGGACAGGGAGTACGCGCCCGCCAGCCCTTCGAGGGCCAGGGCGACCGAGCGGGGGTCCTTGGTTGTCGCGGCGACGGCGAGGCCGTCCCGGTGGTAGGCCAGGGCCCGGTCGGCGTCGCCGCGCTGTTCGGCGATGAAGCCCAGTCCGGCCAGGACCAGCGCGAGGCCAGGGCCGTCACCGCGGCGGCGGTTCCAGGCGAGCCAGGGGTGGTTGTCAGGCGCTGATCGGAGGGGTTCGACGCTACGTCGTCCCGACCGTCGGAACGGCACCACATGCTTTGCTGCAAAGTCGGAACAGCTGGCAGCTGTGCTGATGAAGGAAGCAGCGCGTCGACGTGAGGACCGGGCGAGAGCGCGGCCAACAGGCCACGCTGCGTCAGGGGCGCGCGTACACGCTGAGAGGCTCAGACTCGATCGACGAGGCCGTCGGCAGTGCCCGACGAGTCGAGCCACGGATGCATCGAGCCGTCGGCTTCCCCCGGCTGTGTGAGATTTCGTGATACGTGAGAGGGTCTGAGGCGTGAGTGAGACACCGTCGAACACCCTGCAATACCGCTTTGACGGGCCAGAAGACGCTCCCGTCCTGATCCTGGGTCCCTCACTGGGTGCCACATGGCACGTGTCGTAGAAATCGTCCACGGGCGTCCAGTTGGTCCAGGGTGAGCACGTAAGTCCAGGTCAGGGCCTTGTGACGTGAGTGGGTCCGTGGGGTTGATGACTCGATTGTGATCGCACGTGACACATGAGGACCCCTGTCGGCATACTCCGGCGGGTGTCCTGCGTAGACGTATACCTGATGGGAAGACGAGCAATGCTCAGAACCTGTGGATCAGCCCGGGAAGGACGTACCTTCCCGGGTGATTGATCGATAGGTCACCGAGCAAGACCGGTGTTCGCAGCACCGGCCGGGAAAGGTACGTCCGTGCTCACGGTAGTCAACGAGGACGGTTCCGCGCACAACGGGTCGTCGCTGATCGACGAACTTGTCCGGGAGGGCGCGAGGCGGATGCTGGCCGCCGCGCTGGAGGCCGAAGTTACGCCTACATAGCCGAGTTGGCTGACCAGCGGGATGAACATGGGCGGCGGCTCGTAGTCCGCAACGGCTACCACCAGCCCCGGAAGGTCACTACCGCAGCCGGTGTCGTCGAAGTGAAGGCCCCGCGGGTGAATGACAAGCGCGTCGATGAGGAGACGGGCGAGCCCAAGCGGTTCTCCTCCGCGATCCTGCCGCCCTGGTGCCGCAAGAGCCCGAAGATCAGCGAGGTGCTGCCCCTGCTCTACCTGCACGGCCTGTCCTCCGGAGACTACGTGCCCGCGCTGGAGCAGTTCCTCGGCAGCTCGGCCGGGCAGTTCCCGGCCACGGTCACACGCCTGACCCAGCAGTGGCAGGCCGACCACGCCGCCTTCATGGACCGCGACCTCGCAGAGATCGACTACGTGTACGTGTGGGCCGACGGCATCCACCTCAACGTCCGTTTGGAGGAGGCCAAAGCCTGCGTACTCGTCCTCGTCGGCGTGCGCGCGGACGGCAGCAAGGAGCTGGTCGCACTCAAGGACGGCTACCGCGAGTCGGGCGAGTCCTGGGCAGACCTGCTGCGCGACTGCGCCCGCCGGGGGATGCGTGCCCCGGTCCTGGCGGTCGGCGACGGAGCTCTCGGCTTCTGAAGGCCCTGGCCGAGGTCTTCCCCGCCTCCCGGCATCAGAGGTGCTGGGTTCACAAAACGGCCAACGTGCTCAACGCACTGCCGAAGTCGGCCCAGCCCGGCGCCCGCAAGGCGCTTCAGGACATCTACAACGCCGAGGACCGCGACCTCGCGGCCAAGGATCAAGCGTTCGCCCAGCTCTACGGCGCGAAGTTCCCCAAGGCCGTCAAGAAGATCACCGACGACGAGGCCGAGCTGCTGGCCTTCTACGACTTCCCCGCCGAACACTGGATCCATCTGCGAACGACCAACCCCATCGAGTCCACGTTCGCCACCGTCCGCCTGCGCGCCAAGGTCACTCGCGGCGCCGGCTCTCGCACCGCCGCCCTGGCCATGGTCTTCAAGCTCGTCGAGTCCGCCCAGCAGCGGTGGCGGGCCGTAAACGCACCCCTACCCTGCCGCACTCGACCTCCCGCACGCCCTGGTCGAGTGGGTAACCATGCTCATCGTCACCCGTGAGGGTGACCGCCGCTGCAAGCTCCCACCGCACCAGCGTGCTCTCGTCGGCCTGGTCTACCTTCGCCGGCACGACACGCTCGCGCAGATCGCCGCCGGTTTCGGCATATCCGTCGGTACTGCTCACGCCTACGTCACCGCCGTCGTCGGCCATCTGTCCCGCCGGGCGCCCGGACTACTGCGGGTCCTGCGGGAAACGGATCCCGATCACGTCCTGCTCGACGGAACGCTCGCCGAATGCGACCGGGTCGGTGACAGCCGGGCCGACTTCTCCCAGAAGCACCGCCGCCACAGCGTGAACGTGCAGGTGGTAGCCGACCCTGCGGGCAAGCTGCTGTGGATCTCGCCCGCGCTGCCTGGCCGCACCCACGACCTGACCGCGGCCCGCACCCACCGCATCATCCGGATCTGCGAACGCCAGGGCGTGCCCATCCTCGCCGACCGCGCCTACATCGGCGCCGGCTCATGGGTGACCACGCCGATCAGACGTCTTCCGCACCAGGACCTCAACGCGACCCAACGGACGATCAACCGGGCCCTGTCAGCGGCACGAGCACCGGTCGAACGAAGCGTCGCGAGACTCAAGTCCTGGCGCTTCTTCCGCAGAGCCCGATGCAGCCCCAACCGCATGACGCTCATCGCCGCTGCCGTCCTCACCCTGGAGCGTCAACGCTGAAACCGCTCACTGGCTCAGGCCCGACCGGGACGACCCGGACATCCATCATCAGGCGTGAAGGCGGGTGGAGCCGAGATGGCGGAGGACGGGGGTCGCCGGGGCTGACACCAGCCGTGCACTGGCCGGCCGGAAACCAGCCCGATGCACCCTGGCCCACACATCAGCCGGAGAGCCCAGAACCCGCCTCGCAGGCCCTCGGAGGTCCCTTCGAAACCCCCGTCGGTGGATCAAGGCCAAGTCAGGGGGTCGATCGTCCACCGGTGCCTGTCAGGGGCGGGCCGTCTCCTCGCTCCCCCCGCCGAGGGTGATGCTGTCGCCCTTACTGCTGGTCAGCCTGAGGGTCTTGGTACCGTCGCGCTCCTCGACCACGGCCTTGAGCGTGCCCCTGAAGACGCTGATGAACCGCTTTTCGAACTCCTGGACCGGACCAGGGCAGCCCATCATCGTCGAAGCGAGGTCGGAGACCTGCACGGTGTCGCCGTTGATCTCAACGTCGGCACCGAAGCTGTTGCAGCCCACAGTGCCGCCGGACTCCCCTCCGCCAACGTCCGGCTCGGCGGCGCCGGGCTTGAACGTCACATGGGCCTCGTCGACCCGGAACTGGTCGCCCTTGGGGAGGACATAGTCCTTGCTGTCCACGGTCACCCTCTGCGGCACCCAGCGGATGTCGGCGATGTCCGTGGCGCTCCCGTCTCCGACCGAACTGCTCCCTCTATCGGACACCGTGCCGCAGGCGGCCAGCACCGCTGTGCCAGCCAGAGCCGCGGCGGCGTACTTCGCTCTTGTTGTCCGCTTCATGACTCTTCGACGCACGAGGCGGGCGGTGGGTTCGGTGCTGTTGCCAATCCGTTGTCCAGTCCCTCGTGTGGAGTCTTGCGGTCAGCCCATCAGCGTCAGCAGTGGGGCGAGATCGGCACGTCCCCCACGTGCGCTCACCCGCACCCTCGACGGACAACTCACCACCGCGCGCGCGGCGACGATGAGACCGCCGCCTGACCGGCCCGACCACCGACAACGGCGGCCCCCCTTCCGCCAAGAACCGGGGCCGCCGCCAATCCACCTGTCCTTAGCAGACCTGTGGAGGTCTCCAGGATGACCCGACCCACCGACATCCGGCGAGAGCGCCGGTACGACGGCATGAACGAGTATCTACGCACCGCGCTCGACCTGGCCGCCTCCGGCCTGCCCCCGCTGCCCCTACGGGCCGGGATTGTGCCTTTCGGCAACTGCCGCCGATGCGCCAACAACGCCTGTGGCGGCCGACTCAACATGAAGAGGCGAGCGCCATCGCGAGCCGCACCCGCTGCCGCTCGGCCCCGGACAGCGCGTCGACGTCCCGCTCGGCCCGGACTGCGCGTGCGAGCCGCACTCAACACCAACACCAACCGGAGTCCGCATCGATGACGCAGAGATGGCGGCACTGCCGCTGACCCGGCACGCCTTCCACGGCGACTGGAACTATGCCCTGCACCCGCAGCCCCGTCCGGCCGTCCCGATGGCCCGGGCTCCGCAGGAGCCGGCCCCGCAGTGGGACCAGGCCCTGCTATCCGATCCCGCCCTGACCGGCATGTCCCGGCACAACTGGACCCCCTCACAGGGACTTTGGCCCTCGAAGGCGATACCCGGCGTGGCCGTCCGCCCAGGCTCGCCTTCCCCGAACAGGTCCTGGCCACGGTGCTCCATCTGCGGCTCGCCCTCGCCGCGGAACCTCTCGCCGTGCTGTTCGGCAGCAGCCGGACGGCGATGCACCGCACCCTCCTGAAGAACAGGAAACTCCTCGAAGCGCACGGCATCACCATCCCACCCGCGACGACGCCACCCATCGTCCTTGCCGCCCTCAAGGCTCGAGTCCTCGCCCAAACCGGCGAGCCCCACAACAAGATCAAGACGACGTGTTGATGATCTGCAAGCCCTTAGTTGGCGTGGTGGCGGGGGACTGCGACGCCGACGACTGTGAACGGGGCGGTGAGGAGGGCGTACTGCTCGGCTGGGAGCGTGGCGGGTTTCCGTACGGCCCTGGCTGCGATCACGCAGACGGACTTGGCATCCGAGTGGAGTCCCGCGCGGTATGCGTTGAGTTCCTCACTGCGCGGAAGCAGTGCCGACCTTACGGCGTGGTCGAGCTCGGAATTTTCCGATGCGGAGAGCCGGGGGGCACGGCTCGCCTCACGGCCGCCCTGCCGACGCCGGCTGACGGCGTGGTCGAACGCGGCGGCGAGAGCCTCGGGCGGCAGAGCCGCGACGGTTGCTATGAATCGAGCCGTGGCGGCATCCACAACAAGCTCCTTCTTCAAAATGCGGAAGGTTCAGGGCAAGCGCCAAGCAGGTGACGCCGCCAGGCACTCTGCCTTGCCCGTGAGAAGGTACGTTCCGGGTGGAACGAAGGGGAGTGTGACATGGATGTCCATCGCCTGGCACGCATAGCAGCGACGCTCTTTGGGGACCTCGGCGCTGCTGAAGCGCTCACCGTACGGGAGTTGCCCGACGGACTCGGAATCTGTGTGTGGCCAGCCGGCGTCCGGGGTGGAGGAAGCATCCTCGTGGGATGCGACGAGTCGGTTCTGTTCGTGGGATCCGCGATAGGTTTCGACGCCGGTCTCGCCGCTTTCCGCCAGGGCAGGCGCACTCCCGCCGAACGCTTCCGGGGCAGGCCTGACAAGACGACTGCACAGAAGCCCGTTGAGTAGCGGGGCGTGGGCGACCTCCATGAGCGGACGAAAGACGTCCCCTCGTGCCGGCGGTGATGACCGCGGCACCACAGAATCCGTGTTCGCCGCAAACACCGGATCCTGAATCGCATCAAGTCCGACCTGCCACGGCACCTGGCAGGCGCCGGCCGACGCCGCGCGTCGAGGCCCGCTACTCGGGCTCGGCCTCGACGATCCTGACGTCCTCGGCGATCGGGTCCTCCATGACCCTGGCCAGGTAGCGTTCGGCGCCGGCAAGGTCATAGGTGTCGTATGACGCCATCGAGCTGCCCTCGTAGGTCCACTCCACGCGGTACCGCTCTGCCACCCGGCTTCCCTCCCACTCGCTTACTCGCCGGAGCGCTGTCCGACCCGAACCGTACGCCGCCCGTCGTTTGCACCCCACACGACGTACGCTCGGCCGCAAATGCCACAACCGCCTTCACTTCCATGCATCCGTCCCAACCTGGCCGGGCAATACGTTCACGGTTCCGTGGGACAAATTAATCCCAGGACCGGTGGCTTCAAGAGCGCCGGATCGATGGGACGGCGTCCAGCAGTGGCAGGAGCCTGGGTGACGTCGTGCCGGTTGCCACCCGTGAGCGTGACGGCGAGCGGGGTTCCGCGACGGTCGACGAGCAGGTGGTGTTTGGAGCCGGGACAGCCCGGTCGACGGGTGAGGGGCCGACGTCGAGCGGTGAGGTGCGGGGCAGGCTGCTTGCCGACGGACCCGGGGCCCGTCGCGCGACGCGGAGCGGACGAAGGTCCGTGACGCGTCCCTGCTCCCCAACCGTGGTCCCGCTCGGGACCCGCCGCCCCGACCGGGCCCGCCAGCCGCCTCGGCCGGCCGCACCGGGTGCCGCCGACAGCCCCGGCGCCGCCGTGCATCGCATCGCCCACGAAGGCCCGCCCGGCTACGGCCACGGCGGGACCAATCAGGACGCATCCTTCGCTCCCGCAAAGTCCAACGCCTATGGGGGGCGTCCGTGACGCTGTGGCCGCGGTCGGCGCCCGCGCCGTGTGGCCCTGTGAGAGTGGCGCGGCTGGCACCGCCACCCGCCTGAAGCTGTTCGCCGACAGCTGGTTTATCGCGACCACCGCCGCGGCCGGCGAGGTGCTGGCGCTGTCGCAGGCGCTCGGCGTGGACCCGCAGAGTTTTTCGACGCCATCGCGGGCTGCCCGCGCGACATGGGCTGCTTGCGGCCCAGTTCGCCGTGGCGACTGCCGCCAAGGACGCCCGCCTGATCGTCCGGGCGGGCGAGAAGAACGGCGTACGCCTGGACGTGGCCGCGGCGAGTGCCGCCCGGCTGGACCGCGCCAGCCTGGCGCCCGACGCTACAAGGGAGCAATCAGTTGTTGCGTGCTTGGTTGAGGGTTTCGCGGCAGTCGAGGACGGCGTCGACGCCGACAATGGGCAGGGTACGCGGCACGGGTTCGGTGGCTGCGGCCCGCCCACTCTCATAGCGGGCTTGCCCCGTCGCGGAAAAATCCTCTCCCTTACGCAGTACGAGTGAATGAACCGATGGTTCCGTTCGGGTCCGGTGGCAGGTGTTTACGGTTTCTGAATGGATCCGGGGCTGCGGGCGAGGCCCTTCGAGCGGGGACCGGTGGGAAGGCGCACCTGATGTCGGGGTTGGGGAGGTCGCCGGACGTGCTCAGGCGCCGGGCAGGCCGCGGCCATCGGACCTGGGCATGTACCTGGGGCGTGGTCGGTGTGGCATGTCTCGTGGGAACAGTGCTGACGTTCGCCGGGTCGTGGGCGGCCGGGAGCGGGGCGGCGCGGATGGTGGCTTTCGGGCCGTCCATCGGTTGCTGTGGGTTGGCGGCCTCTGTGACGCTCCGCGCGAGGGGAACGAGCGGACGAGTGCGGATGCGTCTGCTTTTGTTGGGGGGTTCCGCGGTAGCCGGAGGTGTGTACCGGGGAGCGGTCACCGTGCTGTCGGCTCAGCCTCCGGCTTCGGGAGGGGACGGGCGATCGTTGCTGGGTTCGGTGGTGGTCACCGGAGTGACGCTGACGGTCGGCCTGGGGATGGCTGGTCTGGTGGTCGCGGCCGATGCCGGTACAGGCCGGCACGTGCTGCTGCGGCGCGTGCTCGACGGGGTCGTCACAGCCGGGGCCGTCTTCATGACGGGATGGGTACTGCTGCGGGGGGCCGGTGACGGCTGGCGGCTGGGGACGGGGATGGTCGGCGTCCTGTGGGCTGCGGAAGTCGTGTTCCTCAGTTTTCTGTTCGCTCTGCGCCGTCTCGTACGGAGCGACCAGAGGGCCACGTTGTGGGTCGGGATCGCCGGGCTGTCCCTCATGCTGATCGGCGACACCCTGCGACTGTGGGCGGTCGGCCCGCACGGCCCCGAGGTGATGTCCTGTCAGCTGGTCGACGCCTGCGCTACCGCGGGACTGCTGGTGGTTGCTGTCGGCCCTTGGGTGCCCGGCGGTGCGAGCGCCCTGGGTACCGCTCAGTCCGCGCTGCGATGGGGGATAGAGGGTGCGGCGGCGTTCATTCCCCTGACGGTCTGCACGGCCACGGTGCTGGGATACGTGCTGGCTGCGCCTGCCCGAGACCCGGTGCCGCTGTTGGTCGGCGGAACGGCACTGCTGAGCCTTTGGGCTCGCCAGAGATTCCTGCCGAGCGAGGACATCAGAAACGACGACTGAGCTTGTCCTACATTCCGAGCGTGGGTCTGAGTCGGTCATTCGTAAGATCGTCGGGGCTGGGGGGTTCCGGGTATGGCTGTGAGCTTGTCGCCGTCCGATGATGTTCGACGTCGCCCTGTTCCACTTGCCGTGGCGTGCCACCGTTGCAGGCGACCCCATCCCCGAACCCGACGTCCGCCGTCTCGCGCGCAAGCTTCCCCAAGGTGGCGCGAAGGACCAGCGCATCACCGACGGCCGGTACGACCCCACCAACGACGTCCATCATTCCTACGACGTGTTCATCGCCCAGGAACAGAACCTCGCCTGGGACGCCCGCCTCCGCCGTCGCTACAGCCACCTCATCGCCGCCACTGCGATCCTGTGGACCACCATCGGCCTTGTCGCCGGTCTCGTGATCGCGGACGCCACTCTGGGCGACACCCTCCTCAGCTTCTTCGTCCCGTCCCTGGCGGCCTACCAGATTGCCTACGAGATCTGGTCCGGCCAACGCAAGGTGGCCGACGAACGCGACCGCCTCGCCAAGGTCGTCAACACCGAGCTGCACAACGGACGGCCTGGCCGAGTCCCCGAAGACGAATGGCACCGACTGCGGAACGTCGCGCGGGACGTGCAGGACGGCGTACTCCGCACCCGCCTGGACACCACCCGAGTACCCGAGTGGTTCTACAACCGCTTCCGCGACGACGACGAACGCGACTTCGGCGACACCGCAGAACGCCACCGTCTCCGCCTCGCCAAAAACCCACCCTCACCCACATAGTGCGCCGGACCGGACACTCGAAGCCAACCCAGCACACCGCCACAACTTCAGACGACACCAGGTGCCTGAAGACGCGCGAACAGCGCATTGCAGGGCTCCTGAGCGCCTACGACCAGCCGCCCGTGATGAACCGGACGAGGAGTAGCTCTCCTGGCGGAGGCATTCCAGCGAATCCTTGCCGCAGTGTCCGACGCTGCCGTGTGGTGCTGTTCCGTCCAGTCAGCGCCACACGCTTCGTGGTTCGTGGGCCCGTGCTGGACAGTCCGCTCGCGCGCCGCGCACGTAGGCATCCTTCTCCTGGAGGGCGTAGCCGCAGTTGAAGATATCCGCAGTGTCGCGCTGATCCCCGACGCTGTGGCACACGGAGCCTCGGGGGCGGAGCCTGTACGGGCCCAATCGTCTTGGGTGGGCGGACCGGCGGTCACAGCTCCTTTGCGTAGGTGTCCTGGTACGCCGCCCTCCCTCCGAACACATTCAGGCCGATGTGTCCGCTCGTGTACGTCGTGTCCGTCACGTCGATGATCCGCTCGCCGTTGAGGAACACCTGGATGCGGTCGCCCTCGGTGAGGATGCGGACCGGATACGTTGTGCCGCGGCGGACCAGGGCCGGGACGCGGGCGAGGGCGGCGGCGTCGTCGAAGTAGCCGTCGGCCTTGGCGACCAGGCGGATCGCGCGCAGGTCGGGGTCGATGTTGAGGCAGTAGGCGTCTGTGCCGTCGGAGGAGGCGCGCCAGAGGAGGGAGAGGGCGCCGCCTGTGTCCGGCTCGGGGCCGCCGAGCCGGACCAGGGAGGTGAAATCCACGTCCGTCGCCGTGCGGGCCGAGATAGCGTTGGAGTCCTTGTCGAAACTTCCGGCGCGGCCCGCGCTGTCCGTCGACCAGCGGCCGGCGGGGGTGATCGTCAACTTGCCGAGGTCCGACCGGAATTCACCGCCGGTCGGGGCGGTCACCAGCGGCTTCATTCGATCCACCAGGCGGAAGGTGCTGTCCAGTCTGTGCACCTTGAGCGACTCGATGTGTGCGGTGCCGCCCTTGGCGTAGAAGGCCATGCCGTCGGCGTCCGGCGTGGGGAAGATCAGGCTGGTCACTGCGGCCTGTCCGTCCGCGCCGAATGCCTCGACCGAGGACGAGTCGACGTACACGCGTAGGGTCACGCGGCCGTCGGTCGTCTTCATCGGTGCGGTCGTGCGGCCCGCGAAGTACTGGGTGAAGTCGCTCAGGCCCGACGCCGAGCGGTCCACGAACAGTTCCTGCGCCTCGGTGTCGTATCCGACTGTCGTGTACTGGTCGTTGTCGGTCCGGAGCCGGAAGCCGATCTCCGTGGCGGTGCCGAGGGTGATCTCGGCCTCGATCTCGTAGGCGATGCCTCGGACTCCCGCGAGCGGGTTCGTGGAGTCGGGGCCGACGGCGAGGTCCTTGCGGGTCGTGGTGGACGTGCGCAGCGTTACCAGCTCCGGGACCGGGCGCTGCGCCAGGCGTACGCCGTCGGCGGTGTCCGTGAGGGTCAGTTCGCGGGGGGTGCTCAGCTGGCCGTTCCAGGGGCCGGTCGGGGCGCTGAAGGGGTAGTCCCAGTTGCTCATCCAGCCGAGCCAGACGCGGCGGTCGTCGGGCAGGCCGTAGAAGGACATGGCGGCGTAGTAGTCACGGCCGGAGTCGACGCGCAGGATCGTGCCGGCCTTCTGGTCGGGAGTGAAACCGGTGCCGTTCCACTCACCCGTGAAGTACTGGGCGGCCGAGCCGTTCGTGGCGCGTACGGCGCCGGTGCTCAGGGTGAGGACCCACTTCAGCTTGTCCTTGTCGCCGTCGACCGGCAGCGGGAAGAAGTCGGGACACTCCCAGACGCCCGGGGTGACCCAGTCGCCGTAGCCGAAGGAGCTGACTTCGGTCCAGGTGAGGAGGTCGGTGGAGGTGAAGAAGCGGATGTGGTCGCCGCCGGAGACGACCATCAGCCACTGGTCGTGGGCCTCGTCGCGGATGACCTTCGGGTCGCGGAAGGTCCAGCCGGCGTCGGGGCCTCCCGGGTTCTGCAGGGCCGGGGTAGAACCGCCGTGCAGCTGCCAGGAGCGACCCTTGTCCTTGCTGTACGCGATGCGCACGCTGGCGTTCCCGCCCGGCTTGTCCGGGTGGTAGCTCGTGTAGTACGCGATCAGGCCCGAGCCGCCGTCGAAGAGACCGGAGGTGTCGTCGGCGTCCACGACCGCGCAGCCGGTCCAGCAGTGGCCGTAGGCGTTCCAGGGCAGGGCGATCGGCAAGGGCTGCCAGTGGACGAGGTCGGTGCTGACCGCGTGTGCCCAGCGGCCCTCGTCCTGGTGGAAGAGGTGGTACTCGCCGTCGTAGTGCAGCAGGCCGCAGGGGTCGCTGGTGGAGCTGGTGAGTTGGGAGTAGTGGTACGTGGGGCGGTACGGCTCGGTGAAGTAGTCGGCGGTGCTGTGGATCTCGACGTTCTGGAAGTACGACGTCCCGTGCGCGGCCGCAGTGCCGACGGTGGCGCCCTTGGTGTGGGATACGCGGGTCTTGAGCGCCCGTACGCCGTCCACGTACACCTCGATGGTTGTGCCCGTCGCGCGGACCTCGACGCCGTACGTGCTTCCGGCCGTGATGGGTCGGACCGGGCCGGTGGCGGAGGCGAGGCGGGTGCCGGAGGAGCGGTCCAGCAGGGCGACGGCGTTGCGGCCGGCTTCCAGGCGGGCTTCGTAGCCGCCGGAGCCGTTCGCGGACGCGCGCAGGACGAGGCCGGCCGAGGAGGAGCGGTCGCCGGGTGTGATGTCGGCTCTCGCCACCAGGTCGCCGTCGGTGAAGGGGGCCGTGCGCAGGCCGTTCTCGCCGCGGATGCCGCGCAGGTCGGGGGTCCAGGTGCCGGAGCGGGCCATCCAGCCCCGGACGCCGGTGGTGAGGTCGGCGCCGGCGATGTTCTCGAAGGACACCTCGCCAGCCGATGCCGTGACGGCGAGTTGGCCCTTCGTGTGCGTGGAGTCCTGGGCGGTGATGACGGGGGCGTAACCGTCGGGAGAGAGGAAGTTGGTCTGCCAGTGCACGCGCAGCTCGTCGTGTTCCGCTTCGACGCGCAGGCGGTAGACCGTGTCAGCCTTGATGGTGGTCGCGTAGGTGCCGAGGGTGACGTCGCCGTCGATGCGATAGAGCCGCAGCCTGCCCTGTTCCGGGTCGACTTGGACGCCGTAGCCACGCGTGGCCTTGGCGTCGGCGCGTACGAGCAATGCGGCGATGGCGGAGGCGTCGTGCAGGAGCAGGTCGGCCTGGAGCGCGGTGTCGTACGTCTTGGTCGTGGTGACCGCGCGGGCGGTGGCTTCCTCGGTTGGGGCCGCGCGCCAGCCCAGCGGACTCGCCGCCCAGGTGCCGCCGCTCGTGGTCCAGCCGGTGAGGTTGGTGGTGACCGAGGAGAGGGAGGGCGCGCCGAAGGTGACCCTGCCGCCCTGGGCGAGCAGGCCCACCGAGCCGGTGTCGTGGCGGTGGTCCTCGGTGTGCAGGAGTCGCTTGCCGTCGGCATGCACCGTCAGCTCGGGTCCGTCGACTGCCACTTCGAGGTCATAGGACTTTCCGGCCCGCGCGCCGGGCAGTGGCGCGGTGGCGAGGGTGTCGCCGCTTGCCAGGTCGTAGAGCCGTATGCGGGCGCGGCCCGGGTCGAGGGCGGCCGCGTATCCGGCCGAGCCGTCCAGGGCCGCCCGGAACACCAACGCGCCTACCGAAGCGGCGGATTGGGGTGTGACGCGGGCCGCGTACCTGCCCTTGGTCGCGAGTTGCTGCTCGGACAGGGCGAGGGCGGGCCCTCGACGGCCGGCGGTCGCCTTCTGGCCGCCGTCCAAGGTGCGGGTCCAGGTGCCGGTGACGGTGACCCGGGGCCGGTCGTTCGCGTACG
>NZ_POUC01000470.1 GCF_002891435.1 Streptomyces cahuitamycinicus
GGAGGGCAGGGGTAGTTCATGCGACCGCCGTCCCCTGCCTGTCGGCCGATCAGCAGGGCTGCTTCCACCAGGACTACGAACCGGCGGGTACGAACCGGCGCAGGACGAGCCCGCACGGACGGGTCCGGTGCCGACGGGTTGCGGACACACCTCGGCCGCGACGGCTCCCCCTCCGCGCCGCCGCGGCCGAACCCCGTGTGGTGGTGGACTACTTCGTCGGCTTGAAAGGCTCCGACGTCGCGTGCAGGTCCTTGGTCTCCAGCGGCTCGTCGGTGGCGTGCAGGTCCTGCTTCTTGACGGCGCCCTCGTCCGTGGCGTGCAGGTCCTTGGTCTCCAGCGGCTCGTCCGTGGCGTGCAGGTCCTGCGGCTTGAGCTCGTCGCCCATGGTCGTCAACTCCCCTTGGCATGGAACAGGCAGTGAGGTCGGCGGGCCCGCCCGGTCACTCCCCCGAGGGTGGCCGGGCAGGCCCACCCGGGCCGCTCGCCCCGAACGATTCGGAGCGAGGCCCGTGCGGTGACCCGTCTGCCCCCCGACGCGACGGATCGACTGCGTCCATGATGACGTGGCGGGATAAACGAATGATGAACGCCCCGACCGTTGCTCAGGCCGCCCGTACCGGGGACAGCAGCGCACGCACCTCTGCCGCCTCCGGTGAGCCCAGCTCCTCGTAGATCCCGGCCGCTTCCTGCCAGCAGACCTGAGCCCGGCCGGTCTGGCCGATGCCGCTGAGCGCGCGCCCGAGCACCGTGAGGACATTGCCCCGCCGCCACTCCCCGCCGATCCCGCGCAGCACGGTGAGCGCCATCTCGGCGTTGGCGGCTGCCCGTGCCGCGCGCCGGGCGGCGAGATCCACCTCGGCCAGCCGGAAGAGGCTCATGCCCTCCCAGAGGCGCTGCCTGCTGTCGCGGAAGACCTCCACGGCCTCCTGGAGCCGGGCGGTCGCGTCGCCCAGTTCGCCGCTCTGGGTGAGGGCGAGCCCGAGGGCGTAGCGGGCGTTCGCCCCGCGCATCGAGTTGCCCATGGCGTCGTAGATGTCGATGCCCTCCTGGGCCAGCGCGACCGCACTCTGGGTCCGCCCGGTCGCCAGATGGATCCGGGAGAGGTTGCAGAGGGCGGCGGCCTCGCCCGGGCGGTCGCCCAGGGCACGGAAGTGCTCGATGGCCCGGGAGAGGTGCTCCTCGCCGTCCGTGTGGCGGTTCTGGTACAGCGCGATGATGCCGCGGGCGTTGCGCGCCCAGCAGACGGGAAGCAGGTCGTCGGACTCCTGCGCGAGGAGGATGACCCGTTCCGCCTCCTCCTCGGCCCGTTCGAAACGGCCTCTCACATGGTGGACGTTGACGAGCGTCATCAGCGCTCGTGCTTCCGCCCGTCCGAGGCCGTGCGAGCGGGCGGCGCCGACGAGCGCCTCGGCCGTCGCCTCGTACTCCTTGGAGTTGGCCCCCGACTCGGAGAGATCGTGCGCGGCCCACAGCATGTCGATCGCCCGGGGGAGGGTCTCCGGCCGCCCTGCGGACTGCCGTACACATGCGAGGAGGCAGATGGCCTCCGCGTACAGCCAGTCCTGCGCCGCGTGCCGGTCGCCGAACCGCAGCCCCGGGTACGAGGTGGGCTCCAGATGATCCACCAGCCGGTCCCCCGGGCGCTCGATCGCGTACACGCCCGCCGCGGAGGCCAGGTAGAAGTCCAGCAGGCGGGACAGCGCCGACCCCCTCTCACTCGGGGGCAGTTCGTCCCTTTCGGCGCAGGCACGCGCGTAGAGCCGCACCAGATCGTGGAAGCGGTAGCGGCCGGGGGCCGCCGATTCGAGGAGGGAGGTGTCCACGAGGGACTCCAGCAGGTCCTCCGTGTCCTCGGCCGGGAGGTCCAGGACCGCCGCCGCGGCGGCGAGGGAGATGTCGGGGCCGTCCGCCAGGCCGAGCAGGCGGAACGCACGGGCCTGGGCGGGCTCCAGCTGGCCGTAGCCGAGCTCGAAGGTGGCCTTGACGGCCAGGTCACCGGCCTGGAGCTCGTCCAGGCGGCGGCGCTCGTCGGCGAGCTTCGCCGCGAGGACCGACACCGTCCAGGTGCGGCGGGCCGCCAGGCGGGAGGCCGCGATGCGGATGGCCAGCGGGAGGAAGCCGCAGGCCGCCACCACGTCCAGGGCGGCCTTCCGCTCGGACGCCACCCGCTCCTCGCCCACGATCTTCGTGAACAGTGCCAGCGCCTCGTCCGGGGACATCACGTCCAGGTCGATCAGGTGCGCGCCCGCCAGGTCCACCATCCGCACCCGTGAGGTGACCAGCGCGGCGCAGCCGTCCGTACCGGGCAGCAGGGGGCGCACCTGGGCGGCGTCCCGGGCGTTGTCGAGCAGGACCAGCACCCGCCGCCCGGCCAGGACCGAGCGGTAGAGGGCCGCGCGCTCCTCCAGGGAGTCGGGGATCGCCGAGTCGGCCGTGCCGAGGGCGCGCAGGAAGGAGCCCAGGACCGTCTCCGGCTCCGCCGCCCGGGCGCCCGCGCCCTGCAGGTCGACGTACAGCTGCCCGTCCGGGAACGCCGTGCGCGCCTGATGGGCCACGTGCACCGCGAGGGTCGTCTTGCCGACTCCGCCGATGCCGGCCAGGGCCGAGACCGCCATGACCCGGCCCTCGGCGGAGGCGAGGATGTCGCCGAGTTCGCGGACGAAGGCGCTACGGCCGGTGAAGTCCGGCACGGTCGCGGGCAGTTGTGCCGGGCGAACCGGAACGGCGGCCGGCTCGGGAGCCGGGGAGGAGGGTTCCGCCAGACCCGGGTCCGCCTGGAGGATCCGCTGCTGCAGCTCGCTCAGGCCGGGGCGCGGGTCTACGCCGAGTTCGTCGGCGAGCAGACGGCGGGTGTCTGCGTACACGGCCAGCGCCTCGGCCTGGCGGCCGCTGCGGTAGAGCGCCAGCATCAGGAGCTCGCGCAGCCGCTCGCGCAGCGGATGGGCCGCGGTGAGGGCCGTGAGCTCGGAGACGGCCTCGGCGTGGCAGCCCTGCTCCAGGTCCATGTCCAGGCGGGATTCGAGGAGTTGCAGCCGCCACTCCTCCAGCCGCACCCGCTGGGCCTCCGCGTACGGGCCGGGCACTCCCGCCAGGGCCTCCCCGTCCCACCGGGCGAGGGCGCGGCGCAGGGTGTCGCGGGCGTGGCAGAGGTCGCCGGCGGAGCGGGCCTTCTCCGCCTCGGTCGCCAGGTCCTGGGCGATGGTGAGGTCCAGGGCGCCCTCGGCGAGACCGCGGACCGCGTAGCCGCCGGACTCGCTGACCAGGACGGCGGCGGTGCCGCCCGGCCGGCGTGCCTCGCCGCCCTGGTCCAGCACCTTGCGCAGGCGGGAGGCGTACGTCCGTACCGCCGCCAGCGCCTGCGAGGGCGATTCGTCGCCCCACAGGGCGTCGATCAGTTCCGCCGCCGTGGCCGTCCGGCCCTCGCGCAGCAGCAGGGCGGCGAGCAGGGCGCGTTGCTGGGGGGATCCGGTGGCGACCGGCTCGTCACCGCGCCAGGCGCGCACGGGGCCGAGCACACTGAAGCGCAGGGTCGCGGACTCGGCCGGCCCCTCTGGCTCAGTCGTCCCCTCCGACTCGCCGGACCCCGCCGGTTCAGCCGAGCCCTCCGACTCGGCAGTCACCGCCGGCTCGACCGTCACCGCCGGCTCCGGCGATGACGGCGACTCCGGCGATGACGGAGTGGAGTCGAGACGCCGCTGCTCCGGTACGCGCGGTACACCGTTCGGCACACCGTCCATGCAGTCCCCCTAGACATCCTGAGCAACCAAGCCAGTTTGCCTTGTTGACGGCGGATACGTCAGCCGTGGGAGACACCGATCACAGAGCGGCACACGGGGGTCCATGAGGTCTGCACACTCTCTCCGCACATGGGTGGCCGAAGGCCGCTCACGAGGGGGAGCCGGAGCGTTTGGGCAGGACGACGCGGTGCCGTGCCCAGGTCATGAGGGGAGCGGGCCGCCCGGATGCTCCGGTCGACGGGTGGTGTCGCCGGGACGCGCCCGGGGACGTCGCGCCATAGTGGGTCCGTAGACCGGCATCCCGAACCGAAGGCGGCCCTCATGCCCGGCGAGCAGCCCCATCTGTACGAGACCCTCGACGAGCGGTTCCGGACGGGGCGGTGCCAGGCGGGGGATTCGCGGCTGGAGACGTTGTACGAGGGGTGCCGGTGGGCCGAGGGGCCCGTGTACGTGCCCGCCGGGCGGTACCTCGTGTGGAGCGACATCCCGAACGACCGGCTGCTGCGGTGGGACGAGACCACCGGGGCCGTCGGGGTGTTCCGCTCCCCCGCCGGGTACCCGAACGGCAGCACCCTGGACGGCCAGGGCCGTCTCATCACCTGCGAGCAGGGCAACCGGCGGGTGACCCGGACCGAGCACGACGGGTCGGTCACGGTGATCGCCGAGCGGTTCCGGGGCAAGCGGCTCAACAGCCCGAACGACGCCGTCGTGAGGTCGGACGGCTCGGTGTGGTTCTCCGACCCCGAGTTCGGGATCGCCACCGACTACGAGGGACATCGCGCCGAGAGCGAGATCGGTGCCCGCAACGTCTACCGCGTCGACCCCGGGAGCGGCGAGGTCCGGCTGGTCGCCGACGGGTTCCAGGGGCCCAACGGGCTGGTCTTCTCGCCGGACGAGCGGCGGCTGTACGTGTCCGACAGCGTCGCCAACCACATCCGCGTCTTCGACGTCCGCGAGGACGGGACGGCCCTCTCCGGCGGCGATGTCTTCGCCACGTGCGGGAACGGCAACTTCGACAACATCCGGTTCGACGACGAGGGGCGGCTGTGGGCCGCCGCCCTGGCCGGGGGCGTGCACTGCTACGACCCCGACGGCACGCTCATCGGCCGCATCCTGGTGCCCGGCACCGTCGCCAACGTCCGCTTCGGCGGCGCCCGGCGCAACCGGCTGTTCATCGCCGCCGACACCACCCTGTACTCCTTGATGATGTCGGTCACCGGCACCCCGGCCCTGCCGATCAGCCGGTGACCGGATCCCGCAGCGCGCCCTTCAGGACCTTGCCGCTCGCGTTGCGCGGCAGTTCCGCGACGAACCGGACGGTCCTCGGGACCTTGTAGTTGGCCATCTCCCTGCGGGACCAGGCGATCAGGTCGTCGGCGGTCAGCAGGGCGCCCGGGCGCCGTACGACGTAGGCCCTGCCGACCTCCCCGAGCCGGGCGTCCGGGACGCCGATCACCGCCACGTCCGCCACGTCCGGGTGGAGGCCCAGGAGCTGCTCTATCTCGGCGGGGTAGGCGTTGAAGCCGCCGACGATGAACATGTCCTTGAGGCGGTCGGTGATGCGCAGGTTGCCCGCGTCGTCCAGGACTCCGACATCGCCGGTGCGCAGCCAGCCGTCCTCCGACAGCACCTGGGCGGTGGCCCGCTCGTCCTCGTAGTAGCCGCTCATGACGTGGAAGCCGCGCACCAGGACCTCGCCCGGCAGGCCGGGTGCCAGGGGCCGGCCCTCGGGGTCCACGACCCGCACCCACGTGCCGGGGATGGCCCGGCCCGACGTGGACGCGATCACCGTCGGGTCGTCGCCGCGCCGGCACATCGTGACGACACCGCTCGCTTCGGAGAGACCGTAGGCGGTGAGGACCGTGCCGATGCCGAGTTCGGCGCGCAGCCGCTCCACCAGGCGCAGCGGCACGACCGCCGCTCCCGTCACCACCAGGCGCAGGGCCGTCAGGTCGTGGGCGTCCCGTTGGGGGTGGTCCAGGAGGGACTGGAGGAGGGT
>NZ_POUC01000471.1 GCF_002891435.1 Streptomyces cahuitamycinicus
CGCGTCCACCACCTCATCCCCTGGTTCACCGGCTCCCCCGCCGTCTCCCTCGGCCTGCCCCGTGACCGGGCGGACGTCGAGACCGGCCGGACCGAGCGGCTGACCGCCCGGCTCGGGTCGCTGCGCCCCGCGGACGCCCGCGGCAGGCTCACCGCCGAGGCGCCCGAGGGCGTCCGGGTCCGGGTGCCGAAGGGCGGGCTGACCGTGCGGCGCGGCACGACGGTGGAGGTCCCGGTCGAGGTGACCGTGGAGCGCGGCACCCCGATGCGGTCCTACGACGTCCGGCTCGGGTTCGCGGGCGCGGACCGCACCCTCACCGTCCGGGCCGTCCCGCTCACCGGCGGCCCCGACCTGGCCCGCGCCGGCACCGCCCGCTCCTCGGGCGACGAGACGCCCGACTTCCCCGCGTCGGCGGCGAACGACGGCGACCCGGAGACCCGCTGGTCGTCCCCGGCCGACGACGGCGCCTGGTGGCAGGTCGAGCTGGCCCGCCCGGCGCGGCTCGGCCGGGTCGCGCTGCACTGGCAGGACGCGCACCCCTCGTCCTACCGCGTCCAGGTCTCGCCGGACGGGCGCCGCTGGCGCACAGCCGCCACGGTCCGGGACAGCCGGGGCGGCCGGGAGAACGTCCCCCTGGACGAGAAGGACGTGCGCTTCGTGCGCGTGCAGGGCGACAAGCGGGCGACGCCGTACGGGTATTCGCTGTGGTCGGCGGAGGCGTACGCCGTCTCGGAGTGAACCCCGCGCAGCGCGGCGGCGAACTTCTTCGCTGTTCTTCGCGCTTCTTCGCGCTTCTTCGCCGAAAACTATTCACTCAGTACATGTACTCAGTACATAATGATCGGCATGAGCACCCGCCACATTCTGCTGGGCCTGCTCGCGGCGGGTCCGAGCCATGGCTACGACCTCAAGCGGCGCCACGACGAACGCTTCCCGCAGGCCCGTCCGCTCGCCTACGGGCAGGTCTACACGACCCTGCAGCGCCTTGTACGGGACGGTCTCGCGGAGGTCGACGGCACCGACTCGGACGGCGGCCCGGAGCGCACGATGTACCGGGCGACGGGCGAGGGCACGCACGAACTGGCCCGGTGGGCCGGGGAGATCGCGCCGCCCGCGCCCTTCGTGGCGAACGAGATCTTCGCCAAGGTCGTGGTCGCGATCCTCGCGGGCGGCGACCCGGCCGGGTACCTGAGCGCCCAGCGCGCCGCGCACATGGAGCGGATGCGGGAGCTCACGGCGGTCAAGGCCGCCAAGGGCGCGGACCTCGCGACCGTGCTCTCGGCGGACTACGCCCTCAACCACCTCGACGCCGACCTCCGCTGGATGAGCACCACGGCGGCCCGGCTCACCACCCTGACCGCGGAGGTCGACGCAGCATGAGCAGACCCGTGCCCCTCCTCACGGCCGGCGGCCTCGTCAAGGCACACGGCCGGACACCAGCCCTGCGCGGCGCGTCGGTCGAGCTGCACGCCGCCGAGATCCTCGCCGTGACCGGCGCGAGCGGCAGCGGGAAGTCGACGCTCCTGCACTGCCTGTCCGGCATCGTCCGCCCGGACGCGGGCTCGGTGACCTACGACGGCCGGCGGCTGGAGGACCTGCCCGAGAAGCGGCTGAGCGAGCTGCGGCGCACCGAGTTCGGCGTGGTGTTCCAGTTCGGGCAGCTCATCCCCGAGCTGACGGCCCTGGACAACGTGGCCCTGCCGCTGCTGCTGGCCGGCACCGACCGGGCCGCCGCCCGGGCCCGGGCCGGGGAGTGGCTGGAGCGGTTCGGGGTGCGGGGCCAGGAGGACCTGCGGCCGGGCGAGCTGAGCGGCGGCCAGGCGCAGCGGACGGCCCTGGCCCGGGCCCTGGTCACCGGCCCGAGGGTGGTCTTCGCCGACGAGCCGACGGGGGCGCTGGACTCCCTCGCGAGCGAGCAGGTCATGACGGCCCTGCTCCACACGGCCCGTGAGGCGGGCACAGCGGTTGTGCTGGTCACCCATGACGCCAAGGTGGCGGCGTACGCGGACCGCGAGGTCCAGCTGCGGGACGGCGCCCTGGCGCCGCTGGGGGTGACGGCATGAGGACCAGCGTGCCCGCCATCCGGCGTGATCGTCGGCCTGCCGCGTCCCTGCGTTCCGATCTGCGCCTCGCCTGGCAGCTCACCCGGGGTTCCGATCGCGGGGAGTGGTGGCGGGTCGCGCTGACGGCGACGGGCGCCGCGCTCGCGACGGGGTTCGCGCTGGCCGCCGTCGCCCTGGCCGCGCTGCGGGGCAGCTACCGGGTACCCGTCGCCGCGGGACTGCTGGACCAGCCCGGCACACGGTCCGGTGTGATCGTAGGCCTGCTGCTCCTGCTCGTGCCCGTGCTGGGGTTCCTCGGCCAGTGCGCCCGGATCGGCGCCGTGCACCGCGACCGGCGGCTGGCCGGTCTGCGGCTGGCCGGGGCGACGCCCTGGCAGGTCCGGCGGATCGCCGCGCTGGAGACCGGCCTGGCCTGTCTGCTGGGCTCGGCTGTCGCCACCGTCCTGTCGGTGCTGGTCCTGCTGCGCCAGTGGGACCGGCCGACCGCCCTGGCCTGGGCGGGCATCGCCGTGGTCGCCGTCGCCGTACCGGTGCTGGGCGCGGTGACGGGCGCTCTCGCGCTGCGCCGGGTCGTGGCCTCCCCGCTCGGCTGGGTGCGCCGGGCCGGGCCGCGCAGCGGACGGGGGCCCGGACTGCTGTTCCTGGCCGGGATCCTGCTCGTCGCGGCGCTGGCGCTGCTGGCCGTGGTCACCACGTCCACGGCCACCCCCCACCGGCCGAACGGCCGGGTGCCGCTGATGATGACGGGCGCGGTCCTCGCGGCCGGCGCGGGCGCGGTATGGCTCTCCGGGGCCACCGCGAAGGCCACCGGGCGGATCCTCGCGCCCCGGGCCCGGTCGGCGGCGACGCTGATCGCGGCGGAACGGCTGCGCGACGATCCCTGGTCGGCCGCCCGCACCCACGCCGCGGTGCTGCTGGTGACGCTCGTCGGGACCGGCTTCATGGGCATCCGGCAGGTGCTGAGCGACGTGGTGCACACCTCACCGCACCTCTACATGTCCGCGTCCTACTACACCACCGGCCTCGACCTCACCGGCGCCGCCGTCGCCGTCGCCGTCACGATCACCCTGTCGGGCCTCGCCGTCGGCACCGCCGAGTCCCTGGCCACCCGCCGCCGGGGCCTGGCCGCGCAGGCCGCCGCCGGGGTGGCGCACACGGTGCTCGGCCGGGCGCTGCTGCTGGAGACCGCGCTGCCGCTCGCCCCCGCCGTACTGCTCTCGGGCCTCGGCGGGACGGCCATCGGCGCGTGGTACGCCCTGCTCTCCGACCGGCCGGTCCCCTGGGTGATCGCCCTGGTGCCCGTCGCCGTCTACGCCGCCTGCCTGCTGGCCGCGGCCACCGCGCTGCCCCTGCTGCGCCGATCGGTGCGCCCGGGAGAACTGCGGTACGCGTAGGAGATCCGCGCATGATGGAGCGGCCCGGGGGAACGGGGGTTCCCCGGGCCGGTCGGCAGGCCGCACCAGGCAATACGAAAGCCCGGATCGTCGTCAGGCGGAAATGCCGTCGATCCGGGCCATGGCGTCCTCCGCGCCGTACGGCTGCAAGTACGGCAGCCAGCGCGGATCCCTGTGGCCGGTCCCGATGATGCGCCAGGCCAGGCCGGACGGCGGGGCGGGTTTGTGGCGCAGCCGCCAGCCGATCTCGAAGAGGTGCCGGTCGGCCTTCACGTGGTTGCAGCGGCGACAGGACGCCACCACGTTGTCCCAGACGTGCTTGCCCCCGCGGCTGCGCGGGATGACGTGGTCGACGCTGGTTGCGACGCCACCGCAGTACATGCACCGGCCCCCGTCGCGGGCGAACAGCGCCCGGCGGGTCAGAGGAACGGGCCCCCGATAGGGAACCCGGACGAATCGCTTGAGCCGGACCACGCTGGGTGCGGGGACTGTGACGGTCGCGCTGTGCAGAAAGGCGCCGGACTCCTCAAGGCATACGGCCTTGTTCTCGAGGACGAGGACGAGCGCGCGGCGGAGCGGTACGACACCTAGCGGCTCGTACGACGCGTTGAGGACCAGGACATGCGGCACGGATGCCTCCTTGGACGCCGGCGGCGCGTGGCTCGCGCCGGGACGATTCGTAGCCAGTCTCCCCTCATGCCTGGTGGAAGCGCCACCATGTCCCCGTAACGGGCTGGGAGTGTTTTCGACCACATCTGATTCATCCCCCGGACCATGGCCTGTTCAAGCCCAGGTGAGCACGGTCTCTCCTTCACACATCCCACCGAAGCACACACAATGCCCCGTTAGTGTGGTGGTTCTGCCCCTTCGGTGACTCAGCCGTGACCTGACCCCCCTGAACCACCGCACCGGGGCAGACCGCTGCACCTGGAGGTACCTGCCGTGTCCCTGTCCGCCGTCCTGCTCGCCGCCGGTCCGTCGCCGTCGCCGACCCCCTCGGACTCGGAGACCCCGAGAGTCCCCTCGCTCGAGGACGCCCAGGAGAGCGCGACGAACGCCGCCGGCTGGGTCGAGCAGAACTGGTCGACGTGGCTCGCGATCGGCCTGAGGGTCCTGCTCATCGTGGTGATAGCCGCCGTGCTGAGGGTCTTCGTACGCCGGGCGATCACCAAGCTGATCGACCGCATGAACCGAAACCACCAGACCGGGGAGAGCAGCGCGATCGGCGGGCTGCTGGTCAACGTCGAACGCCGCCGCCAGCGCTCGCAGGCCATCGGCTCGGTGCTGCGCTCGGTGGCGTCGTTCCTGATCGTCGGCACGGCCGCGCTGATGATCCTGGGCACCTTCCAGATCAACCTCGCCCCGCTGCTGGCCTCCGCCGGTGTCGCCGGTGTGGCGATCGGTTTCGGCGCCCGCAACCTGGTCACCGACTTCCTCTCCGGTGTCTTCATGATCTTGGAGGACCAGTACGGCGTCGGCGACACGATCGACGCGGGCGTCGCCTCCGGCGAGGTGATCGAGGTGGGTCTGCGCGTGACCAAGCTGCGCGGCGACGGCGGTGAGATCTGGTACGTCCGCAACGGCGAGGTCAAGCGCATCGGCAACCTCTCCCAGGGCTGGGCCACGGCCAACGTCGACGTCACCGTCCACGCCGGCGAGGACCTGGACAGGGTGAAGGCCACCCTGGACGAGGTCGCCGAGAAGATGGGTGCCGAGGAGCCCTGGAACGAGCTGCTGTGGGGTCCGATCGAGGTCCTCGGCCTGGACAGCGTGCTGCTGGACTCCATGGTCGTGCGCGTCACGGCCAAGACGATGCCCGGCAAGTCCCTGACCGTGGAGCGCGAGCTGCGCTGGCGCGTCAAGCGGGCCTTCGACGCGGCGGGCATCCGGATCGTCGGCGGCGCCACGGCCCCGGTGGAGGAGCAGCCCGTCGATCCGACGGCGGGGATGGCCGCCCCGTCGGTGTACGCGAACGCGGCCTCCCCGCAGTCGGCGGCGGCGTCCCCGCTCGTACCGCCGGCGCCGACGAGCACCACGAAGTAGCAGCACCCTCCTGAAGCAGCACCCCCGAGAAGTTGGGTCCGAGCCCGGCGGGACGGTGTGCCCCACCGGTACGCACGCCCGCAGGCTGTGCGGGCCCGCACCCGCGTACGGCGAGAAGGGGACGTGTCGGGGGGGGGTCCGCCCGCAGCGGTTGGCGCGTCAACGCCGGTCAGTCGGTATGACGCCCCATCGCGCCGTTCCGAGGACGGACACCCTCCGGCGCGGCCCCGACC
>NZ_POUC01000472.1 GCF_002891435.1 Streptomyces cahuitamycinicus
GTCCCACCCGCCCTCGCGCGGGATCGTCGACCAAAGTCGCCCCGGCGCAGACTTTCGATGCCGTCGTGGCACCGGAGCGGGAACTTCCGCCCTCGGGGGCCCGCCTCGCGGCCGATGTGCGTGGGGAGCGCGCGGGGCGAGGCTGACGGCATGAAGCAGGTACTGGAGATTCTCGGCTTCCTCGCCCTGGTCCAGGGAGTGGCGGGCCTGGTGCACGAGTTCACCGACTGGCACTGGGGCCTGGTGCGGCGACTGGGGTTCCTCGACGGCTACGAGATCTACGCGAGCGTCGCGCTGCTCGTGCTGGGGGTCGCCCTGTTCGCGGCGGCCGGGAGCCGGAAGTCCGTCTGAGCGGCCTGACGGATGTCCGGCCCGCGGCCGGGGCAGGGTTCGGCACGACATGCCGGAGTTGAGATACGAAGCGCGGCGGAGGCGCCGTCGTGGTTGATCAGGGTGGTGACGTCCTGGGCCTGTTCGGCGGCGGCTGCCACGGATGCCGGGTCGGTGACCTCCAGCGCCAGCGGAACGGCATCGGGTGTGTCACGTGCGCGGTCACGGGCCGTGGCGTAGACCGCGGTTTCCTTCCCGATGCCGGAGGACGCACCCGTCACGAGGGCCACGGGCCGGTTCGTCGTCATCAGGTCGGCCGATCTGTTGAGCCTGAGCCCGGCGGCGGGTGCGGTGTACTGCTGTGGGCCCGCGCCCATGATCGACGGCGTTCGGCGCGCGTTCGGTGACAGCCGCGCGTCAGCGCTGCACTTCGAACGGTTCGCCCCGGCCCCGGATCACGGACGGCCGTCCCTTCGAACTTCAACTGGGCGATACCGGACGAGTCCTGCCCGTGCCGTACGACCGCTCCGCCCTGGATGTTCTCCACGAGGCCCTGCCGGACCTGCCGTTCTCCTGCCGCCAGGGGTTCTGCGGCACCTGCCGGATACGGGTGGCCCGGGGCCAGGTCGATCACCGTGACCACCGGCTCACCGCCACCGAACGCGCGGCCGCCACCATTCGACCGCCATATCGCGGAGCCTCTTCGGGCAGACGACGGAAATACGCAAGGCACTTCTCCAGGTCGGCCACGTCGAACATATTCAGGGCGCAAAATTTCTTCTTCTGCGAATTCTCACTCATTGCCCACACCTCTCCAATATCAGGACACGGGAATCCGAGTGACTCCCGCACCGATGGGCACGCCCTTTTGGCCGCGACGGGAAACCGATCGGTTTCCGCACGCAAGCCCGCGCGCAGGTCCCCGCGAGGACGCAGTGATGACGGCTTGCGCAGACACCGGCATGCCGATGACACGCATGGAGAATTTCCTGTGAAGCCCCGTGGGTACGCGGGAAGTTCAGCCGCGCTCCCGCACCCTCACGCGTCCTCCGGCGGGCCGAACTCGCCGTACTCCGGGCGGCCCTTCAGGTCGTACGTCTGGACCGACACGCCCGCGCCGGTGACGCTCCCTCCGGTGTGCTCGAACGCCGTCGGTACGGCGCCCTCCGTGAACAGCCGGAAGCCGGAGCCGAGCACGACCGGGAAGGTCAGCAGGTGCAGCGTGTCCACGAGGTCGAGCGCCAGCAGGGACCGGACGAGGGCGCCGCTGCCGTGTACCTGGACCTCGCCGTCGGTGCGCTCCTTCACGGCTGCGACATCCTCGGCGAGATCACCGGTCAGCACCGTGGTGCCCGCCCAGCCGGGGTCCGTCAGGGTCGAGGAAGGCACGTACTTCGGCAGGGAGTTGAGCCGGGAGGCGACCGGGTCGGCCGGGTCGGTCACCCTGGGCCAGTACGTGGCGAAGATGTCGTACGTGCGGCGGCCGAGCAGGAAGGCCCCCGGGCGGGTGAAGACCTCGCCGATGAACCGGCCGAAGTCCTCGTCGGCGTACGGAAAGCTCCAGCCGCCGTGGGTGAAACCGCCCCGGGTGTCCTCCTGCGGCCCGCCCGGGGCCTGGTAGACGCCGTCGAGGGTGACGAAGAGGGTGGAGACGAGCTTGCCCATGGCGGGTGCCTGCTTCCTGGTGTGGGTCTTGATGTCATCACTTCAGACCCCACCGGCCTCAGCAACTCATCGCTGGGCCGTACGCCCGCTCAGTGAAGCACTGGAAGACCTGCGGCCACCCGCACGGCGTTGTCGCCGGTCTCACCTCGACGTCCGTTCGCCGCCAGCGCCGGTGTCGTGCGGACGCTGGGATGGACCCATGACTTCTCAAGGAACTCTGCACGGCAAGGTGGCTCTCGTGACCGGCGGGAGCCGCGGAATCGGCGCGGCGACGGCGGTGCGGCTGGCGCGGGAGGGCGCGGACGTGGCCGTCGGCCATGTGAACGGCAAGGAGGCGGCCGAGGACGTCGTCCGGGAGGTGGAGGCGCTGGGGCGCCGGGCGGTGGCCCTGCGTGCGGACGCGGCGCGGGCCTTGGAGGCGGCCGAGGTGGTGGACGCGGCGGCGCAGGCGCTGGGCGGGCTCGACATCCTGGTCAACAACGCCGGTGTGGGGGTGCTCGGGCCACTGGAGGCCCTGTCGCTCGCGGAGGTGGACCGGGTCCTCGACATCAACGTACGGGGTGTCTTCCTGGCCTCTCAGGCGGCCGCGGCGCGGATGCGCGAGGGCGGGCGGATCATCACGATCGGCAGTTGCATGGCGCAGCGGGTGCCCGGGCCCGGCGGGACGCTCTACGCGACCAGCAAAGCGGCCCTGGCCGGTCTGACGAAGGCGCTGGCCAGGGAGCTGGGCGGACGCGGGATCACGGCGAACCTCGTCCTTCCCGGCCCGATCGACACGGACATGAACCCGGCGGACGGGCCCTACGCGGCCGGCCAGGCGGCGATGACGGCGCTGGGGCGGTTCGGGACGGCGGACGAGGTGGCGTCGATGGTCGCCTACCTGGCGGGGGCGACGTATGTGACCGGGGCGGAGTTCTCGGTGGACGGAGGCCACGCGGCGTGAGGTACGTGGGGCGCACCGGTGCTGTCCGGCCGGTGCGCCCCACGGTCGCGGCGTGGTTCAGCCGCCCAGTTCCTGATGGCGTGCCGCCAGCCGGCCCGTACCCTCTTGGGTCAGGGAGCCGAACAGGCGGAGCCGGGAGATGCCCCCGTCGGGGAAGATGTCCACGCGCGCGTGCGTGCCGACGGCCGGGGCCGGCAGGACGAAACGGTGGTTGGTGTCGGGCTGGAGGCGGGTGCGGGGCAGGATCTCCTGCCAGTCACCGTCCTCGCCGTCCCTGACCGACACCGACGCCCAGCCGGCGCTGTTGCCCTTGAGGTAGGCGGTGTCGATCTCCAGGGCCCGGATCTGCGCCTGGGCGGCCAGCCGGTAGCGGATCCAGTCGTGGCCCTGGTCGCGGCGGCGGCGGGTCTCCCAGCCGTCGTCCATCTTGAGGGAGCGGCCCGGCTGGATGGTGTTGGAGGCGGGCGAGTAGAAGCGGTTGGAGGCGTCCTCGGCCCGGCCGCCGTTCTCCAGGGCGACGACGTCGAAGGTGCCCACCGCCTCCAGCCATGCCGGGTCGGGGACGACCTCGCCGTGGACGCGCAGGCGGGCGATGCCGCCGTCGGGGTGCTGGCTGACCCGCAGGTGGGTGAAGCACTGCTCGACGTCGACGGCGAATCCGTTCGCCGCGTGGCCGCCGACCGGCGTGCGCGGGACGAGGGTCGTCCACTTGACGTCGTCCCCGAGGAGTTCCGCCGGCGCCGGGGAGCCGATGACGCGGGTGCCCTCGACGGACACGGCCTGCGGGTAGTTGCCGCGGAAGTGGGCGGTGTCGACGACGATCCCGCGGATCACGCCCGGGGCGCCGAGTCGTACCAGCGCCCAGTCGTGGTCCTCGGCGGTCGGCCAGGGGTGGCCGGCGGAGGCGCCCCGGCGGCGGCGCGTCTCCCAGCCGTCCATGATCTTGCCCTTGTGCCCGAAGTACTCGGGGTCGAACTGGGCGGGCCCGGGCACCAGCAGGTTCTCGCGCTGGGCGAAGAACTCGTCGTTGGCGGCGATGACACCGGCACCGAGGCGCCGGTCGGCGAGGTCGGTGTACTCGGTGAAGGGGAAGTCGGCGGTGCGGTAGTCCGCGTACGGGTCGCCGCCTTGGTAGGGGTTCGCGTCGCCGGTGAAGCTGGGGATCGCCGTCACGATGATCAGGTCTTCCTTTCGGGTGTCCGGGATGGGCTTCAGTGGGTCCGGGTGAGGAGCCGCCCCTTCGGTTCGGTGAACTCGCCGCCCGCGACGATGCGCTGCCCGCGCAGCCAGGTGGACTTGACCACGCCGTGCAGGGTCTTGCCGGCGTAGGCCGTGACGCGGTTGCGGTGCTGGAGGGCGACCGGGTCGACGGTGAAGGTCTCGTCGGGTGCGAGGACGGCGAAGTCGGCGTCGCGGCCCACCGCGATGGCGCCCTTGCGGTCGTCGAGCCCGACCAGTTCGGAGGTGCGCGCGGACATCCAGCGCACCACGTCCTCCAGGCCGTGCCCGCGCCTGCGGGCCTCGGTCCAGACCGCGGCCAGGCTGAGCTGGAGTCCGGAGATGCCGCCCCAGGCCGTGGCGAAGTCGCCGGTCTTGAGGTCGGCGGTGGACGGGGAGTGGTCGGTGACGACGCAGTCGATCGTGCCGTCGGCGAGCGCCTGCCAGAGCAGGTCCTGGTTGGCGGCCTCGCGGATGGGCGGGCAGCACTTGAACTCGCTGGCGCCGTCGGGGACTTCCTCGGCGGTGAGGGTCAGGTAGTGGGGGCAGGTCTCCACGGTGATGCGGACGCCCTCCGCCCGCGCCTCGGCGATCATCGGCAGGGCGTCGCTGGAGGACAGGTGCAGGACGTGCACGCGCGCGTGGAGCGCCTTCGCCTCGCGGATGAGCTGGGCGATGGCGGTGTCCTCGGCGTCCCGGGGGCGGGAGGCGAGGAAGTCGGCGTATCTGGGGCCCGGTTGCTGCGGGGCGGAGGCGAGGAGGCGGGGGTCCTCGGCATGCACGATGAGCAGTCCGTCGAAGGCGGCGATCTCGGCCATGGTGCGGGCGAGGGGGTCCCGTTCCAGATGCGGGAACTCGTCCACGCCGGACGGCGACAGGAACGCCTTGAAGCCGAAGACTCCCGCCTCGTGCAGCGGGCGGAGTTCCTTGATGTTGTCGGGCAGCGCGCCGCCCCAGAAGCCGACGTCGATGTGCGCCTTGTCGGCGGCGACCCGCTGCTTGGTGCGCAGGTGCGGGACGGTCGTGGTCGGCGGGAGGGAGTTCAGGGGCATGTCGACGAGGGTCGTGATGCCTCCGGCCGCCGCGGCGCGGGTGGCGGTCCAGAAGCCCTCCCACTCGGTCCGGCCCGGGTCGTTGACGTGCACGTGCGTGTCGACGAGGCCGGGCAGCAGGACGTGGTCGCCCAGGTCTTCCAGGCGGGCGCCGGCCGGTACGGGCGCGTCGTACGGGAGGACGGCCGTGATCGTGCCGTCGGCGACCGCGACCGATGCGGCGCGCGTCCCCTCGGGAGTGATGACACGCGTCGAGCGAAGCACCAGTTCAGCGTCGGACACCCGAACCCCTTACGTCCCGTCACTTCCGCTACTTCCGCGTAACGGAATTCAACTTTCTGTTGAAGGAGTCTTCACTCCCTCTTCCGCGACGTCAAGGGCACACTTGACCGCGGCACCCCTTGACGCATATTCCTGGACGTTTCCACAAAGCGGAATTAGACTTCCAGTACGCAGAACGTAGCTATGTACCAGCGGGGAGTCAACCGACTGCCGGGTAGGCTTCTGCCCTTCCCGCC
>NZ_POUC01000473.1 GCF_002891435.1 Streptomyces cahuitamycinicus
GCTGCGGGCTTCCCGGGGGGAGGGGGACCGGCCGTCCGGGGTTCAGAGCAGGGCTTCAGCGGTGATGGGCAACTCGCGGACCCGTCGCCCGGTGGCGTGGAAGACCGCGTTGGCGATGGCGGACGCCACGCCGATCTGCACCAGTTCCCCGAGGCCCTTGACGCCGATGGGGTCGGCTCTGTAGTCCTCCCCGTCGAGGTAGACGGCCTTCAGGGCGGGGATGTCGGCGTTGACGGGGACCAGGTAGTCGGCGAGGTCGGCGTTGACGATCCGGCCGTCGCGGTGGTCGGTGACCGTGTGCTCCAGCAGGGCCTGGCCGATGCCGCCCACCATGGCGCCGATGGCCTGGCTGTCGGCGAGCTTGGGGCTGATGATGCGCCCCGCGTCGTACACGCCGAGCATCCGCCGCACCCGGACAAGACCGAGTTCGGCGTCGACCGCCACCTCGGCGAACATCGCGGCGTAGCCGTACATCGAGTACCGCCTCTGCGCCTCCGGCTCCGGGGCGTAGGATCCGCGGGCCTCCAGGTGGGTGAGGTCGTTGCGGGCCAGGAGCTGCCGGTAGGTCTCCCCGCGCGAGGTGTTGCCCTTCACGTGCAGTCGGCCGCCGCGGACCACGACGTCGTCGGGGGCGACGCCGTGCAGGGGTGAGCGTTCGTCCTCGACCGCGAGGGTGACGGCCTGCTGCCGCAGCTTGTCGCAGGTGTCCTGGACGGCGGATCCCACGCTGGCCATGGTCTGCGAGGCGCCCTGCCCCGGGGCCGGCGGCATGGCCGAGTCGCCGAGCCGGAACGTCACCCGGCGTACCGCCAGGCCGAGGGCGTCGGCGGCGACCTGGGTCATGGAGGTGTACGTGCCGGCGCCGTGGTCGTGGGTCGCGGACTGGACCACCGCGGTGCCGTCGGCGTCGAGCCGGGCGTGGGCCTCGGCCCGTCCCCGGAAGACGTCGTAGCAGCCGGTGGCCACGCCGGTTCCGAGGAGCCAGTCGCCGTCACGCGTGGAGCGCGGCCTGGGGTTGCGCCGGTTCCAGCCGAACTCGCGGGCACCGACGCGGAAGCACTCGGTCAGCCGCCGGGTGGAGAAGGGGTGCCCGTTCGACAGATCTTCGTGCGGCTCGTTGCGCAGGCGCAACTCGATCGGGTCGATGTCCAGTTCGTGGGCGAGTTCGTCCATCGCGGACTCGATGGCGAAGGCGGCGTTGCTGTAGCCGGGGCCGCGCATCCACAGCGGGGTGCTGACGTCGAGCGGCACGATCTGCACGTTCTGGCTGACGTTCGGTACGGCGTAGAGCATCTGCCCGAGTGCCTTGTTGGCCTCCCAGAACTGCTCGTAGCGGGAGGTCTCGTACTTCATCTCGTGGACCATCGCGGTCAGCCGCCCGCGCCGGGTGCTGCCCAGGGTCAGCTTGTACTCGTAGGCGGGCCGGTAGCCGACCGTGAAGTACATCTGCCTGCGGGTCAGCACGAGTTTCACCGGACGGCCCACCTCGCGAGCGGCGAGCGCCGCGACGGCGACGTGCGGCCAGGCGCGCAGGGCGCTGCCGAACGCGCCGCCGACGAACGGCGAGAGGACGCGTACGTTCTCCGTCGGTATGCCGAACACGGCCGCGACCTCGGTCTGCGTGCCGATCACCCACTGGGTCTTGTCCCACAGGGTGAGCCGGTCGCCGTCCCAGCGGGCGATGGTGGCGTGCGTCTCCATGGGGTTGTGGTGGTTGCGCGCGGTCCGGAAGGTCAGCTCCTTGCGGACATCCGCCGAAGCCAGCGCCTGCTCGGCGTCGCCCCGTGCGTAGGGCAGCGCGAAGGGCGCGGGTCCGGCCTGGGCCGGGCTGCGGGTCAGGTCGGTCGCGGACCTCTCGGCGTCGTAGGAGACCTCGACCAGGTCGGCGGCGTGCTGTGCGACCTCCAGCGTGGTGGCCACCACCACGGCGACCGGCTGGCCGAAGAACTGGACGGCGTCGTCCTGGAAGACGCGTAGCTGCCGCCCCGGGAAACGGCCGCTGGCGGGATTGTCGCGGTACGCCAGTTTCGGCGCGTTGCGGTGGGTGATCACCTTCAGGACACCGCGCTGGGCTTCGGCGGCGCGCGTGTCGATGGCGGTGATGCGGCCACGGCCGATGGCGCTGCTGACGACGACGGCGTGGGCGACGCCGTCGATGTCGTGGTCGGCGGCATACATCGCCCGGCCGGTGACCTTCAGCCGCCCGTCCACCCGGGACAGCGGCGCTCCGACGGCTGCCTGTGGCTGCCGGCTCATTTGCCACCTCCTACGACGCGCAGTTGGCGCTCGACGGTCCGTTTGAGCAACTCGACCTTGAAACGGTTGTGCTGGAGGGGCCGGGCCCCGTCCGCCGCCCGCTGGGCGGCCCTGGTCCACAGGGCGTGGGACGGCCGCTGCCCGATGAGCTGCCGCTCGACGGCGGGCAGTTTCCAGGGCACGGTGCCCACGCCTCCGGCGGCCACCCTCGCCTCGCGGATCACCCCGCCGCTGATGTGCAGGGCCACCGCCGCCGAGGTGAGCGCGAACTCGTAGGACTGCCGGTCGCGCACCTTCAGGTAGCCCGACTTCAGCGGGCGGGGAAGGGCCGGAAGCTCCACTGCGGCAATCAACTCGCCTTTGCGCAAAGCATGTTCGCGGTCCGGTGTGTTGCCCGGCCTGAGCAGGAAGTCGGTGAAGGGCACGGTTCGCTCTCCGTCCGGGCCCAGCAGGTGGACCGTCGCTTCCAGGGCGGTGAAGGCCACGGCGACGTCGGAGGGGTGGGTGGCCACGCAGGCGTCGGAGGTGCCGAGGATCGCGTGGGTGCGGTTGACGCCGTGCAGGGCCGCACAACCCGAGCCCGGCTCACGCTTGTTGCAGGCGGCGCTCACGTCGCGGAAGTACGCGCAGCGGGTGCGCTGCATGATGTTGCCGCCGATGGTCGCCATGTTGCGCAGCTGTGCCGACGCGCTCAGCTCCAGCGCCTGGGAGATCACCGGGTACAGGGCACGCACCCCCCGGTGGGCGACGGCCTCGGACATGCGTACCAGCGCACCGATGCGCAGGCCCCCGCGCCGGGTGACCGTGATCTCGCGCAGCGGCAGGGCGCTGATGTCGACCAGGGTGCGGGGGCGTTCGACGGTTTCGCGCATGAGGTCGACCAGTGTGGTGCCCCCGGCGATGTAGCGTCCGCCGGCGCGGCCCGCGTCGAGGGCTTGCCGCGTGCCGGCGGCCCTGGTGTAGGAGAAGGGATGCATGGTGGGCCGGGCCTCATTTCCCGCGGGCGGTCTGCTCGACCGCGCGCACGATGTTCACGTAGCAGCCGCAGCGGCAGACGTTGCCGCTCATGAACTCCCGGATCTCCTCGGGTGAGCCGGTGCGTCCCTCGTCGATGCAGCCGACGCCGGACATGATCTGGCCTGCGGTGCAGTAGCCGCACTGGAAGGCGTCGTGGTCGATGAACGCCTGCTGCAAGGGGTGCAGTCGGTCCCCTTCGGCCAGGCCCTCGATGGTGGTGACCTCGGCTCCCTCCAGTCGGATCGCCAGGGTCAGGCAGGAGTTGACCCGGCGGCCGTCGACCAGGACGGTGCAGGCGCCGCAGGCACCGGCGTTGCAGCCCTTCTTCGAACCGGTCAGGTCCAGGTGCTCGCGCAGCAGGTCCAGCAGCGAGGTCCGGTTGTCGACCGTGACGGTGTGCCGTTCGCCGTTGACGGTCAAGGAGACGCGACTGTCGGGCGGCGCCCCGGCGGCGTCCGCGGGCTCGGCGCCGAACACGGACGGCCCCGCCACCAGACCGCCCGCGACGACAGCACCACCGGCGGCGGTGGTCGCGATGAACGTACGCCGGGACGGCACGGGCGCGGACTCCTCGGGAGGCTGCCCGGGAGTTCCCTCGGGGGGCGAAACAGCTGTCGTGGGGTGCTCAGGGGACATGACCCCTCTCTCGGTCGATGGGGGTGCACGCCGTCGGAGGAGCGCGGCGGCCGGCGCTCATCACCAACGGCATCCGCCTCACCAGGACGTCGATGGGGCGCGACATCCACTGTGCGGCACCGGGAGCGATGCAACGAGTGGAGGGTCTTGGGACGACTCCCGTATGTACCACTGCCGTTGGTACGTCTGGCAGTGGCAGGCTGATCGGTCCGGCGGCAGCGGTTCTCATGAGATGAGGTCCGGCCCCGGGGTATGGCGCAGCAGCGGCCGTCTCGTCGAGATTCGGCCGTCGCGGTCCAGTGCGGGGACGGCGGTTCCTCCGCGGGCCGGTCGCCGTCGAGCGGGCGCGCGGGCATTTTCCTGCCAAGAGATTAAGCTTAGGCTAACCTAAGAAACCGTCGGCTGCAGTCGCCGTCGACGCTGTGCCGGCCTCTCCGTCGAGAGCAGCGTCGCCGGCCCGGCCCGGCCCGCCACGAATCGGAGAGACCGCGTGACCGTGACTGCCGCCCGAGCAGGGGATCCGTCCGTTCAGGCAGTTCCCTGGCCCGAGGAACTGCGGGGCAGTGTGGTCGTCGTCAAGTTCGGCGGCAACGCCATGGTCGACGCGAAGCTCCAACTCACCTTCGCGCAGGACATCGTGGAGTTGTGGCACGCGGGCCTGCGGCCGGTCGTCGTGCACGGCGGTGGGCCTCAGATCAGCGCGATGCTCGACCGGCTCGGGCTGGAGACCCGCTTCGAGGCCGGGCTGCGGGTGACCACGCCCGAGACCATGGACGTGGTGCGCATGGTGCTGACGGGGCGCGTCCAGCGGGAGCTGGTCGGGCACATCAACGCCCACGGTCCGTTCGCGGTGGGTCTGACCGGGGAGGACGCGCACACGATGACGGCCGTGCGGCGGCCGGCCCGGGTCGACGGCCGGGCGGTGGACATCGGCCTCGTCGGCGACGTCGTGGACGTCAACCCGGCCATGGTGCGCGCGCTGCTGGAGCAGGACCGCATCCCCGTCGTCTCCCCCGTGGCCCGCGGCGCCGACGGGCAGGTCTACAACGTGAACGCCGATCTCGCGGCCGCGGCCCTCGCCGTCGCCCTCGACGCGGAGCGGCTGGTGATGCTCACCGACGTCGAGGGGCTGTACGCGGACTGGCCGCGCAGTACCGAGGTCATCGGGCGTCTGACGGCCCGCGCGCTGGACGGACTGCTGCCCGGGCTGGCGAGCGGGATGCTGCCGAAGATGGAGGGCTGTCTGCGGGCCGTCCGCGGCGGGGTGCGCAAGGCGCACGTGGTGGACGGGCGCGTGCCGCACGCGGTGCTGCGCAGTGTCCTCGCCGAGACCAGCCCGGGCACCACCGTGGTGCCCGACGCCGTCACCAGGTCCTGATCAGGACGCGTGCGTCGCGCCGCGGGTCCAGGGACTGCGCCCAGGTCCGTGGTGCACGGTGCGCGGTCGTGGGCGTGAAGCCGTGACGCAGGAACAGTCCGGCACTCCCGGTGGTCGCCGTGAACAGGGCGCCGAGCGACCGGGCGCGCGCCGTGACGAGCGCCGCGCGTAACAGCCCGGCTCCCGCTCCGCTCCCCTGCCGGTGTGCTGCCACACAGAAGTTGTAGACCACGCCCGCGAATTCGCCGGCCTCCCGCCCGTCCGCGGGGTACGAGCGCAGACCCACGCAGCCGTCGAGCGTGCCGTCAGGGGCCTCCAGGACCAGGAAGTCGGCCGCGTGGGCGGCGTAGAGGGAGACGGGGCGTTCGCGCAGCGCGCCCGAGCGCACGAAGGGCCGGGACAGGGCGGCGAGGGCGGCGGCCTCGTCCGGGCG
>NZ_POUC01000474.1 GCF_002891435.1 Streptomyces cahuitamycinicus
GAGTTCGTCGGCAGCGTCAGATGTGCATAAGAGACAGGCACTACTCCTGGTGGGCCGGGCACCCCTCGGTCACCCCCGAGCGCGTGTGCGCCGAGGCCGACGCGGTGCTCGCCGCACTGGCCGTCCTCGGACCGGCCACCCGCCCGCCCGCCGAGGACGAGGAGAGCGCGGCCGTCCACCTGGCCCGCACCGCCGCCCCCGCGTTCGCCGCCGGACTGCACTGGAGCGCCTGGGAGCGGGCCCTGCGGGCCGGCGCCGAGGCCGCCCGGCTCGCCGGGGACGTCGGCGAAGAGGCCTACTTCCACCACGAGATCGGTGTCCTCGCCCTGTGCGGGGGACAGCTCGACCGGGCCCGCGCCGAACTGGAGGCCTCCATCGGCCTGCGCGGCGCCCTGGCCGACAAGCGCGGGACCGTCGCCGGCCGCCGTGCCCTTGCCCTGGTCGCCGACCGCTCGGGCACGCCGATCGGGCTCGGGCCGACCGCGGGGGAGGAGGTGCCCGACGCCCGTGGCGAGGAGTCGGCGTCCCCGCCCGGCGGTGTTTCGGCGGCCTTCCCGAGGCTTCAGCAGCCGTCCTCCCCGGCGCTGGTCACGCACCGCAGCTCGCCCGCGCCCTCGCGGGGGGCGCGGGGCGGCCTCAAGGGCCTGGCCCGGCGCAACCTCGTGGCGGCCGGTTCCGGTGCCCTGCTCGTCGCGGTCCTGGGCACGGTGGTGACGCTCGGCGCCACCTCCGACAAGGAACCGAACCCGCCGTCCGACCAGGTCGGCGTCAACCCGTCCGCCAGCCAGGGCATCAACGACGGCAGCCTCGGCGCCGACCGGCCGGCCGGCGACGGCGACGGGAACAACGGCGGGGCGGCCCCCAGCCCGACGGACCCGGGCCCGGACGGTACACCCGGCACCTCGGACGACCCGACGCCCTCGGACTCCCCGAGCGGTTCGCAGGACCCGAGCACGTCCGCGACGCCGTCGAAGCCGCCGTCGTCCTCGACCAAGCCGCCGTCCACGTCCAAGCCGCCCGCGACCTCGAAGCCTCCGACGTCCAAGCCCCCGACGTCGAAGCCTCCGACGTCCGAGCCGCCCACCTCGGAGCCTCCGACGTCCGAGCCGCCCACCTCGGAGCCACCGACGACCAGCCCGTCCACCTCCGACTCGGCCAGCGGTCCGGCGCCGAGCGCTCCCACGAGCGCCACCGCGAGCGCGTCGCAGAGCACCACGGGTACGCCGAGCGGCCCGGAGACGGTGATCTGACACCCGTACACACGGCAGGGCCGGGTCCGTTCCGCGGACCCGGCCCTGTTCGTCGTCGTACGGCTGTCAGAACAGCCGCAGCTTGTCGTCCTCGATGCCCCGCAGCGCGTCGTAGTCGAGGACCTGGCACCCGATGCCGCGATCGGTGGCGAGGACGCGGGCCTGGGGCTTGATCTCCTGGGCCGCGAAGACACCGCGCACCGGGGAGAGGTGGGGATCGCGGTTCAGCAGCTCCAGATAGCGCGTGAGCTGCTCCACGCCGTCGATCTCACCGCGCCGCTTGATCTCCACCGCGACGGTCTTGCCGTCGGCGTCCCGGCACAGGATGTCGACCGGCCCGATGGCCGTCGGGTACTCGCGGCGGATCAGCGTGTAGCCCTCGCCGAGTGTCTCGATGCGGTCGGCGAGCAGCTCCTGGAGGTGCGCTTCCACGCCGTCCTTGATCAGGCCGGGATCGACGCCCAGTTCGTGCGAGGAGTCGTGGAGGACTTCCTCCATCGTGATGATGAGCTTCTCGCCCGCCTTGTTGACGACGGTCCAGACGCCCTCTTCCTCGCCGGTGCCCTCCTTCAGGGTGCAGGGCGGCGACATCCAGTTCAGGGGCTTGTAGGCCCGGTCGTCGGCGTGGATCGAGACGCTGCCGTCCGCCTTCACCAGGATCAGGCGCGGGGCCGAGGGAAGGTGGGCGGTGAGCCGCCCGGCGTAGTCCACGGAGCAGCGGGCAATGACGAGACGCATGGTCGGCAACGCTACTCGACGGGCGCCTGTCGACGCGATTCGCCCTGGAAAACACGTGTTCGGTAATGGCCGATTGTGTGCAGGGTGTGCTCAGCGGGAGTGTCTCATCTGCGCATTTTCCTGGTGCCGTCACCGTCCGTTGCTTACCGTATGAACGGGAGGTCGCGAGGCGTGTACGCAGCGTGTCCGGTATCGCGAGCTCCCCCTATCTGTCCGGCAACCCCTGCTCATCGGGGGTGCGAGAGGAGAACTCATGTCGCTCGACGTCTCACCGGCCCTACTCGAACAGGCCGAGCGAGGCGAGGTCGACGAAGCGGAATTCGTCGACTGCGTCCGGACCTCCCTGCCTTATGCGTGGGAGATGATCAGCTCACTGGTGGCCCAGCTGAAGGTGGACGGCGGCGCGTTCGCCGACAACCAGACGCCCCCGCCGGACGAGCAGGCACGCGGCCAGCTGCTGCGTGCGCTTGCGAGTGACGCGATACGCGGCGCGCTGCAACGGCACTTCGGTGTGCGGCTGGCTTTCCAGAACTGCCACCGGGTGGCCGTGTTCCCGCTTGACTCCTCGGTCGACGAGAAGCTGGGCCGCTTCACCTCGGTCCGCAGCCAGGTGCTCAACCAGTCACCCGAGTTCCGGGACTGCTGACGCGGCGCCGCTTGCTTGCCGCTCCGTACGCGGGAGGTGCAGCTCTGTACCGGAGCGGCAAGCCCCAGGAACCCACCGGGCTCTCAACCGAGTTGGGGGAGCACCTCGGCGCCGAGCCGCCGCACGTTCTCCTCGGTCGCCGCCAGGTCCCCGGAGCCCTCGACGAGCAGCGCGAAGCGCGAGATGCCCGTCCGCTCGCTGGTCGCCGCCAGCCGGTCCGCGCACAGCCGCGGGGTGCCCACCGGGTGCAGTCCGCAGAGCAGTTCGGTGTACGCCAGCGGGTCGCGCATCCGGCGTGTGCGCCCGTCGACCGTGACGTGAGCCTCCAGGCCCTGCTTCAGCCAGCCCGGCATCGCCTTCATCAGTGTCTCCGCCGCGTCGACCCGCCGGTCCGCGATCTGGCAGACGCCGGCCGACACATGGGACGCGCCCAGGATCTCCTCCCACGTCCGGCCGCAGGCCCGCGCGTGCTGCCGCCACAGCGCGATCATCTCGGCCTTCTCCTCGTCCCCCACGTGCATTCCGAGCAGCATCGACAGCCCCCGTTCGGCTGCCAGCCGCACACTCGACGGCGAGGTGCAGGCGACGACCAGCTCAGGGCCCGCGGCCTCGGTCAGAGCCTCCGACGGCCGGGGCACCACCGGGACTTCACGGAAGTGGAAGCGCTCCCCGTCGGCCGCCACGGACGCCTCGCGCAGCCACCGCACCAGAAGCTCCAGGGACTCCGGGAACCCCTTCTCGTACGCCTCCAGACCCGCGCCGAACACCTCCAGGTCGACCCACGGGCCGCCGCGGCCGACGCCGAGCGTGAAACGGCCGCCGCTCGTGTGGTGCAGCAGCGCCGCCTGTTCGCCGAGGGCAACGGGGTGGACGGTGGGCAGGACGCTGACCGCCGTGCCGACCCGGATGCGGCGGGTGCGGCCCAGCAGTAAGGCGGCCAGGGTGATGGCCGACGGGCAGGTGCCGTACGGCACGAAGTGGTGCTCCGCCAGCCAGACCGCGTCGAGCCCGGCCTCCTCGGCCACCTCGGCCGAGCGGACAGCGCGGTGCAGCGCCTCTCCCTCGCCCTGGCCGGGGAACTGGGCCGCCAACACGAAACTTCCAACACGCATTGCTTTCCTGCTTCCTTGCCTCCGACGCGGAGCTCCCCCACAGCGCATAACCGTCTGACACGTGCCGAGGACACGGCCGGGCGGAGTATTTTGCGGATTGTCTGCAGAATGGGGCGTTCCGCCGGGAGCCCGGGGGGCCCGGGGTAAGACCGTCGCGCCCGCGAAGGACAGATGGCGTTTGGTGCCGTACGCGTACCGTTCCTAGAGACTGAGCGGGAGTGAGTCCTGGTGCCAGGGCTCATGCTCAGCCGGACGCCCTGAACGGTGTTGGGCTTCCTGGTTCCCCGCGTTCGCTCCGTATCCGGCGCGCACGGATCGTGTCCGTGGTCCGGGAATGCGGGGGCGGGGTTCCTCACTCCCGGGAATGCCGGATCTGGCCTGGGCGGTCCGATGCCCCTGCTCATCACTCCGGTGAGCAGGGGGCGGTGCCGTCCGTCGCCGGATCGGGTGTCCCAGGGCGCGCCTGCCGATCGCCACGGCTGCCGCGTCGTGGCGAGTGGTCTTGCGGTTGTGGGTGGTAAGAGGTTTCTGCCAGTGCTGGGCGCCCCACTTGGAGGTGTAGGCGGGGTCGACGGCGACGACGGTGATGCCGAGTTCGGCCGCCATCGACACCAGCCGGGCCCGCAGCCTGGAGGTGGGCATGCCGGAGATGAGGTTGCGGAACTTCTTGCGGCGGCCGTGCTTCTCGCGGGTCTTCTCTGCGGTGAAGTCGAGGTCTTCGATCGCGATCGCGAGGTGGTGGCGTTCGGCGAAGTGCAGCAGGCGGATCAGGGCGTGCCGGATCTGGGCGTCGCGATGCTGTGCGGTGCCGGACAGGTCGTAGTCGAACCGGCAGGGCTCGCCGACAGGGTTGCCGTGCGCGTCGAGGCGCCAGGCGGCCAGGTGGTCGGCGTTGGTGTCGACACCAACCAGCCCGCCAGCGCGGGCCGCCGCCAAGGGCACGGTCTTCACCGGGGGAATCGTCCACGAGGCGGTCAGGTACCAGCGTCCGCGTGCGGTGTCTTCGTGGATGCGGTAGGCGACGGCTCGGTTCGCCTGGATGCGGTCGCGCCACTGCTCGCCCCGGTGCGCGAAGGCCACCGTTGAGGCGAGCACGTACCGGTCGTGCGGGGCGTTCGCCAGATGTGCCCACGGGGTGGGGAGTTTGATCGAGACCTCGCCGCCGGGGGTGACACGGATGGTCTCGTTGCCGAACCGCTTGCCGCTCTCGCCGTCGGCTGCGAGGAACCGGCGCCCGGCCTGCCACCGCGTGCGCCACTGTTCCTCGCTCAGCTGGGCAGTCTGCAGGTGGTGGCGGGTGTTCAAGAGCCGCTTCCCGCCGCGCACCACATGCACGCGCCCGGCCTCCCAGTCCGCCCGGGCCGCCTGGAGCCGGTCGGTGAGCACGTGCAGGCGGCGCGTCTTGGCGAACCACTCCCGCTTGCTGCGGTAGCCCCCTGGAGCCCGCTTGCTGCCCGCCTCACCGACTGGGAGGGACAGCCGGTGCGCGATCGTGCGCACCCCCGCCTGAAGGCTCTGGATGTGTGCCAGCTGGCTGCGTCGGGCCAGCGCCCACTGATCGTGGGTGGCCTTCGTGATCGACCCGGCCCACCGCGAAGAGGACGCCCGTGTCAGAGCCCGCTTGCGCTCGGCCCACTGCTCAGTGTCATGCTCCAGCCCTGCCGCGCACCGCATCTTCAGGTCCAGGCAAGCCAGCCTGCCCAGATGGTCACCGACCAGACGCAGCACTTTCTCGTCCTCGGCAGTCAGGTGCTTGAGCCGGTCCCGGACCGCAACCCCGCAAGGGCCGGACACCACGAGCGGCGCCGCAACCCTCCGCAGCCCACTCAATCCCGTCTCTTAAACACCTCTGACGCTGCCGACGCACCCTAGGGTGTAGA
>NZ_POUC01000475.1 GCF_002891435.1 Streptomyces cahuitamycinicus
GAGTTCGTCGGCAGCGTCAGATGGGTATAAGAGACAGGACCAGGACCTCGTGCCCCTGGAACTCCACGTGCTCGACCAGGCCGGTGATCGGCACCTCGCCGGGGCGGGCCGCGCTGCGCTTGGCAATCCTGATGGCCTCCGAGCGCAGGCCCACGATGACCTCACGGCCCTGCTGGACCCGCAGCAACTGGTGGTCCAGGGAGAGCGGTTCGGGCAGGCGGAGGAACTGCTTGCCCAGGCTGATGGTCATCGCCCCGTCGAGCGGGGCCCGCACCAGGCCGCGCAGCAGGTTGATGCGCGGGGTGCCGATGAAGGCCGCTACGAAGACGTTGCGCGGCAGCGCGTAGACCGCCCGGGGGCTGTCGACCTGCTGGAGCACACCGCCACGCAGCACCGCGACCCGGTCGCCGAGCGACATGGCCTCGGCCTGGTCGTGGGTGACGTAGATCGTGGTGACGCCCAGTTCCCGGGTGAGCCGGGAGATCTCGGCCCGCAGATGCGCGCGGAGCTTGGCGTCGAGGTTGGACAGCGGCTCGTCCATCAGGAAGGCGGAGGGATGACGGGCGATGGCCCGGCCCATGGCGACCCGCTGGCGTTCGCCGCCGGACAGCTGGCCGGGCAGGCGGTCGAGGAGGTCCTCGATGCCGAGCATGCGGGCGGTGGCGTCGACGCGGGGGCGGGGGTCCGCGCCCGGGTCCTCGATGCGCAGCGGGAAGCCGATGTTGGCGCGGCTGGTCATGTTCGGGTAGAGGGCGAAGTTCTGGAAGACCATCGCCATGTCCCGGTCGGACGGCAGCAGGTCGTTGGCGTACTCACCGTCGAGCAGCAGGTGGCCCTCGTCGATCTCCTCCAGCCCGGCGATCATTCTGAGCACGGTCGACTTGCCGCAGCCGGACGGGCCGAGCAGCACGAGGAACTCGCCGGGCGAGACGTCCAGCGACAGCCGGTCCACCACGCGGGGGCCGCGTGGGTAGGCCTTGCTCACGTCGTGCAGGGAGATGGCGCGTGTCATGAGGGGCCCCCGAGGGGTCATCAGGGCGCTGGTGCTCCGCGGTCGGAAAGCCCCGTGCGGGTCGTACGGGGCTGTGGGTCACGGAAGCTAACGGAATGTGTGCGGCCGGGGGAAGAGACCGGACAAGATCGAGGGCTTCGGTCCATCTGCTGAGAAGGCGGACGGCCGGTTCAGCGGATGCCGGTGAGGTGGGCGAAGACGACCACGTTGCCGGAGTAGCCCTTCCTGCGGTCGTAGCTGCCGCCGCCCGGCGTCGTCGGCTTGGAGGTCGGGCAGTCCACCTTGAACAGCTTGAACTTGCCGGCGCCGTGGGCCTGGTCGGTGAGCCATGTCGGCTTGTACTGCCCGTTGGGCAGGTCGACGGCCGCGGTACGGCCCTGTCCGGTCGGGTCGGCCGTGAAGCTGCCGGTGCGCGTGGCCCCGCCCGGAGCCTCGGGCTGGGTCTGGATGGTCCAGTTGACCTTCTCGCCCTAGTCGAAGTTGAACACGGCGAGGTAGAAGTCGCAGACCTTCGGATCGTTGCGCTGGTTGTCCGAGGCCGTCGTGCTGGCGTGGATCTTGACGTCTCCGTTGTCCCCCGGCGCGGGAGCGGCTACGGCGGACACCCGCTCAGGGTGGCCCCTGCGAGGGCGAGGGCGGCGACGACGGCGGCGCGGGTGCCGGCACGACGGGCAAGGGGCATGACGGGCATGACGGGCATGAACATGCCCTAAGTCGGATGATTTACATACAGACACCTCGTACCGGACTCTCTGTCATCTCGGTACTGAAAAGGGCGCAGCACCGCCCTACGACGCGTCAGATACCGCTCTTCCGGCGCAGCGGCACCCGGCACCGGAAGCCTCTTCGCGCACCGCGGACCTCACCATCAGCCTCCGGCTCCGGCACCGGCACCCGCTCCCCCGGCTCCCCCGGTTCCCCCGGTTCACTCCGTGACCGTACGGCGACGCCGGACGACAGCAGCAACAGCACTCCCAGCATCACGAACGGCGCCGCCACACCGGCGACTCCGGCGATCAGCCCGGCCGCGGCGGGCGCGGCCACCTGGCCGAGCCGGTTGCCGGTCAGGCGCAGGGCCAGGGCCGTGGACCTGGCTTCGTCGGGGGCTGCCTGGACGACCGTCGTCATGGACAGCGGCTGGCCGACCCCGAGGCAGAAGCCCAGCGCGGCGAGCAGCAGTCCCAGCGCCCACACCGGCACCGGCAGGGCGATGCCCGCGCAGAGCAGGGCCGCCAGCAGACAGGTGACCGTCAGCAGCAGCGTCCGCCCGAGCAGCCGCAGCAGGGGCGTCAGCACCAGGCGGCAGGCGATCGTGGCCGCCGCGCGCAGGCTGAGCAGGATGCCGATCACGGACGGCGCGATACCCCGGTGCTCCCCGACCACCGGGAGGTAGGCGGTCAGGATGTCGGTCGCGGACAGCACGGCGAGGCTGATGAAGATGCCCGCGGGCACCCCCCGGGTGCGCAGGATGCCCCGGACCGGGACCCGGTCGCCCCGGTCCGCGCGGGACGTGGGCGCCGTACGGCGGTGCTCGATGCGCCACAGCGAGGTGAACGCCACCGCCGCCGTGGCGCCCGCCACGAGCAGGGCGAGCGCGCTGCTGCCGGCCATGTCCTCGCCGCCGATCAGCGCGCCCGCGGCGATCGGGCCGACCAGCTGACCGAGGGCCGCACCGATGGTGAAGTGCCCGAAGTTGCGGTCCTGTTCGTGCGGCGCGGACTGGCGGGCGACGAGGGACTGGGAGCCGATGACGAAGCACAGGTGCCCGAGGCCCATCACCCCGCTCCACAGGGCCATCGTCCACAGGGAACCGGCGACGCCGCTGAGGGCGCAGCCGCCGGATATGAGGACGACGCCGGCCGGCAGCAGGGGCGCGCAGCGGCCGTGGTCGGTGCGGCGCCCGAGGGGGACGGCGGCGAAGAGGGGCAGCAGGGCGTACACACCGGCGATCACACCGATCGCGCGCTCGTCCGCGCCCAGCGCGAGGGCCCGGTAGGAGACGGCGGGCCGGGCCATCGACACCGCCCCCTGCGCGAAGCCGAAGGCGATGACGAGGCGGAGCAGCCAGCCGCGGTTCCCACCGGGCCTCACGATGACGTCCTCCATGAACGTGGCTCAGATGATCCCGAACAGCATGCCCGCGCCGAGGATGACGAGGCAGGTGAGGGCGGCCCACTTCACGACGAACTTCGTGTGGTCGCCGAACTCCACCTTGGCCATGCCGACCAGGACGTACACGGCCGGGACGAGCGGGCTGGACATGTGCAGCGGCTGGCCGACGAGGGAGGCGCGGGCCATCTCCAGCGGGGAGACACCGTGCGCGGCACCCGCCTCGGCGAGGACGGGCAGGACACCGAAGTAGAAGCCGTCGTTCGACATGAAGTAGGTGAGCGGCAGGCTGAGGACGCCGGTGACGAGCGCCATGTGCGGGCCCATGCCGGCGGGGATGACGTCCACCATCCACTTGGCCATGTGGTCGACCATGCCGGTGCCCTGGAGGACGCCGGTGAAGACGGCGGCGGCGAAGACCATGCCGGAGACGTTCAGGACGTTCTCGGCGTGGGCGGCGATGCGGGCCTTCTGGTCCGGGATGTGCGGGAAGTTGACGGTGAGCACGAGTGCGGCGCCGAGCAGGAACAGCACCGGGATCGGCAGCAGCTCCATGATCATGGCGGTGAGCAGGCCGACCGTGAGCAGCGCGTTGAACCAGTACAGCTTGGGGCGCAGCGTGGCGCGGTGGGGGTCGAGGCCCTGGAAGTCGTCGTCCTGCTCGTCGGCGTCCGTGCCGGAGCCGGCACCGCCCGCGACGCTCTTGCGCATGTCGACCTTGCCGTCGCCGGAGCCGCCGGCGCCCACGAGGACCGTCTCGGCCTCCTTCTCCTCGACCTTCTCCTCCACCAGCACCTCGTCCAGCGTCAGCACGCCCAGCCGCCGGCGCTCGCGCACGCCGAGCACGTAGGAGAGGACGAAGACGAAGAGCAGGCCGACCAGGAGCGCCGGGATCATCGGGACGAAGATGTCGCTGGCGTCGAGCTTCAGCGCGGTCGCGGCGCGGGCGGTCGGGCCGCCCCACGGGAGGGTGTTCATGACGCCGTTGGCCATGGCGGCGACACCGGTCATCACGACCAGGCTCATCTTCAGGCGCTTGTACAGCGGGTACATCGCCGAGACGGTGATCATGAAGGTCGTCGAGCCGTCGCCGTCCAGGGACACGATCGCGGCGAGCAGGGCGGTGCCCACGACGATCCGCATCGGATCGGCTTTGCAGAATTTGAGAATGCCGCGCACGATCGGGTCGAAGAGACCGACATCGATCATCACGCCGAAGTAGACGATCGCGAACATGAGCATCGCCGCGGTGGGGGCGAGGTCGGTCACGCCGTCGAGGACGTAGTCGCCGAGCTTGGCGCCCTTGCCGACGAACACGCAGAAGAGCGCGGGAATCAGCACGAGCGCCGCGATCGGCGACATCTTCTTCATCATGATCAGGACCAGGAAGGTCGCGATCATGGCGAAGCCGAGGATGGTCAGCATGAGTTGATACCTAACGTTCGCCCTTGAACATCCCACCAGGGCCGGCGGTGTCCGAGACGTTAGGTGCGTTCAAGCAGCGTTAACAAGACGTTGACGTGCGAGCAATAAGCGCAAAACTGCTGGTCACAGCTTTGCTCAGGTCAGGGCGGTGTGCTTTTCGGTCACGGAGGGCGCTTCCGGGCCCGTCTCGGGGGCCACCTCGACCGGCACCCCGTTGAGGACCGCGTTGCCCGACAGCGGGTCGAGCAGACGGCCGTCCAGGAGCTGGTTGACGTTGACGCCGGGGTCCGTGGAGGCGTGGCTGAGGCGGGTGCCGGGACGGTTGTGGCCCCAGCCGTGCGGCAGGCTGACCACCCCCCGGCGGATCGCGTCGGTGACCTCCGCGGGTGCGGTGACCTCTCCCCCGGCGCCCTTCACGCGCACGGCGGCCCCGTCCTCGACGCCCAGCCGTTCGGCGTCCTCGGGGTGGATGTGCAGGGTGCAGCGGTTCGAGCCGCCGGTGAGGGCGGGCACGTTGTGCATCCAGCTGTTGTTCGAGCGCAGGTGGCGGCGGCCGACCAGGACGAGTCCCTCGGGGCGCTCGGCCAGGGCGCGCTTCAGGCGGGGCAGGTCGTCCGCGATCGGCTGCGGCAGCAGTTCCACCTTGCCGCTCCTGGTCTTCAGCGGCTGCGGGAGCCGGGGCCGTAGGGGACCGAGGTCGATGCCGTGCGGGTGTGCGAGCAGCTTCTGAAGGTTCAGTCCGTCCGGTCGTACGCCGAAGCCGTCGCCGTAGGGGCCGAGGCGCAGCATCATGTCCAGCCGTCGCTCGGGGCCGGTGTCGCCGGTGAGCTGTGTGGCGAGTTCGCGGGGGTCACGGCCGTGCACGGGTGAGTGCGGTTCCTCGACCGCCTTGCCGAGGGTCTGGTCGACGACCATCTGGTCGACGGCGGCGGGATCGGCTCCGTGCATGCCCGTCACGGCGAGAATCAGCCGGGCGAGGATCTCCGTCTCCGCCATGCGGCCGGGCTCCAGCGGGACGGCCGGGCGGGTGTAGCGGACCTGGTTGCGTACGGCGAGGGTGTTGAAGGCGAAGTCGTGGTGCGGGCTCTGGGAGGGCG
>NZ_POUC01000476.1 GCF_002891435.1 Streptomyces cahuitamycinicus
GTGCGGGGCGGTGCCGGGCGGGGGTCAGCCGATGCCGCGGGCACCGGAGAAGATGCGGTACGGGACGCTGTCGTCGGGGGAGCCCGCGATCCCGTCCAGCGGCAGGGGTTCGAGGCTCTTGCCGAGGTCGATCCGGTAGGCCACCACGGCCGTCGACACGGAGTCGGCCGTGCCGACGTACCAGGCGGCGGTGTCGTTCTGCGTGGTGCCGGCCTTCCCGGCCACCGTGACGGGCTTCCCGGCCACCGTGGCGGGCTTCCCGGCCACCGTGACGGCCGGGGCCGCCCCCGGGCGGGCGGTGCGGAAGGCGTCCGTGAGGGCGGACTGGACCGCCGCGGCCACATTCGCCTTCACCGCACGGCGGGACGCGGGCTTCGTCAGCGCGATCTCGGAGCCGTTGCGGGTGATGCGGGACACCGAGTACGGCTCGACGTGCTTGCCGGCGGCGGCGAACGTGGCGTATCCGCCGGCCATGCGGATCGCGCTGGGCGTGGCACTGCCCAGGGACATCGCGGGCACCTGCGGGCCGAAGCTGGAGGAGAGCAGGCCGGCCCGCTGGGCGGTGTCCCGCACCCGGTCCAGGCCGGTGTCCATGCCGAGCTGCATGAACGGCGTGTTCACCGACAGGGCCAGCGCCCGGCTCAGGCTGATCCGCCCGTACGACTTCCCGCCGTCGTTGTGGGAGGTGACCTGCTTGCCGCCGCGGTCCCAGTAGGGGCCCTCGGGCGTCGTGACGGCGATGCCGTCGTCCCCGTCGTACAGCGTCTGCGGGGTGACCTCCGTGGCGGCGCCGTCCCGGGTCTTGTGCACGCCGTGCTCCAGGGCGGCGGCGTAGACGAAGGGCAGGAAGGCCGAACCGGCGGGCACGGTGGTCGCGTTCGACTCGTTGTAGCCCTGGGTGCGGTGGTCGGGACCGCCGTGGACGGCGAGGATCCGCCCGTCGGTGGCCACCGAGGAGGCGCCGAAGTGCAGGGACTTCGCCTTGGCCGCGTCCTTCTTCCGCGCCTTTTTCCGGGCCTCGGCCACGGCGTCGGTGAGCGCGCTCTCCTGCTCGCGGTCGAAGGTCGTGTAGATCTGGAAGCCACCGAAGTCGAACTCCTTGTCCGAGAGGCGTGCCGCCTTCTTGGCGTACCGGGCGGCCAGTTCCACGAGGTAGTCGCTCTGCTTGCCGGTGTCGAACCCGGGCGCCCGCTTGAGCGGTTCGGGGAACTCCGTGTACCGGGCCCGTTCGGCCTCCGACAGGGTACCGATCTCGGCCATGCGGTCGAGGATCCAGGACCAGCGCTCCACGGCCCGGGCGTGGTTGGCCTCGCCCAGGGCCGGGTCGTAGAGCCCCGCGCCCTTGAGGAGGGACGCGAGGAAGGCGGCCTCGCTGACGTCAAGCTCGCCGACGTCCTTGCCGTAGTAGGCCTGGGCGGCGCGCTGGATGCCGTAGGTGCCGCGGCCGAACCAGCTCGTGTTGAGGTAGCCCTCCAGGATGTCGTCCTTGCTCATCCCGTTGTCGAGCTTGAGGGCGAGCATGGCCTCGGTGAACTTGCGGCCGACCGAGCGGTCCTGGTTGAGGTAGACGTTCTTGACGTACTGCTGCGTGATGGTGGAGCCGCCCTGGGTGTCTCCCTGGCCGACGGTGCGCCACAGGGCGCGGGCGAGGCCGCTGAGGGATATGCCGGGGTCGCTGTAGAAACTGGCGTTCTCGGCCGCCAGCACCGCGTCGCGGACGTCCTCCGGGATGTCCTCCAGCGGCATCGCCTGCCGCCTCACCCAGCCGGTGCGGGCCATGGGCGTCCCGTCGGACCAGAAGTAGACGTTGTCCTGCTGGGTGGCGTACGAGTTGAGGTTCTCCGGGATGTCGGTGGCGGCGTAGGCGGAGCCGAGGAGGACGACGGTCAGGCCGGTGAACGCCAGCGCGGCGCCGAGCCACTGCCGCAAGGAGGGCGCCCAGCGCTGCCAGCCGGCGCGGTCGGCGTGCGGGTAACGGGGCCTGAGGCGGCGGGCGTCGGACGCGACGCGGGCGGCGAACCGTGTCAGCCCCGGGCCCGCGACGGGGAGTCGGGACAGTAGGGAGGCACGGGGGGCCTTGCGCCGGCGGCGCGCCCTGCCGGGACCGTCGCCCTCCGGCGCCGTGCCGGGGCGTGTGTTCGCGCTGCGGGTCGTGGCCGTGCGTGGGTTCGCGTTGCCGGTCGTGGCCGCGCGTGGGTTCGCACTGCCGGTCGCGGCCGGCTCGACGGCGCGCAACAGCATGGTCTCGTCCGCGTTCGGGGAAGCGGGAACCTTCAACTGCATGGTCTCGTCCGATTCCCGCCCAGCCTTGGACACGGCTGTGTCTCCCTCCCGCTCACGGTGGTGCTCGCGCGGAAGGGCATGGCTGCCGTGGTCGACGGCAGCGAGCCCTCACGTTTCCCCCGCCTTCACGGCTCCTCGCGGCGTTCGAAAGTTACCAGCGGCCTTTACAGTTCCTCCACACCGGTACGGCAAGAGTGATCAAACGGAATCCCGGAGGGCGGTACTTCCGCCGTCGCGGATTAACCTGTCCCCATGCCTCGTTACGAGTACCGCTGCCGGACCTGCGGCGACACCTTCGAACTCAGCCGTCCCATGGCGGAGTCCTCCGACCCCGCGGCCTGCCCCTCCGGTCATGAGGACTCGGTGAAGCTCCTCTCCACGGTCGCGGTCGGAGGATCGGCCTCCGCCCCGGCACCGGCGCCCCGCGCGGGCGGCGGTGGGGGCGGCTGCTGCGGAGGCGGCTGCTGCGGCTGACGCCTTTCCTCAGGAGTCCTTCAGCTTCGGTTCCCTAACGTGGCGGCATGACAGCCATCGCAGCGGACGCCGGACCGCAGTGGGTCAACGACCTGATGGACGCGCTGGGCGCGCCGGGTGCCGGTCTCGCCATCGCCCTGGAGAACCTGTTCCCGCCGCTGCCCAGCGAGGTGATCCTGCCGCTGGCCGGGTTCGCCGCGAGCAGCGGCCGGATGAGCCTGCTCGCCGCCCTGCTGTGGACGACGGCCGGCTCGGTGATCGGCGCGCTCGCGCTGTACGGGGTCGGCGCGCTGCTCGGCCGTGACCGGACGGTGGCGATCGCGGCCCGGCTGCCGCTGGTGAAGGTCTCGGACATCGAGAAGACCGAGGCGTGGTTCCTGAAGCACGGCACCAAGGCCGTGTTCTTCGGCCGGATGATCCCGATCTTCCGCAGCCTGATCTCCGTGCCGGCGGGTGTGGAGCGCATGCGTCTGCCGGTGTTCCTGGGGCTGACCACCCTGGGCAGCGCGATCTGGAACACGGCGTTCGTGCTCGCGGGTTACTTCCTCGGCGCCAACTGGCACCAGGTGACGGACATCGTCTCCACCTACTCCAAGGTGGTCCTCGCCGTGGCGGCGGTAGCTGTCCTTGTGTTCATAGCCCTGCGGCTGCTGCGACGCCCCAAAGGGGCGCGGGGCCATGGCGATCAGCGACTCCGCCGCGGGGCGCGACAAGCCACCGCGGCGCCGCACCCGTACGACGACCAGGACACCCGAGTCCTCAGGCGCCCCGTACTGCCCCCAGAAACTCCCGCAGGATCCGCTCCCCGGCCAGGACACCCCGGTCGGGAAGCACCCTGATCGAGGGAGCCGTGAAGCCGGCGTCGGCCAGCTCCCCGTGGCCGGGCCGCCAAGCCTGGTCCGCCGCGAGGAGCAGGTCGGTGTCGAGCAGGGAGTCACCCGCGGCGAGCGTGAGATCGGCCCCGGTCCGCCGGGCGACCTCCCGCATGGCCGCGCTCTTGGTGAGCGGCTTGGGAACGGCGTAGATCTTGCGGCCCTGGAGGGACACGGTCCAGCCGCGGTTCTCCGCCCACACCGCGAGTTCCTTCACCCAGTCCTCGTCGAGCAGTTCACGCTCGACGACGAGGTAGGCGAACAGGTCGTCGGCGACGCGGTGCTTGCGCACCCAGACCGGGTCGGCGGCCCTCAGCAGGTGCTCCTGCACCTCGGCCAGGGGCGCGCACTGATCGGCCAGCCGTGCGGTGACCCGCGCGTGCCAGTCGGCGTCGGAGACGCCGTCCACCAGGAGGTGGCCGCCGTTCGCGCAGATCGCGTACGTGGGCTGCGGACCCGGCAGGTTGATGCGCTGGTACTGCTTGCGCGTCCGGGTCGTCGTCGGCACGAACACGGCCGCGTCGCCCAGCTCGGTGAGGAGCCGGGCCGCCGTCTCCGTCATGTAGGACAGCGGCTTGCTCTCGTGCACCTCGACGCACAGCAGCCGCGGGGCCCGCGGGTCCGGCATGGTCAGCGCCAGGGCGGCGGCGGAGTAGATCAGGGTGCGGTCGAGGTCGCTCGCGACGAGTGCGGGCATCAGCGGGTCACCGCCTTGCCGTCGGCGCCGGTCGCGCCCCGGGTGTACTTGGGGTGGATCAGGCCGACGCAGGTGTAGGGCAGTGCGTCGACCTCCTCGACGGGCACGCCGCGCTGCTCGGCCAGCAGGCGTACGTGGTCCAGGTCGCTGCCCGCCCCGGCGCGTGCAAGGACCTTCCAGGGCACGCGGCGCAGCATGACCCGGGTGGTCTCGCCGACGCCGGGCTTGACGAGGTTCACGTCGTGGATGGCGTACTCCTCGCTGATGCGCTCGACGGCGGCCCAGCCCTCCCAGGTGGGCGAGCGGTCGGTCGCGAGCAGTTCCTTGGCCTGGGCGCAGGCGGCGTCGGTGACCTCGGGGAAGCGGGCGGACACGGCGTCCAGGAAGGCCACCGAGACGTCGGTGGCGGCGAGTTCGCGGTAGAACTTCGCGCCGTGGAAGTCGTGCGGGCCGACCAGGTCCGCGCGCAGCACCGTCCGTGAGATCAGGCCGGAGACGGTGGAGTTGAGGCAGGCGGAGGGGATGAGGAAGTCCTCGCGGGTGCCGTAGGTGCTCACGCAGGAGCCCGGGTCGGCCAGGACCGCGATCTCGGGGCTGAAGCCGGTGACGCCGTCCGACTTCTCGAACTCCTCCAGCGCCTGGGCGAGTTCGCGGGTGATGGCGCCCTTGCCGGTCCAGCCGTCGACGAAGACGACGTCCCGGGGGTCGTGGTGCTCGGCGAGCCAGCGCAGCGCGTTGGCGTCGATGCCCCGGCCGCGGACGATCGACACGGCGTAGTGCGGCAGGTCGAGGCCGTGCCGGTGCTGGGCCCAGCGGCGCATGAGGATGCCGACGGGCGTCCCGGCACGGGCCAGGGAGACCAGCACGGGACGCGGGGACCGCTCCGCGAGGACCGTCTCGGTGACGACGCCGGCCGCCTGGGCGATACGGGCCGCCGACTCCTTCAGCGCGGCGTGGAACAGCTCCTGGTACTGCTCGCTGGGCTGGTACTCCACGGGCAGCGACTCCGCGTAGTGCGCGCCGCCGCTCTGGATCGCCTCCTCGCGCTCCTCGGTCGGCGCCTCCAGCGTCACGTCCGAGAGGTCCTGGAGCAGCCAGCCGACCTCCTCGGGCGCGTACGAGGAGAAGGCGGGGCCGCGGAGGGGCTCGGGCAGCATGGAGGGCCTTTCGGGGGCGTACGACGGTATGACGGCGAGGAGGACCCGCGGGGTGTGCGGGGCGAGGCGGGCCAGCAGACCGTCGGGCGCGTGCAGCGCCGGGGTGTCCCCGGCCGAGTCGACCACCGCGACGACGGCGTCGAAGCCGGCGCCCGCGACGTTGTAGGCGTAGCG
>NZ_POUC01000477.1 GCF_002891435.1 Streptomyces cahuitamycinicus
CGCAAGATCCGCTCCTGCATCACCGGCTACGGCAGCAAGGCCCCCGGAGAACCCGCGAGCCACCGCCGCTCCCCGGTCGTCGTCACCCTGAACCACCGATGGCACGACCACTAAAGCAACGGCATTGCCATGCGTTCGACAGGGGGGGACCAGTCATGCCAGCTCCAGAGGCCGGGAGCCCCATTGGGGGGCCACGAAGAAGGTAATGGGGGGGGCGGGCTTGGTGACCACTGCTTCAGAGTTCGATCCGCGCCCGCTCCGACTGTGGCCGTCGACTGCACGGACGGCCGGACAGAGTCACTGTGCCCCGACGATTTCGTGCTCGTGGCGGTGCGCGTCGGTGGGCTGACCCTGCCTTGGCAGGGGCGTAGGCCGTATGGCGGCGGACCTCGCGACGCGGACGCGGATGAGTAGGGAGAATGCGGATTGAGAGTGATTACCGAGGCATATGTGACAGGCGCGAGAGCCGCGCGAGACGTGAAAGGCGGAACCCATGCCGAAGTACCTCTTCAAGGTCAAGCTGACCGTGGACGGACTGAAGGGCCTGCTCGAAGAGGGTGGCACCGCGCGCCGTGAGGTCGTCGAGCGGTTGGTCCAGGGCATGGGTGGCCGGCTCGAATCGGCGTACTGGGCACTCGGCGAGGAGGACTTCTACCTCACGGCGGACCTGCCAGGCAACACCTCCGCCGCGGCCCTGGGGCTGGTCACGTCGGCGGCCGGTGGCGTGCGCACCAACACGGTTGCGCTGCTGACGGCCGAGGAGATCGACGAGGCGGTCCGTCAGGAGGTGGACTACCGGGCGCCCGGCGCCTGAGCCGTCACCCGGTGGGATACATCGCAAGGAGTCGGCGGCCGCCGTAAAGACCACGAACGCCGTGGACAAGCGGTCGCTCCTGAACCCGGAGCAGGCGGCGGCGATCCTCGACTGGACGGCGCCGGCCACGCGGCGGCGAGCGACTTCACGCCTTCTTCGCCACGTTGTACTACTGCGGTCCCCGGTCCGAGGCAGCCGTAGCGATGCGAGTGGAGGACGTGGTCCTACCCGATCCCGACGCCGTCGACGAGTGGTGAGTTGCTGACACACGGCGACCCCTGAGGTCGGAAAGCAGTGGATTGACACGGAAGAGATCCACGAACAACGCGCCCTGAAGGACGAGCGGAGGGGCGAGACGCGCACTGTGCCGGGGCATCCTGCCTTGACAAGCATCCTGCGGCAGCACATCGGGGACGAAAAGCTCAAGCCGGGTGAGCTGCTGTTCCAAGGAGAGTCGCGCGGCATCCTCCTCGGGCGTGGCGCAATGCCCGAAAGGCCGTACTGCCCCCGCACGTCTTCGAGTCGCCCACCGGTCGGCACGTCTACGACAACCGGAACACGCGCCTGACGAAGTGGCTGAACGACGGGATTCCGCCCGCCCAGGTGGCGGAGTGGGCCGGAAACAGCGTTGCCGTGCTTCTAGCGACCTACGCCCGCTGCGTCGAGGGCCAGCTGCCCGACCTGAAGAGGCGGCTCGAAGCTGCTGGAGATCTCCCCGAGCGGCCGTTCGCCGACTGACCCAGCGGCCCGCAGAAACTTCGACACGCATTCGACACGGCCACCCGCAAAAACCCGTTAACAGCCGGACAGCCCCGGAGCCCACCCTTGATCATCAAGAGGGCGTCCGGGGCTTCGGCGGGTCGGCCGACACCCATCCTGACCAGCAAAAAGCCCTCCCCAAAGGGAGGGCGGAGACTTGCGCCCCCGGCAGGACTCGAACCTGCGGCCAAGCGCTTAGAAGGCGCCTGCTCTATCCACTGAGCTACGGGGGCCGGTGTGGTGGCCTCTGTCTTGGGGCCCGGGTGTGGGCTGGTCCGTGACGTTGCCGGGGACAAGGATAGGGCTCCCGCGACCTTGTCCCTGTTGCTTCGCCTCCGTGGCTCGATGTGGAGGTTCGGTGAAGCGGTCCTGATAATCGCAGGCAGGTACGAATCGTGCACCGCTTTTGGCGTCAGAGGCATCGGGTGTTGTGCACTCGTTATGCCTGGAGTGTGCCCGTGTCCCAGTCGTCCCTTCCGTCCCTTATGTTCCGTCGGCGCGCAGACATGCTCATATGCTTCAGAATTCCCCTAAAATTGGGCATTCTTCACATGTGGTGACCTTGGACGTACGGCCTCAGCTGCTCGACGCACTTTCCGCCCTGCGCGACCGTGTCGCCGCCGCACGCTTCCCGCTGCCCCTGGCGGGGGCCCCACGCGCGCGTGCCAACCGCGACGAACTCCTCGCGCAGCTCGACGACTACTTGGTGCCCCGGTTGCGGGACCCCGAAGCGCCGCTTCTGGCCGTCGTGGGCGGGTCGACCGGAGCCGGGAAATCGACGCTCGTGAACTCCCTCGTGGGACGGCGGGTCAGCGAGGCGGGCGTGCTGCGGCCGACGACACGCACCCCCGTGCTGGTCTGCCATCCGGAGGACCACCACTGGTTCAGCGGGATGAGGGTGCTGCCCGACCTCACGCGCGTGTGGGTGCCTCAACAGGACTCCACCGACGACCTGCTGCTCCCCGGCGAGAACCCCGCGCGCGTACTGCGCGTCGAGACCGCCGAGACCCTCCCGCCCGGCCTCGCCCTCCTCGACGCGCCCGACATCGACTCCCTGGTCGCCGACAACCGCGTCCTGGCCGCCGAACTCATCTGCGCCGCCGACATCTGGGTCATGGTCACCACGGCCGCCCGCTACGCCGACGCCGTCCCCTGGCACATGCTGCGCACCGCCAAGGAGTACGACGTCACCCTCGTGACCGTGCTCGACCGGGTGCCTCACCAGGTGGTGAACGAGGTGTCGCGGCAGTACGGGGCCCTGCTCACCAAGGCCGGGCTCGGCGAGGTGCCGCGCTTCACCGTGCCGGAACTGCCCGAGTCCGCCTGGGGCGGCGGGCTCCTGCCGGCCTCCGCCGTCGCCCAGCTGCGCACCTGGCTGGTGCACCAGGCCCAGGACCCCGCGGCCCGCCAGCACGTCCTCGCCCGTACGGCGTACGGCGTCCTCGACTCCCTCAAGTCCCGGATGCCCGAGCTGGCCGGGGCCGCCGCCGCTCAGTACGCCGCCGCACTGCGGCTCACCTCCGCCGTCGAAGGGGCGTACGACAGCGAACACACGCGCGTGCGGGGCCAGCTGCAGGGCGGGGCGGTCCTCGCCGGGGACGCGCTCAAGCGCTGGCGTGCCTTCCCCCTGGACTGCACCGCCGCCGAACTCCTCGACGCGCTCGTGGAGAGCCTCAGCGCGCTGCTGGTGTGTGCCGTCACCGCCGCCGACGAGCGCGTCGACGACGCCTGGCGGCGCGAACCGGCCTCCGCAGCCCCGGAACTCGCCGCACGTGACTCCGGCGCGGACAACGCCGAGCACCGCATCGGGCTCGCCGTGCGGCGGTGGCGGCGCGAGCTCGAGGAGCACGCCGAGGACGAGGTAAGCGAACTCGACCGCAATCTCGCGCCCGACCCCGAGCTGGTCGCCGCCCTGGTCGCCACCTCCCTGCTGGGCGGCCGTCGGGGCCGGATGGCCGGGGAGGGCCTCGCCGAGCGGATCGGCGCCCATGGCGCGCTGCGGCTGCGCGACCGGGCCGGGCGGCTGCTCACGGAGCACGTGGACCGGGTCATGCACGCCGAACGCGAGCGCCGGCTCGCCCCGCTCGACGCGCTCGACGTCCACCCCGAGCCCCAGGCCGAGCTCATCGCCGCGCTGTCCGTACTGCAGAAGGAGAGGTGACCGGTGACCGCTGTCACTGACCAGGACCCCACCGAGCACACCGATCGGCCGGACGACGCCCACAAGCGGGGCGGCGCCGCCGGCCGGACTGCCCCACACGGCGAGCGCGCGACACGTACCGACTCCACCGAGACCTGGGACGACGGACTCATCGCGCGCCGGGTCGCCGAGACAGCCGAAGGAGACAGGTTCCCCATGACGGACAACCGCTCCGCCGTCCCGCCGACGGTGACCCCGCTGGTGTACGAGGAGTCGCTGCGCTCGCGGCTGGAGGCCCTGCGCGAACTCGTGGGGCTCTCCCGCACCCGGCTCGACAGCAGGACGCTCTCGGGGGCCGGCCGGGTACTCGACGAGGCGTCCGCGCGGCGCAGGCTCTCCGGACAGCACACGGTCGTCGCCATCGCGGGCGCCACCGGCAGCGGCAAGTCGCAACTGTTCAACGCGCTCGCCGGGGTGACCATCTCGGAGACGGGCGTGCGCCGTCCCACCACCGCCGCGCCCATCGCGTGCAGTTGGAGCGACGGAGCGGCCGGCCTCATCGAACGGCTCGGGATCCCGCCCCGGCTGCGCCGCCGGCCGTTGCCGACCGGGGACGGCGAGTCACCACTGCGCGGACTCGTCCTGATCGACCTGCCCGACCACGACTCCGCGGCCGTACAGCACCGCAGGCACGTGGACCGCATCCTGGGGCTCGTCGACGCGGTCATCTGGGTCGTCGACCCGGAGAAGTACGCCGACGCCGTCCTCCACGAGCGCTATCTGCGGCCGATGGCGGCCCACGCCGAGGTCATGTTCGTCGTCCTCAACCAGATCGACCGGCTGCCAGGAGAGGCCGCCGAGCAGGTCCTCGACGATCTGCGGCGGCTCCTCGACGAGGACGGCATCGCTCTCGGGGAGTACGGCGAACCGGGCACGACCGTGCTCGCGCTGTCCGCGCTCACGGGGGACGGACTCGGGGAACTGCGCGAGGCACTGGGCCAGTTCGTCTCGGAGCGCGGGGCGCCGAACCGCCGGATCTCGGCCGACGTGGACATCGCCGCGGCGCGGCTGTGGCCCGTCTACGCCACCCAGCGGCGGACCGGACTCAGCGAACAGGCCCGGGAGGAGTTCTCCGACCGGCTCGCGGACGCGGTGGGCGCCACGGCGGCGGGCGAGGCGGCCGAGCGCGCGTGGCTGCGCAACGCCAACCGCGCCTGCGGTACGCCCTGGCTGCGGCTGTGGCGCTGGTACCAGGACCGAGGGGAACCCACCACGGGCCGGCTCCCCTCGCGCACGCAGGCCGATGAAGAGGCGACCGCACGTCAGCGGGTCGAGCAGGCGGTACGGACCGTGGCCGACCGGGCGTCGGCCGGGCTGCCGGCGCCCTGGGCGCAAGCCGTGCGCGAGGCGGCCGTCCGCGGCTCACAGGGGCTGCCCGAGGCGCTGGACGAGCTGACCGCGCGGGCGGGCGTGCCCTCGGGGCGGCCACCGCGCCCGGGATGGTGGCCGGTGGCCGTCCTCACCCAGGCGTGCATGACGATCCTGCAGTTCCTGGGCGGGCTGTGGCTGCTATGCCAGATCATCGGGGTCATGGCGCCGAACCTGGGAGTGCCGGTGCTGCTGATGGTGATCGGCATCGTCGGCGGACCGCTCATCGAGTGGAGCTGCCGGATGGCGGCCCGCGGCCCGGCCAGACGCTACGGCCTGGAGGCGGAACGCCGGTTGCGGGAGGCGGCGGCCGGATGCGGCAGGGCCCGGGTACTGGATCCGGTGGCGGCGGAACTGCTGCGGTACCGGGAGGTCCGGGAGCAGTACGGGAGGGTGGTCGGGACGGGGCGGTGACGCCCTGACAGTGACGCCTTGGCAGTGCCCCCCTGGCAGTGACGCCCTGGCGGTGAGGCCAGGGGGCGGAGGCGTGCCCCACCC
>NZ_POUC01000478.1 GCF_002891435.1 Streptomyces cahuitamycinicus
GGGTGGGCTCGTACTTGACCGGCTCGGGCAGTCCGGCCCGCACCGCGCGCGTGCCGTCACCGGTCTTCGCGGTTGCCCGTCCCGCGGTGCCCGTCACCTCGTCGACGGTGCCAGTCGCCCTGTCCGCAGCGTTCGCCGTCTCGCCGGCGGCACCCGTCAACCCGCTCACGGCGTTCGTCACCTCGTCCACAGCATCCGTCACTCCACCCGCCGCACCGGTCACCCGGCTCGCGGCACCCTTCACCTCGCCCGCGTCCGCCGCCGGTGCCGTGTGGCGGATCACCCGGGCCGGCTCACCCGTCGCCCCGCCCGCGTCGTCCTTCGCGGATTCGCTCATGCCGCCCGTCCCTCCACGTCCCTTCGCACGGCGGCGAGCAGACCGGTGCTCGCCGCCTCCACCATCTCAAGGCACTCCTCGAAGCCGTCCATGCCCCCGTAGTAGGGGTCCGGTACGGCGAGGTCGTAGCCGGCGGCAGGATCGTACGAACGCAGCAGCCGTACCTTCTGGGCATCCTGCTCCGTCGGCGCGAGGCGGCGCAGCGCTCCGAGGTGGCCGGAGTCGAGGGCGATCACCAGGTCGAGGCGGGAGAACCAGGACGGCCGGAACTGCCGGGCCGTGTGGCCACCGGCGTAGCCGTTGTCCTCCAGGACGGCCACCGTGCGCGGGTCGGCGCCGTCGCCCTCGTGCCAGCCGCCCGTGCCGGCGCTGTCAACCTCCATCAGCTCGCCGAGACCGGCGTCCGCCACGCGTGCACGGAAGACGATCTCGGCCATCGGGGACCGGCAGATGTTGCCCGTGCACACGAAGCAGACGCGGTACGTCATGTCTGCTCAGTCCCCGTCGGGCAGGACGACGTGCAGCGCCCAGGAGACGACCGAGATGATCAGGCCGCCCAGAACGGCCGTCCAGAAGCCCTCCACGTGGAAGCTCACGTCGAGCTTGTCCGCCAGCCACGAGGTGAGAAGCAGCATCAGCGCGTTGACGACCAGCGTGAACAGGCCGAGCGTCAGTATCAGAAGCGGCAGGCTGAGGAGCTTGACCAGCGGCTTGACCAGGAAGTTCACCACGCCGAAGAGCAGCGCCACAATGATCAGGGTGCCGATCTTCTTGCCCGTGCTGTCACCCGTCAGGGTGATCTTGTCGAGCAGCCATACGGCGACCGCCAGGGCACCCGCGTTGGCGACCGTCTTGACTACGAAATTCTTCATGTGTCTGATCGTGGCAGACCTGATCGGACACGGGCACAAGAGGCAGGGGCGGACAAGGCGATGAAGGCATTCCGGCTGGATGAACTGGAGGCGGAGCGCGCCGCCAACGAGGGCGCCTACCTGCAGTTTCTGCGGGAGCAGAACATGTCGGTCGGTCTGTACGCCCTGGACGCGGGCGAACAGGATCCACAGAAGCCGCACAATCAGGACGAGGTCTACTTCGTTGTGAGCGGCCGTGCCGCGATCACCGTCGGCCTGGAGACGACCCAGGTGGCGCGCGGCAGCGTGATCTACGTGCCGGCGGGCGTCGCACACAAGTTCCACCACATCACCGAGGACCTGAGGGTACTGGTGGTCTTCTCTCCGCCCGAGCGATGACGGACCGCCTCGGGGTTCCCTAGGGGATCGGTCAGGGGAGGACAAGGGGCGCGAGGCCCCCGTTCGCCCCCTCCCGGACCTAGCATCGAGTGCAGGACATCAGAGATCCAGAAGGACCGACAGGGCCCGGCACTCGAACGGGTGGGAAGGTAAGGACGAGGGCGATGCGAGAGATCTTCACGGGACTGCCGTGGTGGGTGAAGTGGATCGCGGTGCCGGTCATCGCCCTGGTCGTGTTCGGCGGGCTGATCGCCAGTGTCGTCGGCTTCGTCATCGGACTGCTCTTCAAGGTGCTGGTCTTCGTGGCACTGGTCGGTGGACTGATCTACGTCGTACGGAAGTTCACGTCGAGCTCCACGTCGCGCAGCGACTGGTGAGACCGGTGGGGAACCGGTGGGGGTAGCGGGAAACACCTGGAATCACCCGTTCCCTCGGGCGAGGGAAGTTTCCCGTCCGGGCGGTCTGTATGCGGTGGCAGACGAATAGAGTCCGGAACTCGACGCGGGGACTTCCCCGCGAGCGGCATTCACCCCCACCCGTGTTCCTCCGCACGGTCTGCCCCCTCGCGCTTCGGGAGAGACCCTTGGTCCCGGCTGACACCGCACCCGTCCAGCTCCACACCGTCCCCGCGCAACCGCGCTCGGCGGCGCCGCCCGGGCCAACGCCACCTTCCACACCGCCGCCACCGCCGACCCTCATCGGATCCGTGCAGCGCGCGATGCGTCTGCTGGAGACCGTCGCCGTACACGAGTACGGGGCCCCGGCCAAACAACTGGCCCGTGAGACCGGGTTGGCGCTGCCCACGACGTATCACCTGCTGCGCACGCTCGTGCACGAGGGCTATCTGCGGCGGGACAAGGGCCTGTTCTTCCTCGGTGAGGCGGCCGAGCGGCTGAGCAGCAGCGGGGCGCGGCAGAAACGTCGCAGCACGGTCGTCGACGCGCTCGCGCACTGGCGGGACGTCCTGGGCGTGCCCGTGTACTACGCGGTGTACCGCGAGGGTGAGATCGAGGTCATGTGCGTCTCCGACACCCCGGGAAACCCGGCGGTCGAGGAGTGGGCAGACTTCCGCGAGACCGGCCACGCGCACGCCATCGGGCAGTGCCTGCTGTCCCAGCTGGACGAGGAAGCACGCCGTGACCACCTCGACCGCTACCCGGTGCAGCCCCTCACGCCCTATACGGTGCGCGACAACCACAGTCTGCTCCGGCGTCTGGAGCGGATCCGGCGGATGGAACCCGTGACCGAGCGTCAGGAGTACGCCCTGGGTGCGGTGTGCGCCGCGATTCCCCTCACTCTCGGCACCACGGCCGCGACGATGGCCATCTCACTGCCCGCACACCAGGCCGACCGGCTGCTCCCCGCGGCCCGTCAGTTGCAGACCGAGATCGGGCGTCTGCTCGGCTCGCTCGCGCTCTCTATCAGTATGTGAAAACTCACTCCTTGTGATCTGCTGTGTACGTTCAGCAAGATTCCACCAAGTGTCAGAGGTTCGTTCCCGGCCAGTCACGGCGAATGACGGGGTTATCGATGCGCGAGTCCGTACAAGCAGAGGTCATGATGAGCTTTCTCGTGTCCGAGGAGCTCTCCTTCCGCATTCCGGTGGAGCTGCGCTATGAGTCCAGTGATCCCTATGCCGTCCGGCTGACTTTTCACTTGCCCGGTGATGCCCCGGTGACATGGGCTTTCGGGCGGGAGTTGCTGATCGACGGCGTCGGCCGGCCGTGCGGGGAGGGCGATGTGCGGGTCACGCCCGTCGAACCCGATGCGCTGGGCGAGGTGTTGATCCGGCTTCAGGTGGGCAGCGACCAGGCGGTGTTCCGGTCGTCGACCGCACCGCTCGTCGCTTTCCTGGACCGTACGGACAAGCTGGTGCCGCTGGGCCAGGAGGGCTCGCTCGCCGACTTCGACGCGCACCTCGACGAGGCCCTGGACCGCATCCTCGCCGAGCAGGGCGCTGGTTGAGACATGGGACCGGCGGCACGGTGGAGTAACGCTTCACCGGGTGTCGCCGAGCTGCAAAGGAACCCTTCTTCCTGCGATCTTCGTATGCCGGGCGATCTCCTCGCGGTCCCACGAGGCCGGGCCGAGACGCTTGCGGTCAACAAGCCGGAAGCCGGGCGCCACGCCGTCGCCGGGGCGCTATGCCGAGGGCTGGGCGCCGCGCCGAGGGCCGGGGCGCCGTGCCTTGAATCCAGCCGCCGCGCCTTGGGAGTCCAGGCCCCGCGCCGGACGCCGGGGCCCAGGCCTTCGCAGGCGTCCGCGGGCGCAGAGGCGTCAGCGCTTGCGGCGCCGGCCCCTCCCCCCGCGCGCCGGGACCACAGGGGCCTCAATGGCGGGCTCCGTGCCTGGCCGGTCGGCCGAGACCACCAGCGCCGCCAGGGCCGTGGTGACCGGCACCGAGGCGACCAGGCCGATCGAACCGACCAGCGTGCGCACGATCTCCTCCGCGACCAGCTCGCTGTTGGCGACCGTCCCCACACTGCTCTGCGCGATCGAGAACAACAGCAGCAACGGCAGCGCGGCACCCGCGTAAGCGAGGACGAGCGTGTTGACGACCGAGGCGATGTGATCGCGGCCGATCCGGATGCCCGCGCGGTAGAGCCCGCGCCACCCCATCGACGGATTGGCCTCGTGCAGCTCCCAGACCGCTGAGGTCTGGGTGACCGTCACGTCGTCGAGCACGCCCAGCGAGCCGATGATGATGCCGGCGAGCAGCAGACCGCTCATGTCGATCGTCGGGTAAAGGCCGTGAATCAAACCGGTGTTGTCGTCGGTGTTGCCGGTGAGCGCGGCCCAGTCGATGAAGACCGAGCCGAGGATGCCGATCAGCAACAACGAGATGAGGGTGCCCAGCACCGCCACGGATGTCCGGGCGGACAGACCATGACAGAGGTAGAGGGCGATGAGCATGATGGCACTCGCGCCCACCACCGCCACGACCAGCGGATTCGAGCCCTGCAGGATCGCGGGCAGGATGAAGAAGTTCAGCACCATGAAGCTGATGGCCAGCGCGACCAGTGCCATGACCCCCCGCAGCCGACCGACGACCACGACGGCGACGGCGAAGATGCCGGCGAGCAACGCCATGGGCAGCCGACGGTTGACGTCGGTGACCGAGTACTGCAGGTCCTTCGGCGCCGAAGGCTCGTAGGCGACGACGACCTTCTGGCCCTCTTGCAGCTGGCGGGACTGGTCGGGCTGGACGATCTCGGTGAACGTACGGCCCTTGTCGTCCCCGCTGTCGACCCGGATCGTCGCCCGCTTGCAGGTGCCCTTCTCCTGCTGCACCGCGGAGGAACCCTCAGCGGTGGAGGTGTCGCCGGTCGGCGGAACGCCCGAAGCGCCGGCCTCCTTGCAGCTCACCTCGACCACCTTGGTGACCGTGGCATCCTGCGTCTGCCGGTCGAAGCCGACGCCGGTGCGTTCGTGAGCCGGGGCGCCGCCCGGCCACAGAACGGCGAGACCGACCAGCACCGCCGCGGCGAACGGGATCAGGACCGCCGCGATGACCTTGCGCAGATGCATGGAGACGGGCGTGGCCGGGCCGTGGCTGTGCGAATGCCCGTGGCCGCCACCAGGGGCGGAGCCGTGCCCGTCATCTCCGCCATGACCGTTCCCGTCAGCGCCACCGTGCCCGTGCCGGTCGCCTCCGCCATGGCCGTTCCCGGCACCGGCACCGTGGCCATGCCCGTCGCCGCTAGGCCCGCCACCGGGCCCGCCACCAGGCCCGCCACCGGGTCCGCCACCAGGCCCGCCACCGGGTCCGCCACTGTGCCCACGACCGGGGCCGGGGCCGTGGCCGGGACCCGGACCGCCCGTTGGAGCGTCATGACCACCGTGCGAACCGGTACCCGGGCCGTCACCGAAGCCCGGTCCGTACTCACCGCGGCCCGAGGGGCCGAATCGCCCGTCGCGCCCGTATCCGGGGCCGGGGCCCTGCCGCATGGCTTGCCCCTGCCCGCCTCCGGCGGCGGAATCATGGCCGTCACCATGGCCGTTGCCGTTTCCGGCGCCGGATCCGTGGGGCGGCTCGGGGGGTGGGTAGGAG
>NZ_POUC01000479.1 GCF_002891435.1 Streptomyces cahuitamycinicus
GCCGAGTGGGGTCCCGGGGCGGCTGACGTCCCTTCAGGGGCGCGGGGAACTGCGCGGCCCGCCCCCACCGGGCCGCGGACGGCATCAGTCCAGATAGCCCCTCAGCTGGTCCGCGCATGCGTGATCCCGCAGCTTGTTGAGGGTCTTGGACTCGATCTGCCGTATCCGCTCCCTCGTCACGCCGAAGATGCGGCCTATCTCCTCCAGCGTGCGGGGGCGGCCGTCCGCCAGCCCGTAACGGAGTTGGACCACCTTCCGCTCCCGCTCCCCCAGCGTCGACAGGACCGCCTCCAGGTGCTCCCTGAGCAGCAGGAACGCCGCCGACTCGACGGGGCTGGCCGCGTCGCCGTCCTCGATGAGGTCGCCGAGGGCGACGTCGTCCTCCTCGCCGACGGGTGCGTGCAGCGACACCGGCTCCTGGGCGAGGCGCAGGACCTCGCTGACCCGCTCCGGTGCGAGGTCCAGGTGGGCCGCGACCTCCTCCGGCGTCGGCTCGTAGCCCCGCTCCTGGAGCATGCGGCGCTGGACGCGGACGACCCGGTTGATGAGCTCCACGACATGGACCGGGACCCGTATCGTGCGGGCCTGGTCGGCCAGGGCGCGGGACATGGCCTGGCGGATCCACCACGTGGCGTACGTGGAGAACTTGTAGCCGCGGGCGTAGTCGAACTTCTCGACGGCCCTGATGAGGCCGAGGTTGCCCTCCTGGACGAGGTCGAGCATGGTCAGGCCGCGGCCGACGTAGCGCTTGGCCACCGACACGACCAGGCGCAGGTTCGCCTCGATGAGGCGGCGCTTGGCCATGCGGCCCATGACGACGAGCCGGTCCAGGTCCAGGGCGAGCCGGCTGTCCAGGTCGGGGGCGAGCCGCAGCTTCTCCTCGGCGAACAGGCCCGCCTCGACACGGCGGGAGAGCTCGACCTCCTCGGCGGCGGTCAGCAGGGGAATGCGGCCGATCTCCCGCAGGTACTGGCGGAACAGGTCCGAGGAGGGGCTGCCGGCCTCGGTGCGCGGGGGCGGCGGTTCGACGGCTTCGGGGACCTCGGCCGGCTCGACGGCACCGGCGGGCGGCTCCTCCGGCTCCGGTTCCGCCTCGGGGTGGTGCACGGCTCGGCTCTGCGCCGGGACCGCGGACAGGGCGTCGGCCTCCGCGTCCGGCGCGGTCCCATCGGCGCCGGGGGCGGCACCGGCGTCGGTCTGGGTGAGGGTCTGGGTCTGCACGGGGGCGACCTCCAGGATGATCGCTGCCAGGGGGTACGGCAGCGGTACTTCGGGGGCGGAGTCGACGGCCTCGCCGCTTTCCGTCCCGTACGGGATGAGCGGAACCGCGGGGGTCTGGACCCGTCGGTGACGGATCGGCCGCGCTCCGAGGACTCAGGCACCGGAACCAGTGTGGGGTAAGACACATCGTCGCCACGAGGGGCGTGCGATGACTTTTTGCTTCCCGTCCGTGACCGCGCGGTGACTTCAGAGCGCGGCGGCGCCGTGCTCCCGGAGGGACTGGTCGTACTGCTGGAGGACCCACAGTTCGTTCTGCACGGCGGCGAGCTCGGCCGGGTCGCCGTGGGTGCCGAGGCGGGTGAGCCGGCCCGTGATGTCGCGGATGCGGCGCTCGACGGCCCGGCGGCGGACGGTCACCAACTGGGCGCCCGCGTAGACCTCGTCGACTCCCTTCACGCCCTTGTGCAGCATGATCGCCTCGACGGCCAGTTCGGTCACCGTCGCGCGGACGGCGTCGTCGGGGGCGGCCTCGCGGACCCTGACCAGGTAGTCCTGCGGATCGGCGACGCCCGGTTCGGCGCCGCCGGCGTCCTGGATGGCCTGGCGGACGGCGGCGTAGGGCGGGGCGGTGAACTCGTCCACGCCGTAGGCGTCGAAGGCCGGGGAGACCAGCTCGGGGCGCTGGAGGGCGAGTTTGAGGAGTTCCCGCTCGGTGGCGAAGACGGGGTTGCGGAGGTTGAGGGCCGGGCCCCGGGAGGTGGCCGGCTGGGACGGGCCGGCGTACTGCCGGCCCTGGTGCTGCCGCTCCGGGGCCGGGCCCTTGCCACCGCGGTCGCGGGCCCAGCGGGCCAGCTGGGCCACGCGCTTGACCACGAACTGGGTGTCGAGGATGCCGAGCATGCCGGCGAGCTGGACGGCGACCTCGTGCTGGGCGCCGCTGTTCTTGATGCGGGCGACGATCGGGGCGGCCTCGTCCAGCGCGGACGCGCGGCCCGCAGGCGTCTCGAGGTCGTAGCGGCTCACGATCTGGCGCAGCGCGAACTCGAAGAGCGGGGTGCGGGGCTCGACCAGGTCGGCGACGGCCTCGTCGCCCTTGGCCAGACGCAGGTCGCAGGGGTCCATGCCGTCCGGGGCGATGGCGATGTACGTCTCGGCGGCGAACTTCTGGTCGTCCTCGAAGGCGCGCAGGGCCGCCTTCTGGCCGGCGGCGTCGCCGTCGAAGGTGAAGATGACGCGGGCCGAGCCGTTGTCCATGAGCAGCCGGCGGAGGATCTTGATGTGGTCGCCGCCGAAGGCGGTGCCGCAGGTGGCGATGGCGGTCGTCACACCGGCGAGGTGGCAGGCCATGACGTCCGTGTAGCCCTCGACGACGACCGCGCGGGACGCCTTGGCGATGTCCTTCTTCGCCAGGTCGATGCCGTAGAGGACCTGGGACTTCCTGTAGATCGCCGTGTCGGGCGTGTTGAGGTACTTGGGGCCGTTGTCCGCCTCGTACAGCTTGCGGGCGCCGAAGCCGACGACCTCGCCGCCGATGTCGCGGATGGGCCACATCAGCCGACCGCGGAAGCGGTCGATGGGGCCGCGGCGGCCCTCCTGGGCGAGGCCGGAGAGGAGGATCTCCTTGTCCGTGAAGCCCTTGCCGCGGAGGTACTTCGTGAGGTGGTCCCAGCCCTGGGGGCTGTAGCCGACGGAGAAGTGCTGGGCGGCGGCCTGGTCGAAGCCGCGCTCGGCGAGGAACTGGCGGCCGGTGTCGGCCTCCGGGCTGGTCGCGAGCTGCTCCGTGTACCAGTCGGCGGCGATCTTGTGGGCCTCGACCAGGCGGATCCGCTCACCGCGCTGGTGGGAGGGGTTGTAGCCGCCCTCCTCGTAGCGCAGGGTGATGCCCGCCTGGCCGGCCAGGCGCTCGACCGCCTCCGAGAAGGAGAGGTGGTCGATCTTCATCACGAACGTGATGGTGTCGCCGCCCTCCTGGCAGCCGAAGCAGTGGAAGAACCCCTTGCTCGGGCTGACCTGGAAGGAGGGCGACTTCTCGTCGTGGAACGGGCAGAGTCCCTTCAGGTTCCCGCCGCCCGCGTTGCGCAGCTGGAGGTACTCGGACACCACGGCGTCGATCGGGACCGCGTCCCGTACCGCCTTCACGTCCTCGTCGTTGATCCGTCCTGCCACGCGTGAAGTCTACGGGGGCGGACTGACACCTACGGTGCGAGGCTTTCCAGCGGAACGTGCGGGTCCGCCAGCGACTCCGTGTCCACCCGGGCCCTGGAGCGAACGAGGCGCTGGATCTGGTCCGTGACGTCCCACACGTTCACGTTCATCCCGGCCAGGACCCTGCTGTCCTTCACCCAGAACGCGATGAACTCGCGCTTGCCGGCGTCCCCGCGGATCACGACCTGGTCGTAAGCGCCCGCGGGCGCCCAGCCGGAGTACTCCATGCCCAGGTCGTACTGGTCGGAGAAGAAGTAGGGCACCCGGTCGTACGTCACGTCCTGGTCCAGCATGGAGCGTGCGGCCGCCGGGCCGCCGTTGAGGGCGTTGGCCCAGTGCTCGACCCGTACCCGGGTGCCGAAGAGGGGGTGCGGGAAGGAGACGACGTCGCCGGCCGCGTACACGTCCGGGTCGGAGGTGCGCAGCCGCTCGTCGACGACGATGCCGCCGCCGTGGGCCCGGTCGGCGATCTCCAGGCCGGCCGCCTCCGCCAGGTGGGTGCGCGGGGCCGCGCCGATCGCCGCCAGCACGTCGTGCGCCGGGTGCTCCTCGCCGTCGTCCGTGCGGGCCGCGAGGACCATGCCGTCCTGGCCGACGATCTCCGTCAGCCGCCTGCCGAAGTGGAAGCGCACCCCGTGCTCGCGGTGCAGGTCGGCGAAGAGCCCGCCGAGCTCCGGGCCGAGCACGCCGTGCAGCGGCGTCGGCCCGTGTTCGACGACCGTGACCTCCGCGCCGTACTCGCGGGCCGCCGCGGCGACCTCCAGGCCGATCCAGCCGGCACCGGCGATCACGAGGTGGCCGTTGTCCCGGCCGAGGTTGGTCAGGACCTGTTTGAGGCGCTCGGCGTGGGCGAGACGGCGCAGGTGGTGCACGCCCGCCAGGTCCGTGCCCGGCACGTCGAGGCGGCGGGGCTCGGCGCCGGTCGCCAGGAGCAGCTTGTCGTAGCGGACGACGGTGCCGTCCTCGCCGAAGCGGACCGTCTTCGCCGCACGGTCGATCGCGTCGACGGTCTGGCCGAGGTGGAGCTCGATGTAGTTGGCCGCGTACCAGGCGGGTTCGTGCACGAAGACGCTGTCGCGTTCCTCCTTGCCGAGGAGGTAGCCCTTGGACAGGGGCGGGCGCTCGTAGGGGTGGTCGCGTTCGTCGCAGATCAGTATCACGCGGCCGGTGAAGCCCTCCGCGCGGAGCGTCTCCGCCGCCTTGGCGCCGGCCAGTCCGCCTCCGACGATGACGAATGTCTGATCCGCGTCGACCACTTGATGCCTCCTCGTAAGGGTGTCGCCACTTGCGAGCGTCCCGCACGGAGCGTGGTGCGGGAAGAGGGAGTGACCCGATCAGGCCACGGAGGGTCACATGGGAGGGTGCTCGCGCCCCGCCCATCGCGTCAGTCTCATGCCTGCCCCGTCAGACGGACGTGAAGCGAACGGGCGGAGGTGTCGGTGAGGGAGGCGATCTGGTCGACGATCACCCGCTTGCGCGCCCTGTCGTCCGCCGCCTGGTCGAACAGGGCGCGGAACTGCGGGTCCAGGCCGTCCGGAGCGCGGGCGGTGAGCGCCTCGGCCAGTTCGGCGACGACGATCCGCTGGTCGGCGCGCAGCCGCTCCTGCTCGGCGCGCTGCATGACGTAGAGGTCGGCGACGGCCTTGAGGACGGCGCACTCCATCCGGGTCTCGCGCGGGACGACCAGCTCGGCGGCGTAGCGGGTGAGCCGCCCGGCCCCGTAGGCGGTGCGGGTCGCGGTCTCGGCGGCCAGGCAGAAGCGGCCGATGAGCTGGCTGGTGGCGTCCTTGAGGCGGGCCTGGGCGACGGCGGTGCCGTCGTAGCCGTGCGGCCACCACTCCTGGGCGAGCAGCCGGTCCAGCGCCTCGGCGAGTTCGGCGGGGTCGGTGCCGGCGGGGACGTACCGGCCGAGGGCGACCTGGAAGACGTCCCGGCGCTCGGGGTCGGCGTGCAGACAGTTCGGGTCGATGTGACCGGCGTGCAGGCCGTCCTCCACGTCGTGCACCGAGTAGGCCACGTCGTCTGACCAGTCCATGACCTGCGCCTCGAAGCAGATGCGGGTGCCGGGGGCGTCGTAGAACCGCATCAGCAGGTTCACCAGTGTCGTCTTGCCGGCGCCCGTCGGGCCGACGATGGCCACCGTCTGCCCGGGCTCGACCTTCAGCGACAGGTCCTCGATGAGCGGCTTGTCGGGATC